>DXYE01000037.1:0-11220 GCA_019415985.1 Clostridiales bacterium
CTCCCACCCCCGGCGCCCCGGTCGGATTATCTGCTGTAAAGGAGATTTTATGAATGAAATTTTTATCCAAATTCCTATATAAATTTACCGCGTTTTTTTTGGTTTTGCTCGCCCTTTCCGGTTCTTTGTGTGCCTGCGGCCAGAAAAAGCTGATGACTTATGAGGGACTTTCCGTCACATCAGGGATGTATTCTTATTGGATGTCCAGCTATAAAACCTATTATTTGTACATGTTAGGCGGCGAAGATACGGAAGAGTTTTTGCAGTCCACTGTATTGGATGGTATCACGGTGGCAGATTACATTGCCAACATGGTCAATGAAATTGCCAAATCCAACCTGATCTCTCTCTATCTCTTTGACGAATATAAGCTCTCGCTCTCGGAGAGTACGCTTACCGGTATCGACGCGGATATCGATGCGCTGATTGACGAGGCCGGCGGCCGCTCGGCTATGAACGAACGATTGGCCCCGCTCGGCATAAATGTCGACATTCTGCGGGATATCTATATTGCAGAGCAGAAAACTTATGCCGTTATGGATTACCTTTATGGCAGCTCTGCAAACGGGGTCATCGGCGCAGAGGCCATAACAGACGCGCAGCGGGAGGAATTCTATCAGGAAAATTACGTGGCGGTCAAACATATTCTGATTCGTACAGCGGATAAGACGGAAAAGGATGAAAACGGCGAGATTGTCTACGACGCGAACGGCAACCCAAAGTCCGTTGAGTTGACCGAGGAGGAAAAGCAAGAGAAGCAGGAGCTGATCGAATCGATTGTCAAACAGTTGGACGACGGTGCGGATTTTGACGAGCTGCTGGAAAAATACAATGAGGACAGCGGCGCGGAGGTTTATGCCGATGGTTACATCCTGGCTCAGTTCAGCAATTACCCTGAAAGCTTTATCGATGCCGCGTTCGACATGGAAATCGGTGAGCGGCGCGTCGTGGAGGAAGATTACGGAACCCATATCATGCTGAAGGTTCCGCTTAAGGAAGAAGCATACAACGATGCCGTTTATGTCAACATGCTTTCCAACTTCGAGGAGGTGTTGCGCAGCGAGATATACTCGAAGAAAATCGCTCCTATGGCAGAAAACATCGTGATCGATGAGGACGCCCTTTCAGATTACTCTATCCTTAGCACGCCTGTGGGAATCGTGTAAGTTTCAATAAGGACCAATGCTTCGTTTTTTATTTTTTTCATTGGTGGATATGTATATCCGCTGAAAAAAGCAAGTGCAAACCCGCCGCCGGATGAGGTGGAAGACGTCTTGCTTTTGGTCATACTTTTGAATCCCTAATCCTGCCAGAAGTCCGTGAAAGCAGCCGAAAGGCGGTGTATCCGGCAGTAAAATCATGACAGCGAGAAGGAAAAGCAGAAAAGCACATTTCAAAGAGGGGGTGTCTTTGCGTGCAAAGACAAGGTTATAGTTATGACGGAAATATTCGAATATGTCGCAACATGCCTCTTTGGGCTGGAGCATTTTGTCTGTGAGGAAATCGATGCGCTCGGTTATGAGCGCACTGAAGTGATCGACGGCAGGGTTACTTTCCGCGGCGATATAAGCGCTATCGCCCGCTGCAACCTCTGGCTGCGCACCGCTGAACGTCTGTATTTGAAGCTCGGCAGCTTTTCGGCCGCAACCTTTGACGAGCTTTTTGAGGGTACAAGGGCGCTTCCGTGGGAAAGCTGGATCGGAAAGGACGATTGCTTCCCGGTCAAGGGACATGCTATCAAAAGCCGGCTTTTCAGCCTTCCGGACTGTCAGCGCATTGTCAAAAAAGCCGTAGCGGAACGCTTGAAGGGCGCGTACGGGATCTCTTGGTTTCCCGAGGAGGGCGTAACCTATCAAATCGAATTTTTTATACTGAAGGATAAAGCTACGCTCATGATCGATACCTCCGGTTCCCCGCTGCACAAACGCGGTTACCGAAAATCCGCCGGCGAAGCGCCGCTGAGAGAAACGCTGGCATGCGCCATGGTAAAGATCTCTCGTCCAAGGGAGGAGGTTCTGCTTTGGGACCCCTTCTGCGGTTCCGGTACAATCCCCATCGAAGCTGCGCTCCTTATGACCAATACGGCTCCCGGTCTGTACCGTTCCTTTGCGGCCGAAGCATTTTACGACATACCGCCGAAGCTATTTGACGAGGCACGTGGGGAGGCAAGGGAAATGCGGAAATTGAATACGGCTTTTGAAGCCTTTGCTTCGGATATCGACAGCCGCATGTGCGCTCTCGCCTTAGAAAACATCAAACGGGCAGGCGTCGGACAATATGTCAAAGTCTTCTGTCGGGATGCACTGACACTGGAAACCGGAGGGCGGCGCGGGACCATCGTGTGCAATCCCCCGTATGGTGAACGACTGTCCGACACCGTACAAACGGAACGTTTATACAGAGAAATGGGTCAAGCCTTTTCCAAACTCGACCGTTGGCAGATTTATATTCTCTGTGAATCCGAAACATTTGAACGGCTGTACGGTCGCCGGGCCGATAAGGTACGCAGGCTGTACAACGGTATGCTCCGATGCCGGTATTATCAATTTTTCAGACAGCCGGGCAGCGGTGTTCGCTAATAAAATGCAAATCGAAGCCATATCGACTCTTTCTCATAGCTTAATATAGAAAATCAGGCCCCAAATTCCGAAAGATCAGCGAACCAGGCCCATTTTCTCTGCCCATGCAGTCTCGAAACAGTCGTCTATATAGATGGCATAAGCCGTCTCGATTCACATAACGGATCCCAAAGTATCTGTAAATACTCCACTCTCCGTTCACGGTGTCTGATATTCCGAATTGTTCCGGAAAAGACGGAGAGGGATGCACAATTTACTCCAGTATAAGGACATCGGCTTCCAGCAATGCATTTGCCGCAAGCGTCTGACTGCACGGTATCCTCCGCTGCGCGCCGCATCGCTTGCATCTGACAACCACATCACCGTTCTCGTTGATCATTTCATAACGCCCGATTCCGTCAGCGCAGCGGCAGCGGACCGCCCCTTCTTCGAAAAGCTCACGTACCACAAAGGAAACCAGATCGTTCATATGATTGTCCGAAAAATTCGTCTCTCCTCCATGACGTTCGTGTTCGCAGCAGCTGCAATCGTCATCAGACAGCGTGCGCAGCGTCTCGAGCGTATCCATGCCCGCCTCCCGCAGCATGCCCATGATTTTTTCTTCCGTGCGGGTCATCGCGGCCAGTACATGATCTTTGTCTCCAATAAAACAGATGTCCAGGCCTGCCAGAGCACACGGAATGCAAAACAGCTCCTTTTCAAAAAATTTTCCGTTGCTCAGGACAAAGGTGTGAGGATTCGGACAGAAAAGACAGGGTACGGACAACCTGATTTTTTTGTCCCGCGTGTAAGAGATCATAAGCTCACTCTTGCCGCAGTCACACTTCAGTTTGATCATATCTCCGCTCAGCGCAAAAACGCCGACCATGCTGAGAATCCCTGTACCGCACACAGGGCAACGGTAGCCTATCGTAGATTGCAGTTGATTGATAACCATATTTTATATTATGACCATCCTTTCATGTGGATCGTGTGGGATTGTGGCTGATGTGAAAAGCAAATCGAGTTTCGGACAGTAAAACCGCCCCTCCGCATCGAAGACAGCCAAACAGGGTTGGCTCAAAATACTTTCGTAAAATTCATCATCCAAATTTATTTCTATTTATAACTTCCCGAATTTCAAACGGCCACAGTTTAAGAACGAAATCGCCACCGGTTCATCCGAGCCTGCGGCTGTTATACTGATTTATTTCTGTTTCATAGCTTTCCCCATGAAAATTGACAGCCGTTCCTTTACTCACGTCATTCTGCCGTCATGTATCAATTCATAGAAAGATGTCATTCCGTATGCTACCCTATGCCGATAACGGAGAAACAGATACGAAAGGATCAAGCGATATGCCGGAAAAAATTTATACCATACCCGTAAACGAAGCTTTCGATGCCTCTGCAGAAGATGCCTCAAACGGCTGTCCGTTCTGCTCATTATACAATATGCTGGAGGAAAATGAACTGGAAACGATCCTCGGAGCTTCTATGATGGAGCCGGACATTCGGCAGCGTACCAATGCCGAGGGGTTCTGTGCCACACATTATCATATGATGTTTGAGCGAAAAAATCGCCTGGGATTGGCGTTAATTTTAGAAAGTCATCTGGAAGAGGTCCGAAAGGGGCAGGCTGGCAGCCTGCTCTCAACGCTCCGCGCCCCCGGCGCCGACGCAGAAAAAAAACTAAGTGCGCTGGAAAGCAGCTGCTACGTATGCAGTCGAATCGGTCAAGCCTTTGAAAAAATGCTTGACTGTTCGGTTTATCTTTGGGAAACAGAAAAGGCTTTTCGGGAAAAAACAGCGGCACAGCCTTATTTTTGCCTTATCCATTACAGAAAATTCATGGAAGCAGGCAGAAAGCGGATGGGTAAAAAAGTTTTCCAAAGCTTTTTCGATGCAATATCCGCTACAGAAAAAGCTGCGCTGGATCAACTGCAGGAGGATGTTAGCTGGTTCTGCAAGAAATTTGACTACCGATATCAGGACGAGCCCTGGTATAATGCCAAGGATGCAGTGGAACGCGCCATTCGGCTTCTGTCAGGCGATCTGCATTCCCCGAAGAAATAAAACTTTACACAGGTGCGATGATCATGCTCCGCCTGACGGAGAGGCAGTGGCTTTGCGGCTGTTCCGATTCGGTTACATGTAACTCTCCATTTAAAGCGGTCTCCCGGTCCGCATTCTTCCATTCTATTGATCGGAGGGCTCGCCCAACACTTCTGTGGAAAGGACTGCTGCCGCTTAGCAGTCCTTCCTTTTATTTTAAGCAAAAATTTTTAAGGTGTTTGCTATCATTTGACTCGAATCATTTTATCTCATTTGCGAACGGAACTCTGCCGCTTCCATCGAAAGATCTGTTTTTCTCTATCTGGTTGACGCGCTTCAAAAAATCCCGTTGGAAGATGCCGCGCCGTTAAGCCTGCATTTTTCTATTTACACCAGAAAGAAGCGAAGGTCAGGCAAATAATACAGCAATATATACGCATCCTCTTAATATTCCCATTGCAGTTCGCCGCAGTTCCTATGAATGTCAGCCACAATCTTTGAAACGCTCCGTCCGTTTTCAAAAGCAGAAATCTTATGGAAATAAGCCAGCGTTTTTTGCAGCGCTTTCAGCGATTCGCAACGCAGCGCATACATATCATACGGCTTTACACGGCTGCAAGAGCGTGCACCGGCCCGGCCCTACTGTCTTTCCGATCATTAAAACATATTTACAGTAAGGCATTTCTATTCCCTTCTTATTGAAAAACAGTTGACGCAGCTAATTTTATCAGTTTTACACGCAGGTATCTCAGCACACCCAAAACTGTTGCACAGAATTCCGGATGTTCAGCCGTTTTATCCCCAGAGCAAATGCTTCTTTCATTTATCCATTTATCGTTTTATAAGTATTTTCTATAGAATCCATACTAAACTTATAAAAAATCCGCTGGCACCTCTACGAAAACGGTATCACGTTCAAATGCGCCTCTTTATATCTTCCTTCAAAAGGGAAATATCTGTACTTCAAACATCAGATTCCGTCGACTCCCGCAGAAAGGCAAGCAATTCCTTGGCCCTCTCAAAATCTCCGTCACTGACATAAATATGCGTACCGAAAATTGAAAATCCCGTTACAATTTTCGAAAAGCTGCCGCCGCCATCTTCTTTCAGAATAAAAGGTATGCCGTTATTTTCGAGCATTCCGCACAGAAGATCACATTCTATATTGTTAAAGACCGTCCCAAGCAGAGAAATCCCCTTCTCTTTTTTTCGTTTTCGTTCCCCGCCGAACAGGCTATCCAGCATAAGGATCACCGCGTCTTTTTTGCAGAAAAGACTTCCTTTCCTACGGCATTTCATCCGGCATCACCGAAAAGTCTGACAGTTCAAACGCCGTATTAATCTTTTTGAATTCGATGGGTAAAATTTCTCTGATACCTTTTCAGCAGATGCTTTACAAAGGCTCGAAGAAAACCTTTGCGTCCTCTTCTTTAAGGGCCTATCGCTTTTTCGCTTTATGATAGGTGGAACGTCTTTAAAGGTCGACAGCAGCAGAGTATCCCGCCTCCGGCTTCACTTTCAGAAGGATGAAAAATACATTGCTCCTGCCCTAACCTAAAAGCACCTCAATGATGCTGCACAACTAAGAAGCGATCAAAACAGCCGCTGCATGACAGCGGCTGTTCGCGGCAAAAACGAACGCAGGAATTCAATATTTAACATGAATACCTGCGTCAGGGAACATTCACCGTATTTTGTTTTCTTATTCAGCAGTGTCGGTCGGCTCGTCCGTATCTGTGGGCTCAGTAGAATCCTCGTCCGTGTCAGCCGAATCCGTATCGGTGTCTGTAGCTTCATCCGTGTCGGTGATCTTGGCTGTGTTCGTACCCGTACCGGTGTCGTCACCTTCGCCATTATCTCCGCAGCTTGTAAACACCATTGAGCAAGCAACAATCGCCGTCAACAGCATAGCAATGATTCTTTTCTTCATTTTTGCGTTTCGTCACGGAATAACCCGTGTCTCCTTTCATTTGAAGTGCTTATAGTTTAACAGGACTATATGGCCAAAATATTATATATTGTTTTACATTCTGTTAACATTCAAGAATTTTCCAAATCTCCCAAAAACAGGAGCTTATTTTTGAAATTAATGTCTAATCTGTCAAAACCTGATGAAAGATTACAGAAGAAAGAATACCGCCATACAGCCTTTCATTCAATTTTACGCATCAGAACTATGAAATATTACAAGAAAGTTCTGGTCTTTGTGAATTAGTCCAGATTTGTTAAATGATAGAAAAATATAAAAGCACAGAACAAATCCAAAATTTACTTAGATTTAACCCTCCGGGAAATGATATTGCTTCCTGTCAAAACCACTGATTTTGTCATACAATGGAAATGGGAAATCATATAAAAAACAGGAGGCATTATGTTAGTGATAAAGCCATATGACAGGATGCATGCGCAGAGTTACGCGAGAAGATGGGCGCTTTCCAGGAATCCTGTCTTTTATAACTTCGACGACGTAGGGGGAGACTGTACCAACTTTGTTTCACAGTGTCTGTATGCGGGCAGTTGTGTCATGAATTATACGCCGACCTTCGGCTGGTATTACATTTCTGAGGCCGACCGCGCGCCGGCCTGGTCGGGTGTGGAATATCTGTATAATTTTTTGACGCAGAATCAGGGGGAAGGCCCTTTTGGTATCGAAGCGCGGCCGCGGGATATTGAAATCGGAGACATTGTCCAGCTTGGCGATTCCGATGGTTCCTATTATCACACATTGCTGATCTGCGGTATTGAGCGAACCGACCTTCTCGTCTGTGCACATACGGACGATGCACTGGACCGCAGGCTCAGCACGTATCGCTTTGCTCGCGCCCGCTTTATCCATATAGAAGGCGTCCGCTTTGAATCCCCGGATACCAGCGCCTGTTTCGACACGGTATACAACGGAAAGGGACTCGTATCCGAAGCGGCGGCTATGGCGGAGGAAGATATGACGGAGGAAGATTTTTTATAAGATCTTCTCTCTGCACATATAGGCAATAAAAATCTGTGAGGGTACTGTAAATGTTATGATTTTGCAGCGCCCTCACGTTTTGCGCTGCAATCCGACCTACCGGCGCCCATATTTGTACAGAGAGCAAGAGCTTCAAGCTGCCCCGCATCTGCTGCGTTTAAATGACGGTGACAGACCGGCAGTCCGTCAAGTTGCCTGCGTTTTTTGGGGCATACGGCACGGATCTCAGTCAAAACAAACCGTATTTTCATGTGTACCATAAAATAAGGCTTGCCCAGCGCGTTTCCAGATCTATACTCCAAGAAAGCGGCTGTGTTTCCGGAAAGCCGCATTTGCGGCAAATAGAGCCCCTCAGAGGCGCTTTTCGGCGCGATAGGTCTTGGGTGTATTACCTGCGGGCTTCGTATAAGTTTATAACAGAACACACTCATAGCTTAAATACTGCTGAGACAAGCAAGCTGCGCAGACACAGAGGGAATTCAGTGCGATCTTTACTGTTCTCCCAGAATCAGTGTGCCAAAATGTACCGGACAATGAAAATCCGGTGCGGGCAAAGCAATGGGATTCCAGGAACCGTAATGGGGTATAGACGTATCATCCCCGCATTTGTAGAAGTTCCCCCAAAAGGTATAGCCGGGGACAAGCATCTCCTCTTTTAGTCCTGTCAATTTTTTCAGATCCTCAATACCTATTCTGACAGTAACGGACCAATCGTCATTTTTGGATAAAGCCTTTATTTGAAAAGGTGCGGGGAGAAAATCCGTAACTGGACGTCTCCGCTCGCGGTCCGGTCCGACCGCTGCAAGCATCGCTCCGGCAGAATTCATTTCGATGTTTACATAATCGGGTGACTTACAGTTCCAACGGGCAAAAAACTCCAGACAGCTATCGCGGTAGACCGGATCAAAAAAATTCCTGTAAACGGTGCGGGGAGATGCCTCACGACAATTCAGTCTCGCATAAAAACCATCGCCGCTGACAAAAACAAGACGGGCTTGCGCCGCCGGTCTGTATGTCCCACCCCAAACATATTCACAGATATCAGCCGCCGCAACGGAATCCCAGTCAATGTCAGGCGACTGTACGATACGAATACGATACGCTTTTGCAGTCTTTTCAGGGCTTTGTCCGCCGTTTACAACATCAAGCTCCTTTTTCATAGCAGATCTCCTTAATCTTTGTTCAGTATCCTATTTTTTAATACTATTTCCAAGTGCCGGCGTAGGAAATTACCTGCGCGATATTATGTTTTGCAGGAGAAAATGGGACTGCCGGGCAACGCCGTTCCTTTCGGGAAAGAGGTGTCGTATACGGCCGGACGGCATCTACTCACACCCGGTCCTACCACGCCTCTCCGGATAAAATCGGTAAAAGGCAGAAAGAAAGCTGTGCGTCGCGATACGGCGATATCAAACAGCGCAGCCGGCCACGCTCCTCCGGGTCCGGCGCTGCGTGCGTAATCTGTACAGGCAAAGGGCGTTTTGTTCCGAATCTTTTATTTCCCGGCCTCATTTCCGTTGCTACACAAATGAATGTCCATTTGCGGATACGGTATTTCAATGCCGTTTTCATCGAACAACTCCTTTATATTCTCCAACAAATCAAATTTAACCGTCCAGTAAGCATCGGTTTTACACCAAACGCGCATTACAAATTCCAGAGCGTTATCGCCGTGGCGGAGCAGATGTGCTTCCGGAGCCGGCTCTCTCAGCACCGATTCATGTGCAGAAGCGGCGGAAAGCATCAGCTCCTTCACGCGTTTTATATCGGACGCATATCCCGCGGAAAATTCGAGGTCCACGCGTCGGGTTTCATTGGAAGAATAGTTTACGATTGCCGCGTTCGTCAGCGTGCCGTTCGGCAAAGTGATCCTTTTGTTATCCGGTGTTTGCAGTATTGTATAAAACACGGTGACCGCTTCCACGGTTCCGTCATAATCCTCTGTTTCTATATAATCTCCTACTTTAAAAGGCTTAAAGAGCAGAAGCATCAAACCTCCGGCAAAATTTGAAAGCGCCCCCTGCATGGCAAGCCCAATCGCAACGCCCGCCGAGGCAAAGACCGTGAGCAGAGAGGTCATCGAGATGCCCAAAATGGATGCTGCCTCCAGACATACCAGCGCGTACAGCAATATAGTAACAAAGCTTTTCAGAAAGGAGGCCAGGCTGGAATCGATCTTTTGGAAAAATTTCATCTTTACCAGCCGCTTTGTCAGGTATTTTACGAGAATAAATCCGATAATCAAAGCAAGAGCTGCAAAAAAAACGCGCGTTCCCGTAGTAGTCAGCAGCTCTGACAAGTAGGACACAGCAGATTCCATCGCCTTGGTTCCCCCGATAAATCAAAACTTTTTTATTTGACAGACCGACAGCATATTCGACAGATTTATTATATCAAATACGGCAGAATAAAGCAATTCGGACATATGAATGAATTGTGAAAGAAAGTGAGCAGGACACTTGTAAAATGTTTGCGGCATACAATAAGCATGGACGCCCACATTCAGGCATCCAAGGAAGTCAAGGAAGTATCTGCCAATTTAGTTTTGTATGATTAAAGTACCGGAACCATTGGCAATAATGTATTTGTAAGCCGTTTCAACGGCACATATGTTAAAAATGGAGTGTGAAATTTGTGACTGTCAGACGAGGAGATATTTATTATGCCGATTTAAGTCCGGTAGTCGGTTCCGAACAGGGTGGACTCCGTCCGGTTTTGATTATTCAGAACGATGTGGGTAATCGGTACAGTCCGACCGTTATCGCTGCCGCCATCACAAGCCAGCTTACGAAAGCGCGCCTTCCCACGCATATTGACGTATATGCCGACCGCTATGGTTTGGCGAAGGATTCAGTGGTTTTGCTGGAACAGATTCGCACCATTGATAAGCGCAGGCTGAAGGAAAAAATGGGACATCTTGACGACGCGGTTATGCAGAAGGTCAACGACGCCATTTCTGTCAGCTTCGGTTTGGGGCATCAGATTCCTCAGACGCAGCCCGCGGTCGCAAAGGTCACGGAAAGCGCTATGGCATAATTTTTCTGCGGCGGCGCCGGCCTCTCGGCGCCGCCTGCTCTGTTTGCTCTGAAGTTCCGTGTATAAGTCCGGCCGAAAAGCAGCGCTACAGATACGCGACGCACCCACGAAGCGGGGAAGGCTCTGAAAATATTTACAGAACGGCACGGAAAATGCAGAAAAAGCATGTCGATTTGGGAACCAATTTTCATCTTCAGCATACTATATCATTGAGAGCGGCAGCCGGAGGCCTTGAATATCCTCGCTTTTGTAAACCAATACATCCTTCCATCCAGTTTTTTTCGTTTTGGCTTAGTCCGCAGCCGTTTATCCGGTTCTTTATGATGCTTAATGAAAGGCATGGTCGCATATGAAAGTTGTTATATGGAAAAGTCCGAAATTTTTTTCCTCTATTTTGAAAAAGCTGTTCAAAATCAGCTGAAAAACGGCTGCGTCTGAATCCTGAGAGATCAGACGCGGCCGTTTACTTTGTCTTACCGCGATGAAAAAGATATCTGACAGAACATAGGTAAAAAATGATTGCACCTTTTCTTTAAATATGGTATAATATGCACGGCATAATATTACTTCACTGTAAAGCCCTCGCGGGCCGTGCACCGCAGATTT
>DXYE01000037.1:11320-22829 GCA_019415985.1 Clostridiales bacterium
CCGGGATTTTTTACTGTATAATGTACACGGCATAATATTACTTCACTGTAAAGCCCTCGCGGGCCGTGCACCGCAGATTTGTCCGACTGAACAAGTTCAGTCATCCAAACTGCCGGGATTTTTTACTGTATAATGTACACGGCATAATATTACTTCACTGTAAAGCCTCCGCGGGCCGCGCAGCTCAGCTGCATGCTCACCGCGGTCCAGAAGTGCTGAAGCTATGTCCTGCGGCTCTAATTGCGAAACAGGGACGGGCCGATATCAAATTTCCAGGCCGGCTAAACGCATGAAATATGTCGAAATCGGGGAACCTAAAAAACGCAACTCTCGTCTGACTGTTAAAACAGAACCTTTCGAGGATGGTTTGGAAAGGGAACGGCCGTCTACGCTACATAAACGTGTACCCAGAAAAATGATCAGAACAGAAAGAGGCTATCGATTTTATGAAGAATCCTACGCAGGCAGACACATCGCAGACGCAAAGAGGACACTGCCATACAGCATTTAAAAAGGTCGCTGCAGCTGCGGCTGCTGTTCTTCTCTCCGTCGCGTTGACTGCCCCTGTCATACTTTTTCTCTCAAAAAGAACGGTTTCGGCGGGTCTTTTCACTGCGGATACTGCGGCGTCCATGAACCGGGGCCAGGCTGACAACGATACGCCTGGAACCCTGTCGGAAGAGGACCTGTTTCCACAGACTGAAGATACAACCAATACGGATACAACGCGTGTGGATACCACGGCGCCTCCGACGCCGATTCCCACGCCCGGCCCGTTTCACGCGGCCAATGAACTGCCCGAAGGCCCCCTGGTTGATGACAGCTATTTCGAGGATGCTGTTTTCATTGGAAATTCTCTTGTCGTCGGTCTCTGGAAGGTCGGACCTCTGCCGGCGCAGTTCTATGCGAACATTGGACTCTCCGTCTTCCATGTCTTTGACAAAAAGCTGGTATCCTCGGAGAACGGGGATATGCTGACGGCTCTGGAGGCCCTGAGGCAGAACGATAACTGCTCCAAGGTATACCTCATGTTCGGTATCAATGAAGTCGGATGGACCTCCGTCAATGTGTTCACCGCTAAATATGCAGAGCTGGTCGATGCAGTCAAGGAAGCCCGTCCGAACGCAACCATATACGTCCAGACAATTCTGCCCATTAACGAAGAAGTGTATCTTACATCGCCGGAATATCAGAATACCATCACCAATCAGCGCATATTGGAATTCAATCAGTCCATAGCCGAAATGGCTGCGCAGAAAGGCGTTTGTCTGGTCAATACGGCAGCCGGTCTCAGTACGGAGGATGGGGTCCTCCCCTCTGATGCAACAAGCGACGGCATTCATCTGTCAAAATATTATGTCGATAAATGGGCAGACTATCTACGGTCCCACACGATTCACTGAATACCTCAAAAGAGGCCTATATGGTCTGTATCCCACCGAGATGCTGTTTCCGTGGAAACGGACCAAATAGAACCGCATTGAACCGTATTCGTGCAAAATGGGTTATTGTCGCGGGGCCTCCGGCGAAGCTGTACGCAGAGGCAGGCTGAACGTCTCCAATGTGACGACAATGTCACCTTCCATTTGCCGCCCGTATTACCCAGTCCTTTCCGCATAAACGGGCCGCGGACTACTGAAAATGCCCACGTATAATTCGGACAACGGACAGGAAAAATAGGCTTTACAAATTCGGAGACAAAATAGCGAAGAATACGCATCTACAGGCGGCGGAAAGTACTGCCCTGTCATTTAGGCGGTCAAAAAACATTTGGGGAACCGCAACCCGGAAAGGACATGTAATCAACAATGAAAAAGAAATGGATCAGAACGATCGCCACAATATCCTTGTTTATCATGCTTACCCCATTATTTGGCTGCGAACCCGGAGATCTGGAGACAGAAAGTGACAGTGCCGGAACAGAGACAGGACCGTCGACAGTTCAGTCAAACGATGAGAAGAAGCTTGAGGATCTGGCTTCACAGCTTCTGAACAGCCAGATTTTCAGTGAAAATATGACGGCAGCCTCCCCGTCCGCCATCCCGGCCATCTATGGCTGTACAGGCTTGGTGCGCAACGCCGTCTCCTATGCAGGAAGCATGGCAACCGCAGAGGAATTCATCCTGTTTGAAGCCGAAAACACGGAGGCTGCCCTTCAGATAGCAGAAAAAATTGAAGCCTACCATAAAAAACAGACGGATGATTTTGCCGATTACCGGCCCTCAGAGGTTCCCAAACTGTCAGAGGCTGTCATGCAGACCGACGGAGTTTATTATATCTATTGTGTCAGCAATGACGGCGATAAAGCGGCTAAGATCATAGGAGATTGGTTGAAGTCCTCATAAGGCACTGCGCCTTTGTGCTCGTTGACAGCAGTAGAGCGCAGACGCTGTACGCGGCGTCTGCGCTCTACTGCTGCTTTTTATGTTTCTATATATCAATCTCAGCTTTGCATATCCAAGGCAATTCTCTTCTCAAAAACCGATGTCTGCCGTCTGCCGCTGTTTTGATTTTGAAAGCGGAAGACATTGGTAAACAGAACAGCTTCCCGTGTTCCGCTGAGATACCAGCTGCTTTCTGTCGGCATTACGCCGGATGCCGTTTTCACCTCTTCCCGCAATTTTTTCCATTCACTGCCAAAAAAGCGGGAAGCTGGCAGGAGGCATTCACTGTGCAGGTCCCAAACCTCCGCATTTTTTGAAAACATTTCCGTTCGCGCTCCCCGCGTAACTGTCGCTGATATTCTGATGCTCAGATAATGTTCAATCGGCAGCAATTCAAAAAACATGCCTGCCTTGATCCCTTTGTACAGAAATTTCTTGTTCGGTTCAGTCATGCTGTCATACCGTTCCCGTTCGTTTACTGCCAGCTTTTCAGCACAATATTTATAGAAATTACCGGCTACCGCCGCCATATGGGCATTCAGGACCGATTTAAAATTCTCTCCGGAATTTCCCTTTTTGGTTTTTGTTCTGCGGTTCTTCTTACCAGATTCCAGCCTGCTGTCTTCGGTCTCGCTTTGCAGCAGCTGCGGATAGGTGATTCTGATATCTGCAAACCGAATACCATTTTCCTCTATCGTCTTTTTGACGACCAGCATCCGGTACGCTGTCTGCTGTGGCTCCATTCGTTTTCACACCTCCCGTTTGATCATTGTCCGTTTTAAGGCTCCAAGGATATCCAGTCTACCGCACTTCCGGCCTGAATCGCTTTTTACCCGTATCGGATAGGGCCGCACCCCGCGAAACAGAAAATCCTCGGCGCTTTGTTATAATATATGCATGTATACCCCATTTGTATGAAGATCGTTCAGCGTTACCCCTATACCGCGCAAAAAAGCTCCGTAAAACAGCACAGCATAAGTCTTTGCTTTGAAATACGGTCATAGGTTAACTGCATACGGCCGCGGCAGGAACGGACTCGCTTCCGTCCCGTCATCGGCATCTCAACATCTCAAAAATTTATTACAGCATTTCATGCTCTTATTTTTGATAAGATAAATTGTATTTTGAGAAAGTGCAGCAGCAAGGTTTTCATTTATATGGCCCGCCTGCATTACCTCAAAACCAAAGCACAGCGGTACAATACATGATAAACACAGCAAGAGCGTGCTGCAAATGAATTCATTTTGCAGCACGCTCCAAAACATCCTATTATCCCTGAACCCTTGACTGAGAGAAAGATCTCTTCTCTCTCGGAGAGACTGTACGCGCGTTCGGCGGGTTGCAGCCAATTTCATAAATCTGTCGGATTTTGTCGCCAAGTCTCCATGTCCTATCGTCTTCCGGTTCCAAGATATGTTGCACCTCTCGAATGCGCACCTTCTATATGCTCAGACGTCATACTGCCGCCCGTTTGTATACTCCTGTACGCTGCACGCCGCGCATGTCCAAGAAGAAGCTTGTAGGAACGGGATATCCTGCACAGCTTCCGGCGAACGGTCTCGGTAATGCGTGTGTGTGATGCTTCGTTTAAATAGGTATAAAGCGTTTGAATTAGAAACAAACTGTCGAAAAAGGCATATTTCAGACTGTATACAACCGCAAAGGCAAGGATGACGGCAAAATATGAAAACTTGTCCAACGATAAAAGGCCGAACAGGGAGAGAAAAAGAAAGGACAGCGCAACCGTACCTACCACCATAAAGACTGCCATTGCCACTGTTATCTCAGACGCCTTCCGCATCAGTTTTCTGTATTTGACCGCAAATACCGCTGTTCCATCCGCCAGAGCAGCCAGCAGCGGCTGACGCGGATTTGCCAACGCGAACGACATACACCAGGCAACCGGATATCTGAAAAGGAGGTGTTGAAAAAAGGCGCCGATGGTATTGAGCGCAGCCATACCCGGCACATCCTCCCCGTCCGACGCGTACCGTTCACCCGCACGTCGGAACTGTTTGGCCGTACTCCTTACCATCCGCTCGCAGATAAAGTAATTTTGAGCCGAAACGAACCGCCGCATCACATACTCTGCCGCCGCAGACACCTGCCCCGTCCGCAGCCGCTGGTATCCGTAGGTTCTGGTGACTGCTGCAATGTGTCCAGTCTCCACAAGAAAGCCTAAATACTGCCTGAAGGTATAATATACGACAGCGCAGAGCGGGAGCCACACAACAAACATGATGGCGGCAAAAACGTCGGAGGCCAAAGACCCCAGCCCCACCAGAACGGCAAACAGTACCGTACATAAAATGATATACGCAAGGCTCAGAAGAAGCTTCAGCCAAGAAAAAATCACCGTTTTTCGAAAAACACCGTATGGCCTCATGTTTCCTCCCTGACACGGTTTTTCCCGCTGGTCCAAGGTCATTTCAGGCTCTTCACATTTACCATTTATAGCAGAAAAAACACGTTTACTCTCCATTTTCTATATATTATACAGAAGATTTCACAAAAAATCAATTATTTTTGCAAATTTATTCAGCGTGCCTTTATAGCTCACCTCCTTCTGTATACGTCTTCACCCCGCTTTTCTGAAGTCATACATTCTCCGGTTATACGCTTTTTCCCTACAAAATATGGTTGAGGTTGCCCCTTTTTCGAATTTTCAAGCCCGCTCTCGGAATAAAGTTGTCGCAATTTTATAAAAATACCCTTGATTTTCCTGTGCGATATGCTATATAATAATATACTGTATCCATATTTTTGTCCTTTGGCAGATTTTTAAATCCTTGAACCGATGCTCTGCAACAGCATCCGGTCGATTGTAAAATAAAGGAAAGTGTATGTCTAAACAAGAATGTATTCGAAATTTCTGCATCATAGCGCACATTGACCACGGTAAATCCACGCTGGCCGACCGTATTCTCGAAGCCACGGACACGGTGGAAAAACGTGAAATGTCCGATCAGCTTCTTGATAATATGGATATAGAGCGGGAACGCGGTATCACCATAAAAGCACGTGCGGTGAGACTCTTGTATACCGCAAAGAACGGAAAAACCTATACCTTCAATTTAATCGACACGCCGGGACACGTAGATTTCAATTATGAGGTCTCCCGCTCGTTGAATGCCTGCGAAGGAGCGATTCTGATTGTAGACGCCACCCAGGGTATTGAAGCACAGACGCTGGCCAATGCTTATCTCGCCGTTGACAACAATCTGGAGATTTTGCCGGTCATCAACAAAATCGACCTGCCGTCCGCCGACGCCGATAAGGTACGTGCGGAAATTGAAGACGTCATCGGAATCCCGGCGGAAGGCTGTCCGGCCATATCCGCCAAAATGGGCTTGAACATCGGAGATGTTCTGGAAAAGATTGTTTCCGACATCCCGGCGCCTGCCGGAGATCCGGACGCCCCGCTGAAATGTCTGATTTTCGACTCCTATTACGATGCTTACCTCGGCGTAGTGGTTTATGTACGTGTTTTTGACGGCACGCTGCATGCCGGAGACAAAATCCGTATGATGAACACGGGCGCACAGTTTGAGGTCGTGGAGGTGGGCCATATGAACGCGTTCGGCCTGACGCCTCAGCAGGAGCTCAGTGCAGGAGAGGTTGGCTATATTACCGCCTCGATCAAAAACGTTGCGGATACCCGCGTCGGGGATACCGTGACAACAGCCGTAAATGGGGCCGACACGCCGTATCCGGGCTTCAAGCAGGCGCAGCCTATGGTGTACTCCGGGATCTATCCGGCCGATGGCTCTAAATATACGGATCTGCGCGACGCGCTGGACAAGCTGCAGCTAAACGATTCCTCCCTGGTCTATGAACCGGAAACCTCTGCTGCCCTCGGCTTTGGCTATCGCTGCGGTTTTTTAGGTCTTCTGCATATGGAGATCATTCAGGAACGCCTGGAAAGAGAATTCAATCTCGACTTGATTACCACCGCTCCAAGCGTTATTTATAAAATTACTAAAAAAAGCGGCGAAACCGTTTATATTGACAATCCTCTGAATTATCCGCCGACGGACGAGATCGACGTGGCGGAGGAGCCTATGGTGAAAGGGAGCATTATCACCCCGACGGAATTTGTCGGCGGCATCATGGAGCTCTGTCAGGACCGGCGGGGCATCTTCGACGACATGAAATATCTGGACCCCGACCGAGCCGAACTGCACTACAGGCTGCCCCTGAACGAAATCGTATATGACTTTTTTGATGCGCTGAAAAGCCGTAGCAAGGGTTATGCGTCTCTTGATTATGAACTCATGGGCTATTCGCCGAGCAAGCTGGTAAAGCTGGATATCCTGTTAAACGGCGAGGTCGTGGACGCGCTGTCTTTCATCGTACATGCGGACAAGGCGTACGGACGCGCACGGCGTATTGTGGAAAAGCTGAAGGAGAACATTCCGCGCCAGCTCTTCGAGGTACCCGTACAGGCTGCCATCGGCGGTAAAATCATTGCACGCGAAACCGTAAAGGCAATGAGGAAGGACGTTCTTGCAAAATGCTACGGCGGCGATATCACCAGGAAGAAAAAATTACTGGAAAAACAGAAGGAAGGCAAAAAACGCATGCGTCAGCTCGGCTCGGTCGAGGTTCCACAGGAAGCGTTCATGGCCGTTCTGAAGCTCGACGAATAGCCGGCCGTCATGTGGATTGCCCGCCAGCGCCGCCAGGCATCGATCTTTCCCTTTCCCTTCATCCCACTAAACTGAAAAATATTTGAATTCTCCTTATCCTGATATCTGAAAGGAAACCCGATCATGGAAAAACAGGAATACAGGACATTAGGAATTTATCTTCATATTCCGTTCTGCAAACGGAAATGTGCTTACTGCGACTTTTATTCTGTAGAAACAGACAAGAACGAAAAGCTGATGAAGCCCTATACCAGGGCGGCGGTCCATCATCTCCAGACCGTCAGCGAAAGAACCACGCAGTACAATATAGACACCGTCTATTTTGGCGGGGGTACGCCCACAGCGCTCGATTCGAAATGTCTGACGACGCTTGTCAAGGAAATCAGCAACTCCTTTTACCTGGCGGAGCATACGGAATTCACGATAGAAATGAATCCGGGCACGGCAGACCTCAAGCTGCTGAAGCAGCTTCGCAGGCATGGTGTTAATCGCCTGTCTATAGGCGCACAGTCCGCAAACAACGAGGAACTCGCCGCACTCTCACGCATTCATTCCGTGCAGGATATTTCGACTGCTTTCCGGCTGGCCCGCGAAGCGGATTTTCAGAACATCAATATAGACGTGATGTACGGTCTCCCCGGTCAGACCATGGACAGCTTCAGAGAAACGCTCCAATATATCATTTCCCTGAGACCGGAGCATATCTCGCTGTATGGATTGAAAATCGAGGAAGGAACACCTTTCAGTCAGCGAAAGGATGCTCTTGACCTGCCTGACGAAGAAACAGAATACAACATGTATACGGAGGCTATCACCCTCCTTTCGGAAAAAGGCTGGGATCAATATGAGATCTCCAATTTTGCACGCAAAGGGTATCAATGCCGTCACAATCTAAAATACTGGAATTGTGAAGAATATATCGGTTGCGGACCGGGATCGCATTCCTGTTTCGGCGGCGTCAGGTACAGCATACAAAAATCGCTGCCGATCTATCTCAAAGCACTGGGTGAAAAATCCAGGACAATTCCCTCCTATGTGCTCGATGAAAACTATACGGTCAACGAGGCGGAGCGGGAGAGCGAATATATTATGCTTCGCATGCGCCTGACGGAAGGGATCGACTGTGAGGAATACATGGCCCTGTTCGGCAAGGATTTCGGCGCGCAATACGGCGAAAAGCTCGATGAGTACATTGCCGGCGGCTTCATCTCACATACGGGAACAAAATACGCCTTTACCGTAAAAGGCATGTATGTGAGCAATTATATTCTTTCCTCCATGCTATCCTTTACGGAACGAATGCAGAGAGGCTTCCGCGACGCCCTGTGAGAGTCCTGTAATACGCCGTTAAACATAGAGGGCTAAAATACAGCGGATAAGGTGATCGGCTAAATAACCATACTTACTGGTTCATAAATGTACAAAAACAACAGGCAAGCGTCTTTTGTGCGCCTCTTGTTTTCTAAAGTCATTTACGATATCGACCTCACGGATCTGCTGACCCGGTCCTAACAGGATGGCGGCCGCCATTCGAATTTCGGCCATGCTTCCGTCCGGCTTGTGAGATACAGACCGACCGTGTCCAGCATAGGAGTGTCTCCACGCCCTTCAAGGTCTGGACCGTAGCTCAGGCGCTCCTCTTTCATGCGTGATCCGTCCGTCTACGTCTGCATCTCTCCGAAAACCGAGTGACCCGAATCCAACAACTGTCGGCCGGTAATCGGCGCAGGCAGAGTCATAAAATATATTACAACGCCGACAAAGGAGGCTCCATTCTATAATGTCCGGAAAATTTCAGAAGCCGAGAGGTACCATTGACATACTGCCGAAAGATATCGCTATCTGGCACAAAATTGAGGAAACAGCACGGAAAATCTGTAAAAAATACGGATTTGAGGAAATTCGTTTTCCCACATTTGAGCAGATCGATCTGTTCCAGCGCGGCGTCGGCAATACCACCGATGTGGTGCAGAAGGAAATGTATACCTTTTCGGACAAAGAGGGCAGACAATTTGCCCTGCGGCCGGAAGGCACCGCATGTATTGTCCGTTCCATTATTGAGAACGGAAAGTGTTCCGATGCCATGCCCCTGAAGCTATATTACCTTATCAACTGCTTTCGGTATGAAAAGCCGCAGGCCGGGCGCAGCCGGGAATTCTACCAATTCGGAACGGAGCTTTTCGGTGCGGAATCCGCTTCAGCCGACGCGGAAATCATTTCGCTCGCACACGAATTCATAACGGCGCTAGGGATTTGCGGCGTCCGTCTGCATATCAATTCCATAGGCTGCAAGGAATGCCGCCCGCTTTATCACCGCGCGCTGAAGGATTATTTTGAGGCCAGACGGGACACACTGTGTCAAACCTGCCGCGAAAGGCTGGATAAAAATCCGCTTCGCATACTGGACTGTAAAAATCCGGAGTGCACCGCCATAGCCGACGGCGCTCCCAAAACGATTGAACATCTCTGTCCGTCCTGTGCAGAGCACATGAAGCAGCTTCAGGAAGCGCTTGAATTGCTGAACATTCCCTATGTGATCGATCCCAAAATCGTTCGTGGACTCGATTATTATACCCGAACCGTCTTTGAATTCATTGCAGAGGGAATCGGCGCGCAGAGCACCGTATGCGGCGGCGGTCGGTATGACGGTCTGGTAAGCGAACTCGGCGGTCCCGCGCTTTCAGGTATCGGCTTTGCTATGGGCATCACGCGTCTAATTGAAGCTATGGCGCAGTCCGGTGTTCCGCAGCTTCCCCCCGAGCATCCTTTGATTTATATCGCATCCGTAGGCAAGACTGCTGCCCTGCGTGCGCTCGCTATCGTCCAGCGTCTCCGTGCAGAGGGTATATGGGCGGAATGCGATATTGTCGGCAGAAGTCTGAAAGCACAAATGAAATATGCGGATAAAACCGGCGCGGTTTATACGCTGGTCCTCGGTGATGAGGAGGTAGAGAAAGGGGTTGGCATTTTAAAAAACATGTCATCCGGCGAGCAGACTTCGGTCTCGCTTAATACCTTTTCATTGAACGTTCTGAAAGTCTAAAAAATCGCACTAAAAGCGCTTTCCTTATCGTCCGCTGCTTGACAGTCTGGGTACGGTCAGAATACGGTTTTGCGGCATACTATAAATATAAAGCGGAAAAGGGGAAGGAAGCATCCTATTGAAAGAGAGGTCAAACGGACCAAATGGTAAAGCTGCTGATCAAAACCTTTATAGCCCATGACACCGAAACAGAAAATCCGAAAGTCCGCGCTGCCTACGGCATGCTTGCCGGTACAATGGGAATCGTATGCAACCTTCTCCTTTTCCTTGCAAAGCTCATAGTGGGCACCTTTTCGCATTCCATTGCCATTACTTCCGATGCGTTTAATAATTTGTCCGATATGGGGTCGTCCCTGATTTCCGCTGTGACCGCAAAGCTGAGCGGCCAGCGGCCTGACGCCGAACATCCGTTTGGTCACGGCAGGCTTGAGTATATTGCTTCTCTCGCCGTTTCCTTTCTTATCATGCTGGTAGGTATTGAGCTTTTCCGCTCTTCCACTGTTAAAATCTTTTCGCCGGAGCCTGTTGTTTTTTCGTGGACAGCAATCGCCATACTTCTGCTTTCCGCTCTGGTAAAGATCTGGATGTTTTCCTATAACCGGTATATCGGTAAATTGATACATTCCAGCGTTCTCCGTGCAGCCGCTTCCGACAGCCTCAACGACGCCGCAGCAACCGGCGCGGTCATCGTCGCTACGATTGCCGGTGTATACATAGATTTTCCAATCGACGGGATCATGGGTGTTCTCGTCTCGCTTCTGATTCTGCGTGCAGGATACGGAATCGCAAAAGAAACCATTGGTCTCCTCCTCGGTTCAGCGCCGGACCCGGCGCTCGTAAAACGGATTGAGACACTGGTGTTATCCGGGGAAGAAATCGTCGGTGTGCATGACCTGATTGTTCATGACTATGGGCCGGGACGAACGATTGCCTCCGTCCATGCGGAAGTTCCGGACGATGCCAATATTGTCAGAGTCCATGAAAGCATCGACGCCGTGGAGCAGCGCGCCGCTGACGAAATCGGTATCGTACTGGTGATTCATATGGATCCCATAACCCTCAAGGATGAGCGGGTCAACGCTCTGCACCAGCTTATTGCAGGTATCATCGCAGATGTGGACCCCACGTATAAAACCCATGACTTCCGCGTCACCAATGGCGATGAAAGAATCAATGTTATATTTGATATGGAAGTTCCGCTTTCACAACAGCCGCAGCAAATCAACGAAAATTTAGCAGCCATTCGTGAAAAGGCTGAAGCGGCAGATTCAAGAATCCGCCTGGTTGTCAAGGTGGATCATACTCTATAAGATAATCGAATTCCATTATAATATTGTGCAAATTGTCGAATATATGTGTCATTTTTTATGTTTATTTAGCAAATATGATCATTGATTTATCGGATGAAATATCGTATAATATCTATAATAACT
>DXYE01000038.1 GCA_019415985.1 Clostridiales bacterium
ATCCACCTCTACCTGTCCACTTGCAATCATTTGTTTTGCCTTCTCGCGTGAGATACCAGCGGCCGCGGAAACGATACAGTCGAGCCGCAGACTTGCAACTGTCAGGGACAGCAATTCGAATCTGTGCATATAGGGGATCTTCGTTCCAGGTTCTAAGGGAGACGCCGTGACCGTGTCCGAGGAAACCTTTTGAAGATTCTGTACCAGATAAGGCAAAATCCGCGAATGTACTAAGACAACCGCAGAAGATGGACTCAATATGCAGATGTCACCGAGAACACGTCTCTCAAGTCCGAGCGACAGCAACGCGCCTAAATAATCGCGGTGGGTGAGTTTTCTGAAACCACTCCCGCTAACAGAAAGAGCGGCGACCGGCGCCTGCCCGCAACTGTCGCCGCTCCCTGCATCTAACGGATCCGTCTGCATCCATTCATCTACGAATGCAAGACATAAAAGTCTCCGCTCTGCCTGCGGATAACCGCCCCAAAAATGATACGTTAACGTATCTTCTTTAAAATGCGTTTTAAAAAAACGCTCTGCCAGAAATTGCTCCCGTGGATTCAGGAATTCAGAATAAACGGTGCGTCCGGAACCGCAGCGCGACAACAGATCTTGAAGACGTGCATATAAAAGCTGATCTTCCCCATATATATTTTTCTCATTTTTCATCAGCAAGATGGCCTTTCAACAAGCTTTTCGGATTTCTCGCGGCCTATCACACGCATCATCCCACGGCCGACTTTTCACCGACACTCGGAGGACCCCTTTGCCCGAAAACTCAGAATGCCATAAGAATAGCCTGAATCAGATACAACAAAACAAAAGATATTAAAAACGCAATATCAATGGGAAAAGCATTAAGCTTTTCAAAGCGTTCCAAAAGCACACGTACCGGCATGACTACAGTTTCGGTTGTACTGTAAATGAAATTGACAAACGCTCCATTTTCATCAACAGGCAGCCACGACAAAACGGCGCGGATAACCATTAGAACGATCATGACGTCGAGAAAAAAGATCACGGCATTTCTGAGCAAAAAGAACAAGGTATCAAAAATAGAAAGCGCCCCCTCCTGCCGGCCGAAACCGCTGTATTATCTATGTATGGAATTCGGCTCACAGCTCAGAGTACAAATCTGCAGACTCTTCCTTTTTCGGCTCATTGGATCTGAGCTGCTCCCCGGAAACATCCACATTGTTGGGCGTAATCACAAAAGTATTGTTGGCTACGCGCTTGAGCTGGCCATCGATTGAGTAGGCAATACCGCTCAAAAAATCAATAAGGCGACGTGCCGTCTCTTTGTTGGTGTCCTCCAAATTCAAAACAATGGTGCGCTTATTTAAAAGGTGATCTGCAATCTGCGTAACGCTGTCAAACTGTTTGGGCTTTACAACCTTAAGCTCTATGGAAGAACCGTTTCCGCTCACACCTGAGGAGGGCGGGACATTCTTTCTTACATCCTGCTGCGGAGCGTCATAGCCCACGTCATAATTGTCATTTTGTGCGTCGTCTCCGAACAGGTCGTTATCGTATTCATTATAATCCAAATCATCCGAACCGACCATGCCCTTTATTTTATCGAAAATCCCCATTGATATACCCTCCAGCATTTATTTTAGAATCATATTCGAAATTTGTCAAAAGAATCCTGCACACTATTATAACACAGAAATGAAAAAAATCCACAGCAAACGTTCAAAAAGTGGCTTCTGTTCATAAAATATTTACATTGAAGGCGTAACAGGAGGACTGGAACGACGCTCTCCGAAGATGCCGGAACCGACACGTATCAAATTGGATCCGTGAAGAAGAGCCTCTCTGAAGGAATTGCTCATCCCCATGGACAGAAGGGGCTGCTCAATATCCCGGAGATACTCCTCGCTGAAATGGCGGAACAGGGTCTGCATACGTGAAAAACAGGGGCCATAGGCCTCCGGCTGCGCATACTGCGGACCGATGGTCATGAGACCGCAGACGCGGATATTGGATAACGGCTGAAGCTGCCGTTGGAAGGCTTCAAGCTCTCCGGGCAGGATACCACCTTTTTGCGGTTCCTCTCCAATATTGATTTCGATCAAAACATTCATTTTTTTATCATGTTTTTGAGCCTGCCGATCAATTTCCGCAGCAAGTTTCAGAGAGTCCAGAGATTGGATCATGTCCACTTTATCTATGATATATTTCACTTTATTGGTTTGCAGGGTGCCGATCATATGAACGGACACGCCGTCAAGATGAAGCTGAGGATATTTTTGAACAAGCTCCTGCGGCCTATTTTCGCCGATCAGCCGAATACCACCCTCTTCAATAGCATAGTTGATCCGATCGGCATCGACAAATTTGGTTACAGCCATAAGAGACGCAGGATCTGACGAAGATACAGAACTGTATTCGTTGAGCATATTGCGTATGGCTGATATCTTTTCAAGCATCTCGGGAAACTCACCGGACATAAAACGCACCTTCCCTTCCGTGTTCAGCACTGCAGCGCGACACGGGAGGAATCCTTTCATATGATACGGGTTATAAAAAATTCATCAAAGCTGAGCGGCTGCGGTCTGCTGAAGAATCGGGTGCTGCCACCTACGGTTTTTTATGAAATGATTTTGCCGGCATACAGATTTTTCCCCTTTGTTATAATACTGTCGTACAGCTTCAGTTCCGCATCCTCATCGTCAGCAACAATAAAGTAACCGTTGACCTCCAGCAGCGGCGTGATCTTCTTAAAGACAACCGTATACCCGTGCAGCACATAAACCCCCTGCTCTCCGTCTACAATGCGCACAGCAGACAGAGGCACTCTGAAACCATTGTATGTCTGCTGAACAATTTGTACGTTCTGACGCCGCAGATAATTGAAATTTTCGGGTGCAGCACGCGTTTCGAAGATAAGGAGCACGCGGCTGTCGTCGGCCTGCATGACAATGCGGGACAATTCCGCGGTAATGCGTTTATCGGAATTGTACGGAAAAATCAGCGTGTAGGAATCCCCTTCATCATATGCACGCGCCTCGTCCTCGCTGACAATGCATCCTACATACCATATGTAATCGGTTACAATTTTTCCGGCATTGACACCGCTTCCGGAAACCTCCAAGGATAAATCCGCCGTGGATGCTGTGAGCTGATCAAACATGTCGAGCGTCATGCCGGCAATTTTATCGCTTGAAAAGGTATTTTCAAAGCCGTCGATTGTCGCATAATAATAGCCGGCCTCCGGTGCATGTATGGTTTCCGTTACCTCTCCTGTTTTTTGTATCAGAAGGTTTCTTTCATTTTCGAGAGCAGCAATCTGCTCACTGTAATCGGTGACGTGCTTGGTAATAATCTGCCGCGTGTTCATCGATGCAATCAGATCGTCCTTTTTTCGAAGTACATAGCCGATATCCCCGTCGTGTATTTTCTGGAGAATGGTATAGTAAAGATTGTTTATGGAAGCATCGATGATCTGTGTATCGGAATAAGTGATGCCATCATCCATGTTGCTTTTCTTCAGTAGGGCAATCTTTCTGTCGATCTCTGCAAGCTTTGCAGCGTCACTGTCAGACTCGCTGCCGCTATAGATCTGGCATACCGCGCTGCCTGCTCTGACATGCGTGCCGTTGTCAAAAAGAACGCTCACGCTTCCCGGCTGCGTCGTATACAAAAGCGTCTCCGACCGGAAAAGATAACCGTCGACCGAGATACAGTCTTCCTGAGTGACATAAGAAACCGGTATGGTTTCTACGGAGTCGTTGAGACTGTTTATCATATGATACAGAATATAAGCCGCCAAACCAACCGAAAGCAGGACAGTCAAAACATATTTTATAATATTCTTGAGATACTTATAATCCATTGCCATCACCTCTCAGGCAGGCCGTATTTTATCATACAGTATTTTGGGTTCGCAACGTTTCTAATAAATTCTAAATATTAAACCGTACCCTCTAACGAAACAAGCTTCTAAGCTTACGCCGCGTTATCGCCGAAAGCGGAATAGGTCATCCTTTCCGAACCCTTTGGTATAAGAGCAATTCGAGTACAGCCAACCTTCTCACAGGAGATGCATAAAAACAGTGCATTCTGCCACGGCAGAATCCGTACAGCCCGTAAAGAGGCGGAAGGAACCGACGTTCTGCAAAGCCATGAACAACATAGGCTCTGTGGCATCCCAAGTTCTTGGGTATATTTATGATCTGCTTCCAATAGCCGCGCATTTGACATTATTTTATTACGAAAACCCCGGCAGTTTTGCGCTAACTGTACAATTCAGTCACCGCAATATCTGCGGTGCATGGCTTACGCACGCTTTACGATGATATAATTTACGCTATGCACATTATACCATACAAATATGAAAAAATCAACAAATAACCGTCCTCATAAATGATCGGGAAGCGCTCTGAATTCTCAGCAGGATATAAAAATGCTGACCACCGTATGAAAAGTCAGGAGGAAGAATTCAGATGTTCCAGACAATAAGCCACAGCCATGGAAACGATTTCTTCAGGAGTTTTCAGCATATC
This sequence comes from Clostridiales bacterium, assembly GCA_019415985.1. Classification (GTDB taxonomy): domain Bacteria; phylum Bacillota; class Clostridia; order Oscillospirales; family CAG-272; genus CAKTAA01. The sequence continues at coordinate 4,509 of DXYE01000038.1, forward strand.
AGGATAGATCCAGCAGATACAGGGATTGCGGCGAAACCAAGTAAGCTGCCGTTTAGCGTATTGCCGCGTGGCTACGGTAATTTTTTCTATGGTTTCCTTTATTGTGAGCTCACCTCTCAGGCAGGCGGCCATTTCTCGATAACCAATCGCTTGTGCTGCGGTAGAGCCCTCCTTTAAATATCCACATTTCAAAAGCTCAGAAACCTCATCGGCAAACCCCTGTTCCATCATCCGCATAACGCGGTTGCGGATTCTATCATGCAGAACGGCACGATCTTCGTATGCCAAACCGATCCAGCAGACATCAAAGACAGACGCGGAAGCGTGAGATTCGTCATCCCACTGAGACTTTGTTTTGCCGGTTGTTTCAAAAATCTCAAGGGCGCGTATGATGCGCACTCTGTTATTGGGGTGAATGGCCGCAGCGGAGGCCGGATCCACAGTATTTAACTTGCTGTGCAGATACTCCGTGCCGCGAGCATCCGCTTCTCCCTGCAGTTTTTTCCTGATTTCAGGATCTGCCTTTACCGGAGAGAGCGACGTAGATTGCAGAAAGCTGTCTACATAAAGCCCTGTGCCACCGCAAAAAATCGGGATTCTTCCACGGGCTGTAATTGCCGAAACGGCAACTTCAGCCGCTTCAATATAATCCGCGCAGGAAAAGGGCATATCCGGGTCACAAATATCAATGAGATGATGCGGTATACCATCCCGCTCGGTTAAATCCGGCTTGGCCGTTCCGATATCCATACCGCGGTAAATCTGCATGGAATCGCAGGAAACGACTTCTCCGGACAATCGTTTTGCCAGAGCTATAGAAAGGGCGGTCTTTCCGCTGGCCGTCGGCCCTACGACAGCAATTATCTTTTTTTTCGGCTTTGAAAGCAACATTTTTAGACACCTCATAAAATTGGAACCATGATCTTTGATTCGAGCTTATAAACAGAAAGATCTGCGTAATTAAATCCGATAAATGCTTATCGAAAAACAGATGCACGGCCGAAAAGCACATTAAGCGCCGGCTATCATTATTATACGAAAGGTTCAGCAGTTTAACGTTGATGTAGTTTAGCGCCGTGCATTTTATACCATCGCGGTGTACGGCCCACGGAAGCTTTGCGATAATGTAATTTATACCGTGGATATTGTACCATGAAAATCCCGGCAGCTTGAAAAACTGAGTTCTGCTCAGTCGAACAAATCTGCGGTGCACGACTTACAGAAGCTTTACGGTGATGTGATTTTATGCCGTGCATATTATACCACAAATGCGTTCTGATTTCACCCTATTTCATAAACCATATTTTAAAAAATGTATATCTGTCGTGACATCATCGTATCTGCGGTGCTTCTGACAAACGCTCCGATCTGAGATCTGATTAGTATAATTGCTGCGAAAAAAACCAGAAAGACCGAGCCTATCTGCAAACAGATAAGAGGCCGTATCTCCAAACAACTTATCCTCGTCTTTCGGCAAAAAAGAGCGAAAGTACACTTGCGTTCGCTCTCTATGCATTCGTTGTTTCTTACGTACGCTTTTGATATCAAGCTGCTATCAAAATTCCCGCAAGCAGTACCGCCGCACGGACGCCGAACCTGGTCCAGCCGCTTGCGCTTTGGATCTCATCGTTATCGAATTCAGCCTGTCTGCCGCCGTCTGGAAGAGCTTCAGGCATGCTTTCCGCGACGCTTCCGTTTTGCAGCCGTCCGTCCTCCTGTTTACCGCCGCTTGGGACATCGGGCGGCGCTTGGCCATTTTCGTCCCCATTAATCTGCGGCATGTCCTGCACATCGCTGTTTGGCTACCCCTCCGATGTGCCCTGTTCCTGCGGCGCCTCCGGCAAATTTTCGCTGAATATTCCGACGTACAATGCCGCAAAGTGCAACTTTTTAATCATTTCGGACGCTCAATTTAGTTGGCGATTTTTATACCGTCATCCGTAATACGGCAGACTGCATACTTGGAAAATGCCGAGGTATGCGTTTTCGGAATTTGAACGATATCACGGATGACAGACGTCAGGAACGCAGCCCATTTGACTTCTAAAACGATCGGTGCATTACCGGCAGGAATGGTAATGCTGTCCGGATTCAAAAAGTCGGTGCGATTCATGCCTGTTCGTATGTTATAATCCAATGTGGCACGGACGTTGCCCGGCGCATAGACGACCGGTTCCCTCGTGTAGTCCACGATCGTTTTTGGGTACAGTCCCTGCATCGTCATCTTCAGTTGCAGCTCGCGCAAAAGTGTTTTTTTGCTGCTCGAGAGCGTCTGTAGTTTTCCGTCAGCAATCGCCCGCGCCTCTTCCGGCGATAGTTCTGATTGTACCTTATTGCATAGCCCGTTTATTTTGCTTTTCTTTTCCAGCACAATGAACGAGGCGTCGTGGTTATAATAGCGGATTCTGAACTATTCCCGGTATTTTACGCAATCAATTTTTTCCCGCAGGACCCTCACCTCCAAATTGTCAAAATACGGACTGCGTATTTCATATCGCCCGTCAATGGTATGAACATCCCGTGCCATAACAGACATCAATCTGGCGCGGATCGTATACAGATCCGATTTGCCGATTTCGTGCTTCCATTCATGACGAAAGTCCATAGCTTCCTATCCCTTCCTTTTAATTTAAGATAAATATACTTTTAATCTAAGTAAAGTATATCCCGCCTACCTTAGTCTGAGCTTAGAAAATTTTACTTCAAAAATAAAAAAACAGAGTTGACCATAAAAAAATCAGCTCTGTTTTTCGATATTTCGGGAAAAAACCTCCAGCAATTTGGGATAGAAATCATCAAAACAATTGTAAGTATCACGATTGTGATCGTAATATTTATATTGTTCAATGATGTACGGTATATATTTATAACCAAAATACAGATCTCGGCTCAGCATCTCTTCCGCTAAATCAAATAGATTACATTTACGCAAAAGATGTATAACCATCGCTCTCACAAGATGTTCATTTACGCACTCATTCCAATCGCCGTATCCGGATTTGAACCCGGCTAGCTTGTATCTCTTCAGCAATTCGCAGGCATTTTCATATTCTTTTACAAGATCTGCATATTTTTCTGTTAAAGGATTTATGAAAGGATGTGAATACTCATGGAAAAGAACCGGGGCGGAAAGACTGAAGCCATCGATGGAGAAGACAGCGAAGATATCTGCTCTATGGGTTGTCTTATCCATGAAAGATATTCCATAATTACCTACCATCAAAGAGGATATCACACAGTCGTAGGAATTTTGCTCTTTTCCAAATTCGTCTTCCAGCATGGAAATATACGGGTACTGGTTCACTAGATTCGTTGCCTTTTCTATTATCGGATTGTAATAGGCTTTTGTCTCATCAAAAAAAGCAAAATATCCGATTGTGTTTTCGAATTCTTTCAGTAAATGCAATAACTCCTGAATTTTCCCATAACCTCCGCAATATCGAATGCATAAATCCGACGGGGTATACTGCATTGAAAAATCCGATCTGTGCTGCATACACAGCATAAGCTCTACAGGCCGGGAAAATGTAAATCCGTTCGGGATCATATTTTCAATATATCTGTAAATCGGAGCATTCAGATGATCTTTAAAGAAATGCCTGATGTGGGTAGTGTATTCATTCACTTCTTCCGTCATGAGACCATATCCAATGCAGGGCCTGGTCATTTCATTGTATCTGCCAGTCATAAGAATACTATTGAGGTATTCTAAATACGGATGAACTTGTACAGGGATATGCTTCATAACTCCTCCTTGTTTCGGACTGTGGACTAAAAAGCCGTTACTCGATCATACTTTTTGAATAAGAAAAATGCAAATAGTATGGTTCTGCATATAATAAAAACGCACAGTAAAGCAAATACTGCTTGGCTTGACATACTCCGCATGGATCGATCCCCTGCCGGTTGGCATCCACAATAGAGCGCGCCGCAGAAAGTCCGATACCATAGCCGACGCTTTTCTGTGTACGCGCAGCATCCGTTCGGTAAAAGCGGTCAAACAGCTTATCCGGCTGTACATCAGGCAGACGCTCACAGGTGTTCTGAATTTAATCCTCGATTTCACCTTTTGCCGTAAGCCGACGAATCGGCGTTCCACATCCCGCACCGCGCAGCCTTTTCAACACCTCACGGCCGCTCATTTTCGGCATCATGATGTCCAGAATGATCCCGTTGTACTGTTCGGATTTCGCAAAAAAGTATGTCTTCACCATCGTATACGGCGTCAACAATATATTGGTGATACGCCCAAATATCTACAACCGCTTGACCGCTTCCGACATACTTCGTTCATCCTCGGCTTACAAGAGCTTCATACATCCACCGCCTTTTATTGATTATTGTAGGGCCTTCAACTTAGTTTGAGCTACAAAAAAGTCAAACTTTTTCAGCCGCTAAACATACGTACTTTTTATTAACTAACATCGTTGGTGTACAGCAAGACTGGATATAGAAAGCAGATCTTTTTGTCCTCATTTTCCTCACCTGCACAATCGCCGTTTCCACGCCAGCTTTTTTGTTGAAGCTTTTCATCTAACCCAGGCGGTCCACGGGACTTACACCGGAAAGAACGAAAACCGCCGGAACAATTCCGACGGCTTCAAGCTCTTGTAATTTTATGCTTCTTTGGACATAACTTGTTTGCCCTTATAGGTTCCGCATGACTGACATACTCTGTGCGTCAAATTATATGCACCGCATTTAGGACACTTTGCCAAACTCGGCATTGAAAGCTTCCACACATTAGAACGTCTTTTATCTCTTCTTGCTTTGGATGTTTTTTTCTTCGGTACTGCCATTGTCTGTTCCTCCCTCCATATTATCGCTATGAAACAACGCCTGTAATTTAGCCAACCGCGGATCCGGCTCTTTCAGCGTACATCCGCATGTTGTTTCGTTTAGATTTGCTCCGCACAACTGGCACAATCCTCTGCACGTCTCCGTACATAAATGCTTGGACGGAAACCTCAGCAGAATCTCATCATATACAGGCTGTGAGATGTCCAAACAGTTGTCCGCAATTAACACGTAGTCCTCTTCCTGCTTTTCTCCCGCTTCAGTCAAAAGCCTAGCCTCTGCAACATTTTTTTCCGCACGGAACTGTAATTCTCCCGCAACAGGCTCCAAACAGCGAGCACAATGCGTTTCGTAATAGACAGACGCGGTAAATGTCAGCTTCATATAGCCGGACTGATTTTCTACGCTGCCGTTGACATGAGCACCCCGAGGAAAAACGACATCATCCCATGGAAACAGATAGTTGTCTGCTTCACCTGTGTCATCTTCCCGCTCCACGTCTCCGCTTGCGAACGGTATGTTGCGCTCAAAAGGCAACACATCGGTATTACCGGTAAGAAGAGGACCCATATCAAGCTTCAAAGATATCTCTCCTCTCCGGATGAATTCTCACTCATTATTTTATTATAAAGGATATTTCTGAATTTGTCAAGATAATAGAATAAAAAATCGCATTTTGTTTTTAGATGCTCTGAAGTCTGAAATGCTGAAAACTTGTTAGACTCCTACTTGTTTTTCATTCCTGAGTGCAGGGAGGACAAGCGGTCCGAATATTTTGGAGCCATGTGCGCCTTCTATCTTTTCTTTTATCCAGTATCCTCTATTCCCTGACCAATATCAATAATACAAAGGCCACCTTTCTGCGTTTCAGGTGACTGAGACACATTCAGCGAAACCGAAATTCACTGTACATCCTTACTGAAATTTCTTAAATAGAACGAATCACAAACGGCATGAGCACCTCCGATTGGATGAGGCCCTTTTTGCCTTTAAAACCTGAAGCGCTGCTGTCTCATGGAAAAAATCACATCACTTGCTCGAAGGATTTTCCTCCTATGCTAATTTTCGCTTTCGATGCTGCTTTATATATACATTTGCATCATACGACCGAAATTTCATCTCAAAACTTATTCCTCTGAAAAATAACAGTCAAAAATATCGCGAACGCAGAAGCCGGCATTTGTTCCGGAGGAACCGTGTTCAATAATACTGACCGCCAGCAACTCCGGATTTTCAAAAGGTGCAAAGGCGGCAAAAACTGCATTGTCACTTCCGTCCCCGCCGGTCTGCGCCGTTCCGGTTTTACATCCTACGGAAACCTGATATCCGCGGAAAATACGGGCTGCCGAACCATTTTCAGCGACCTCCCGCATGGCATCCTTTAGGAGTGCATGATGCTCAGCGCTCAGCGTAACGCTTGACAAAACGGATGCTTCCTGCTCATCCAGAACGGTTTCCGTATAAAATTCCGCAGTCTTTAAGTATAGATGCAGGCCGTACCGGGTTCCCCCGTTAACGATGGCGCTGAGATATGCGGTAAGCTGGGCCGGCGTAAAGGCATTGTCCAACTGACCGATCGCCGCCTGAAGGGTATCGCCCGGCGACCATATGCGTCCTACCGATTCACTGTATGCCGGTCCTGCAAGTATTCCCGCCACCTCCGGGAGCTCGATTCCCGTCGGCTCCCCTAAACCGAGCTGTTTCATATAACTGTTCATTTTTTCAATGCCGAGCAGTCTGCCTGTCTCGAAAAAAAAGTAATTGCAGGAATCCCGGAGTGCTCCCACTACATTCAGCTTTCCATGCGTCTGTCCCGTCCTCGTATATACCCAGCAGCGTGGTTGATAGTCCGGATAATACGTATAGATGCCCAGGTCCTCAATCAGCGTATCCCCCTCTATGGTTCCTTCCGTCAGTGCAGCCGCAGCAACCCCGACCTTGAAGGTAGATCCAGGGGCATATGTGCCCATCAGGGCGCGGTTTACAAGCGGTTTGCTCTCATTGTTTAAATGGTCGCTGTAATCGGCGGTGAATGTGCTGAGCCGATAGGAAGGGTAGGATGCCATTGCCAGAATCTCTCCGTTTCTGGGATCCGCTACGCAGACCGCTCCGGCATGGGCGTCCTCACCATCTTTATCCCCTTCTGTTGTCAGTGCGGTCTCCACAATTTGCTGGATGTTGGCTTTCAGCCCATCCTCAGCCGCTATCTGCAAATCGATATCAAGGGTCAGCCAAATATTCTTTCCGGCCTCTGCTTCGACTTCAGTGACCTGTTCCACGAGGTTTCCATATTGATCCTCTCTCAGAAGCAACACGCCGTCGGTCCCGCGGAGCGTTTTCTCATAGATCTTTTCGATTCCGTCCAGCCCGACTGTCGCATCGACCGGATAGCCGAGAGATGTATAATATTCGACATCGTCTGTTTGGATCTTACCAACGCGTCCCAAAATATGCGATGCGTATCCGTCATAATGATAAGTCCGTATGGTCCTCGCCTGAAAGGTCAGCCCTGCATGCGTTCCTTCACGCACGCGGGTCAAAAGCGTAAGCGGAACGTCTTCTGCCAGTATATGCGGCTGCTTTTCGCTCGGTGGATGCAGTTTCCACTCGCATTGGATAAGCGCCACTGCCGCCTTTTCCACCGCATCGGCGTTCTGCAGCATCTCGTTTTCAGCGGCGCCGAACTCCTTTTCAAATTCAGCAGTGAGCGCTTTACGTATGGTCGGCATATCAGCATTTTCCGACAGCCCAAGACTTTGACAAACCTCTGCAGCTCCGCTGTTTTCAGGTGCTTCAAGGCTTTCGTCGGACAGAACGGCGCTCAAGAGAGCTGAGGCAGGTGCGGCACCGCACGCTTCCATATCTCGTAGCACGGAAAGCAAAATGGCAGCCTGTTCCTCCGTATGCTCGGGAAGCGTTGTAAAATCCACAATAAGATCATAAAGCTGACGGTCCGAAACAAGAGGCGTACCGTTGCGATCGCAGATCATGCCGCGCGCGGCTTTCACAGTTACCCTGCGTTCCGTGATGATCTGCCGTTCTCCAAATGTATACGTTCCGTCTGCATCTGTGAGCTGCAGATTGACAAGTCTCGCGCCGAATATCAGACAGACAGTCAGAAAAAACAGTCCAAGCCACAGTGGTCTCCTATTTTCCGGGGATTTAGGCCAAGCCATTTTTTTCCTCCTGTTTTAAAATTGCCTCGGTAATTTCATTCGCATAATAATCCGAAAGATGATAAAAAGTGCCATCCGACTCTGCTGCTATATCTCCGAAGCTGTCGACGGCTTTCCCGTTGATCCTTTCCGCCATGGCGTCAGGCAGTAGAAATTCTCCGTCACAAATAGCTCTATATTCAGACTCTTCCCCCGAAACGATACATTTCAGGGCGGCATATTCACGTTCTCCGAGCGATGCAATAAAACGGTCGAAAGGGTCTGTGGAATCAGCAATGTTTTCTTCCGCTTCTGTTATGCGTGGGAGATGCACGGGCGCTACAGTTTCAATGTCTCGCTCCCCTTCCGCCGGGAGGGGAGTACTCCCGTTGGGAGAGATGGCGGTTTCAGACCCGGCAATCGCTAACCTGCTGTCGTTTTCTTCTTTTCCCCGCAGCGATGACGGAATATCCATTTTTTCATCGGAGGCCGCTTCTATGTGCAGTGTCTGCCCCTCTGTCTCCCCCTCAGTCTGAAAGGACGCGCGGGTCAAAAGCTCTGCGGTCGCCCAGGAGGCCTGCTCAATGGCCAAAGCATTCTCCACGGACAGAGACGCGCCGGTCGGCTCATAGAAGTGCGCGTATTCCTCAGAAACCTCGGCGTCCGGTTTCTTGGGTTTCGACACCTTCTTCGGTGGCAGATGCTTCTCATAATAATGCAGCATTTTGAGCCTCAGTCCCTCCGGAACATTGGATGTACTGAGCCTGGATTTGATGCCCAAAGCTGCCCGTATACAGTTTTCTGACAGCTTGCAAAGATCTGTGATCAAAAATTTCAGAGGATACGACCGAGAAAAAGAGATATACGTCAAATCTATGCGGCGCTTGCACGCATAGGAGCATAAGGCGCCGCTGAAAGCATCCCTCGTCTGACTCACCTCAGCCAGCCCAAACTGCTCGTGTGTATCGCCGCTTTCCTGCCATGCCGCCGACAATGTTTCCAGGACCGCTGCATACAAATGCTCTGAAAAAAGCTTCTTTGTTTCAGCGGTTGCGCTGTGACTGGTCTTCCAATTATAATTGGTCAGCATCTCGATCAGTGAAGGCGTAAAGGGACAGGCACTATAATCCTCCATTCGTATATAAAATTCTTTAAGCGACACCTTATCCGAGATCTCCGGAAGAATCGGGGCAAGCCGGTCAAGGGGAGCCGGAAGCTGATGCACCAGGCAATAATCACAGAGCCATTCTCCCAGATAGCGGTCCAGACGCGAAAAGTTCTCCCGGTAGTGAAGCCATATGTCACAGATCTGGCTTATCCCTTTCTCCGGAGGTATGCGCTTCGGCAGATTAATAATCTCATACAAATACAAAAACAGATAACTGTAATCCGTTTGAAGATAGATACCGTGCCGTACATTGTCACGCCAGTAAAGATACCACTGAAGCTGGGCCGGCGACATCTGTGAATACTGCGGCATATAAGCATAAAAGCTGACATATTCGCAGCGGGCTGCCGTTCGCGTAAAATATCTTTCGGCATCCGCAATAAATTTCTCAAAAAACTGATATTTAGCCGGCCAGCGAAGAATGCTGACGCTCTTGATCAGCGAATGTTCAGGTACATACTGGCAAACGGGTTCCGCCATTCGCGGTCTTACATCGCCAGGCTTTCGACTGCCACCATGCCTCCTCGCGGCCGCGGTTCTCGGAGGAATCGGGGCACCAGTAGGATGCTCTGCCGTTCTCTCATCGGCAGTTATTTCATCCACTTGCTTTTCCAACGGTGTAACTGTGATTTCTGCCGTACTGGTATCATATGAGCCAGTCTGCGCCCGCTTTCGTTTGGGCTGCACGCCAAGATCCCAAAAGCGGTCGCTGTCTATCCTGTTTTTATCGTTTCTTTCAGTCATTCTTTTAGAGGTGTTGCTTGCAGCTCAGACAAGAGCACCGTTCCTTTCACTCATTTTTCTACAGCCAGCCAGAATTCATGTTGCTTAGATTTCTTAACGAACCGGCCAAATTACACTTTTGACATCGTTTATTTATAGCACCCAAATTCACTACGGCAGAGTGCTGAACAAGTTCAGCGGGATATTCACCGCCAATAAATCTTACACGGCAAATCAGAAAATCACTGTATAAAAATCCAATAATCCCAAACCGGTTTTACTCTGGAATCAATATAAAAAATGCTGAAATACCCTTGAGATGAAAAATCTCATGCTATGCTTTATTCAACGGCTTCCGCTTCTCTGTGCCAAAATGATACCCGACGTTTAAGGCGCCAGTCTGCAAATCAGCCGTTCGACGAGCTCATAACCGCTGACAGAGGTCTGCTTAAGCTGGAGGTCCGTTTCAGTACAGCATCCAAGCAGCAGCTTGATCTCCGCAGTCTTATACAATTCCGCGCCCTCCAGGAGCAATTTGACTTTATACGGATGGAGCTTGAGTATTTTGGCTATATCCGAACCGGAAAGACCGGACGCCTGCGCAGCTTTCACTCGGGCCAAGTCGCAGAGGGTGGAGGAAATTTGAATAAACAAAGAGAGCGGCTCTGCTTTTTGTTGTTTTTGCAGTTCAAATTCTGAGAAAATCCGGTCAATATTCCTTTGTATCACTGCGGTGCTGATGCCAAAAGCTTCGGCTTCCTCAGCCGAACAACAAATTTCCGAGATATCCTCTTTTCTTACCTCATTACGTCCTTCACTCTGCAAAAAATGGCTCAGCTTATTGAACTCGCCCGACAGAACGTCCATAGAACTACCACACTGCTCAACAAAGGCAGAAACGGTATCGCGATCTGCCGCGAGCCCCTCGCTGGACAGATGCCTAAATACCCAGCCGATGAGCTTTGCCTTTGTTTGATAGCGGAAAGGAACGATTTGGGCAAACCGGGATACCTTTTTTGCAAGAGCTGTTGTTTCCCAGTGATACGTCATAGGGAATTCTTCGCTTCCGCACAGCAACACAACAGCTGTAGATCCTCCTTTCGGTACTGCGGTCAATAACTGCTCCCACCCCTCCAACTCTTCCTTAGTCATTGAGGAAAGACCGGGCGACTGTATTTCAATCAGCTTTCCCGGGCAGACCAGAGGCGGTGTATCAAGGGCATCGCGCAGCATCTCAAAAAGCGGCCGTCCGTCTGAAGGTACGTCTCCGGACAATCGAATCCAGTCAAAAAGAGCCCCCTCCGGCTCGCCCAAGAGCTTTTTGCGCAGAAGACTAAGGTAATGTCTCTTCAAATATGCCTCTTCACCGCAGAAGAGGTAGACTCCGCCGACCGGTGTTCCCTTCTTGCAGGCGTCAATGATTGGCTGCAGCGGTTCAACCTGCTGTTTCATGCTGATCGCTCCTTTCGTCATTTCAGGCTCAGCGTCCAACCGAGGCCCCTTCTCTCTGCGGTTTTTGTCTTGCTTTACGGGGAGCATGGGGGATATCTCCATTTTGTTTTTTTTAGCGCAGCAAATGTCCGTTTTATATGGCGTTTCTCTCATAATAAAAAGACACGGACAAACCTACGAGACATTTCCTTTATTTTTCGCTCCAAAGTTATATTATCTGCTGCAAAAAGGTTCCTCACCCGCAGTAACGGCTCACCTCAGGGGGCCAGATTCCCCGTCCGGCCGGATGCTGACCTCTCCCGCCCGAAGTATCTGAGTCGCCCCACCGCTTTCAATCACAAGAGACCCGTCATGGTCAATATCCAGTACCCGCGCATCAAAGGATTCGCTGCCGCGCATGACATGGACGGATCGGCCAAGCACCATAGAGCGGCGGCGGTATTCCAAAAGATGCCCGTCTGTCGGTGGATTGCAGGAGAGGTCTCCTATTTCCCTGAGGATTTCCGCCGCCAGCCGATTTCTGGAAACCGGCGCCGAAGCAAACGTCTCAAGGCTTCCCGCTGTCAAATGGAGCGGCGGCGGAAATTTCTGTTCAGCAATATTGACGCCGATTCCAATGACCGCATAAGGAATCGTTCCATCCGCACGCAGACTGGCTTCTGCAAGAATACCGCATATTTTTTTGTTCTGTACAAATATGTCGTTAACCCATTTGATCTGAGCGGATACGCCAGATACCGCTTCTATCGCACGGCAGACCGCTACTGCCGTATATGTGGTCAGATATACCGCTTTTTCGCCGGAAAGCGCAGGTCGGCACAGCAAACTCATATACAAACCTTTTGAAGGCTGCGATAAAAATGGGCGGTTCAGCCGGCCACGTCCGGCTGTCTGGCGTTCTGCCAGAATAACCGCAGGACCATCCGTCCCTTCTTCCCCCAAAGCTTTGGCACGGTTATTCGTTGAATCAATTTCGGAATAAATTTCTATGTTGTAACGACGAATTTCCGGCGTCATCCAATATTGTATTGCCTCCTTTGAGAGACGCTCGATACCGCCGCACGTTCTTTGCCGATTCGACTGATCCATGATACTGCTTTTCTCCCCTCCTGACGCTTTAATGTTCTTCAGACAAAGGAGGACCGCCGCCGCTTTCCGCCTGTACATTTCTCAGCACTCCGGTAAAAACTGAATTTGACTGAAGATCGACCGCCCCACGTTGCCTGCGCCCTAGACCTTTGCTTATCCGTCAATATCATTTAAACCATTTTGCATGCGAAACGGCTCCTGTGTCCTTCGCTTCAATCCACCTCCATAGTCAGACTAAGGAGAGGACGGTCTGGCCCGGCGAGCGGTTTGACGAACCGAGGACAACCCCGATTAAAAGAAACAAACTGAAAACAGAGGAACCGCCATAGCTCATAAACGGCAGGGTTATGCCGATCACCGGAAGCATGCCCAAGCACATACCGATATTTTCAAGCGCCTGAAAAATGATAACCGCTGCTGCGCCGACGCATATATATCCCCCCATCTGGCCGTGGAGACGGCGGGCGAGCAACAGCATACGCAGGACCAAAAGAATCAGCAAAGCAAGATAAAGCATAACACCGATGAAACCGAATTCCTCCGCCATTACGGCAAAGATCATATCCGTATGCTTGGCGGGAAGCGCACCGGGCGTCGGATTCTGTGAGGTTGCCCCATGCAAGTAGCCCGCGCCCCAAAAGCCGCCGGAGGAAATTGCATATTTGCTCCTGATCACCTGGTACCCATACCCAAGAGGGTCCAACTCAGGCTGAAAGCCGACTAAAATACGCTTCTGCTGGTAGGTATTCAGGCATTTCCAAAGAAGCGGTGAGGCAGCAGCCACTGCAACAGTCAAACCTGCAAAATACCACAGGCTTGTGCCCGCACTGTAAAGCATTGCCAAAAATATAAACAAAAAAACCAAAGCTGAACCGAGATCTCCCTGAAGTATAACCAGGCACATGATAAGTCCTGCATGCAGACAGAGCTTCAACTGGGTCAAAGGCCGGTTTCTCTTTTCCGCTGTTGCTGACAGATGATAGGCAAAGGTAAGAATAAATATAATTTTGACAAATTCCGATGGCTGAATTCCGATAGGCATAAAGGAAAACCGAATCCAACTGCGATTGCCATCTCCCGTTCCAAACAACAACGTCAGAACCAACATCACACAGGCAAGGCAAAACAACGGAATGCGAAACCGTCTCACAAAGCGGTCAAGATCGGTCAACGAAACAACCAGCATACCGGCAATACCCAATAAAATTGCTGATGCCTGTATGATAACATACTGAAGGGAGTCATACGTCCGCGTAGCGGAGTATATAACCACCAAGCCGTACAGGGCCATACAGACTGACGCTCCCGCAAGGATAAAATCCACCTGCCGCAGTCTTTGCCTCCAGTTGATGGAAAATTCTTTCATAGCTTATGCGATCCTTTACTCATAAACATACCGTATAAACACATCAAAGCCCCTCCTTCATAAAAACCAAAAGCACGGCCTCTCTCAAAACAAAGATTCGAAGACCGGATCCCGTCGGACTTTCGACGATCCTTCATACAAAAATAAACTGTTTGATGATAAAGCAAATAAAGGGGGCTTTTCCTTTATCCGCAGCATAGCCTCCCGGCTAAAGGCATCTTTTATGATTTCGGATATAGCCTGCGAGAGCAATGAAGCCTGGAACAATCTCAACGACGTACTTCTATTTCATATCTGGTTTCCCATGCCTCTTTTACCAGCTTATCCACATCCGTTTTACTTTCCTCCCGTTCAACCTTCCACAAAGCCGGTTTGGTCCTTGGATGCCGCGGTGTGAACACGGTGCAGCAATCTTCATACGGCAGAATGGAGGTCTCGAAGGTGTCGAGCATTCGGGCGCGTTCTATGATTTCCTCCTTATCCATACCGATAAGCGGTCGAAAAACAGGAATTTCCGCCGCCGCATCCGTCACCCACAGCGCCTGCATGGTCTGGCTGGCAACCTGTCCAAGACTTTCACCGGTTATGAGAGCTGAACTCTCCGTCTCCCGGGCAGTTATATTGGCCAGACGCATCATAAAGCGACGCAGCAGAAGGGTGAAGTAATCCTCCTCGCAGGAGCGCTTCAGCACTTCCTGAATCTGTGTGACGGATATAATATGTAAGCGGATATCTCCACAATATTCCGACATTTTCTCCGCAAGCGCAATGACCTTTGCGCGCGCGCGTTCACTTGTATACGGAAAGCTCTCGAAATGCACGGCCTCAATGAGCACGCCGCGCTTGGCCATCATGCACCCTGCCACGGGACTGTCGATTCCGCCGGAAAGCAAAAGAAGCCCTCGCCCATTTGAACCGAGAGGCATGCCGCCCGCCCCTTTTTCCTGACCGGCATGCAGATAAGCTGCAGTATCACGGATTTCGACGCGAATCACAACATCCGGCCGATGTACATCCACCCGCAACTCGGGCATCATCTCCAGAACGGCTCCGCCGCAGATCTCACAAATCTGCGGAGACGTCAGGGGGAATCGCTTATCGCTTCGTCGGGCGTCGATTTTGAATGTGCTGCATGTGTTCAGACGCACCGGCGCCATTTCTTTCAGAGCTGCAAGAATCGATTCCATACTTTTCTCCGTCATGATGGAGCGGCTGACTGCTGCAATGCCGAATACCTTTTTGACAGCGGCATATGCCTGTTCCAGATCACAGCTATCATTATCCGGCGTTATCATCAGTGTGCTTTGTTCACGCGCAATGGAAAAGCTGCCGAAGCCGGATAGCCTTCGTTCGAGCGTCCTGCACAGCAAATCTTCGAAATATCTCCTATTTGCCCCTTTCAGTGCGATCTCCCCGTATTTACATAAGATGACTTCCCTCATTCTTATGACCGCCTTTCATGTGAAATTATAGGTGTTTCACAAATCAAATTTTACGTAGCAAAACCGACCGCCGCACCAGCGTTATAAAATGCTAAAACATGTTTGCGAAAAGCTTTTTTACTTATCGCGCGTTTGAAAAATTTCTCCTTCAGACTTTTTGTCGCTCTTGTCTATTATATCTTTGGACATCCTGCCGGATGCATAAGCAGGCTTCCCTTCACACTTTCCCGTGAATACCCGGTCCATTCATTATATCTATACACACCAATCTATATGGATCTACCGTGAGCAGAAAGCTAAAATAATTTGCACGGGTCATAGGAAAAATTTTTCATTCCTCCCATTCGGGCAGCTGACCGTCCATATTGTAAATTCGTTTGGTATCTTCGCTTCGCAACGGTCTTGCGATATTGTAAAAATATACCGCGCATATTATACCTTAAAAATCCCGGCAGTTTGGAATGACTGAGCCTTGCTCAGTCGAACAAAGCTGCGGTGCACGGCTCTCAAAAGTATTACAGTGATGTAAATGTTATACCGTGCACATTATACCATAAAACTGCAAAAAGTACAATGTCAGAATGAAAAAACAGATACAGAATCTGTATCTGTTCTATTAAGTTTATTTTACATCTGCATTACCGGTACATTCTTTTCGTATGACGAAATTTTTCAAAAGCATGCCTTGGCCCGCCCCAACATAAAGCTTTTATGCTGAAAGGCAGAAGCGCTCCAAACAGTGGAGCACACAAGCATAACCGGCTCTTTGCTGCGAACGCAAGGCGGCACCTGAAATATGCTTCGGCTATGCCTGCTTTCTGCTGCCCTGTTGTCATTCACATGGATCGGTACGACCCCGGAAAAAGGATCTGTTCTCAGACACTTTCACGCTGTACAGAAATGTGATTCGGGCCCAATCGTACCTCATGCCAAAATCGGACCGGATTCGCCGGTTTGTTCCATTAGGCGAGATCTCTTTTGCTGTAAAAGACTACGGACAGACGCCAAGATAAAATATATACAAAAACGGACGCAATACAGAGAACGGCAAAGATCCATACGCTTTCCACTTCACCGGAGGTCCGTAAACCGGCGCCGGCGAGCTGTGCATCGGCTGCGTTGGAGAAAAAGGTACCGGCTGCGCAAAGCGCTCCAATCACAACATAAAAGGCAATGCGCCCCTTTTCCGCGCCGAATTTAAAGACAAAAGGCAGAAGCAGACTCGGACCGAGCGGTCCGAGCACCACAAAAATCGTTACAGTGTAAAAAAGCTTTTCCCATGAAAAACCTCCGGATGCTGTCATCCTGAAAATTTGAATAGCTATGGAAACTGCAAAAACAGCCGTCTCAAAAAAGAGACCGACTAAATATTTTGACGAAACGAACTGCGTACGGGTGTATGGCAGAGTTCCGCTGTAAAGCGTCCATTTTTCCCGCTCATCATAGGAGTAAAGCGTTACCGGTATCATACCGGCAATCAGCACCGGATAGATCACAAAAAACACATTTTCATCTCCCCAAATCGAAACCGCAAGAAAAACGATGACAAGCAGCAGAAATTCCCTGCAATATTTCGCTGCCATGTAAAAATCCTTGAGCAGCAAGCCCTTCATTTTATTTGACCCCCTTTGTCATAAAAATGAACAGTTGTTCAATATCAATGCGGCTGACCGGTATGGATGCCGGTATATGTGCCCGTGAAACCAGAGCCTCCACACCGTATGCAGACTCTTTTTTTCCTTTAATTGCGAAAGGATCCATCGCGGCAAGCTGCTGAGCTGTACAATGGATGATACCATACTGCTCCAGCAATCTGTCCTTTTCCTCGCACAAAAGCAGCTTTCCCTTGTGAAGAAAAGCAATATAGTCGCAGATCTTTTCGAGATCGCTCACGATATGGGAGGAAATGAGAATCGAATGGTTTTCATCCCTCGTAAACTCGCTGAACAAATCAAGCACCTCGTCCCGTACAACCGGGTCCAGTCCGCTTGTCGCCTCATCCAGAATCAAAAGCTTTGCCTTATGAGACATTGCCACAGCTATCCCGAGCTTCATCTTCATTCCACGTGAGAAATCCTTGAAAGCCTTGTTCTCCGGGAGCGACAGCCTTTTGAGGTAATCGGCATACAGACCGCTGTCCCAGCCTTTGAATGTATGCTTCATAATTTTCCCCACCTGCGCGGCTGTCAGACAGCCGGATAGACCGACTTCATCCAGAACAACACCTACGTCTTCTTTGGTAAGACTCAGCTCGTCTCGGTTATCCCTGCCCAGTATTTTCACACTGCCGCTGTCCCTGTGAACCATATCCAGTATCAGCTTAATCGTTGTGCTTTTGCCCGCGCCATTTTCACCGACAAGTCCCATTATACAGCCGCACGGCAGTGTTAAATTTAGATGATCCAGGGTAAAATCCTGATAGAATTTGCATAAGTTTTTCATTTCAAGCGCATTCATCTTCTATTCCCCCATAATATAATCGAACATTTCTATGATTTCCTGCCTCGTCAAATTGCAGGCCTGTGCAAGCCGTGTAATTTCTTCCATATACTCCTCTATTTTTTTTAAATTGACCTCCCGAAGCAGCTCAATATTCATCGGTGCAACAAAGCAGCCCTTTGCGGCCACCGTATAGATAAAGCCCTCTTTTTCAAGCTCGTCGTACGCACGCTTTGTTGTAATCACGCTGATTCGTAAATCCTTTGCCAAATTGCGAATAGAAGGCAGCGGGGTATCCTCTTTCAGCGTACCGTTTATTATCTGCGCCTTAATTTGCGAGTATATTTGGTCATATATAGGAGCGCCGCTCTTGTTGTCAATGTATATATTCAATCCAACACCCCACCTGCATTTCTGTATATGAACAGTATATACAGTAT
>DXYE01000039.1 GCA_019415985.1 Clostridiales bacterium
GTCACAAGGGTAGCTAGAGGCAGCTACAGCGATCTTGTTCGTCCGCTTGAAGCGGATTCTGCTGCGATCATGGTCCCGCATCTCATGTCGCTTGACGATGCAAAAAAAATTGTTTATTATACAAAATTTCATCCCATCGGCAGACGTCCTCTTGACGGCGGCAATGCGGATGGAAAATACTGCCTTGTGGACGCAGCCGATTATATCCGACAAGCCAATGAGGAAAGATTTGTCATCGTTCAAATCGAGGATCCGGAACCGCTTACCGAGCTGGATGAGATTTGCGCGCTGCCGGGCATTGATATGATTTTCTTCGGTCCCGCTGATTTTAGTCAAGGTCTTGGAACACCCGTTGATTTTTCCAATCCGGAGATCGACCGAACCCGCCGCAGAATTGCGGAAACCGCGATAAGGCACGGTAAATATGCGGGAACCGTCGGAGGTGTCGGCAATTTCGACGAGCTTGCAGCCATGGGATATTCCTTTATCAGCATCGGCGCCGATGTTGTCGGACTTTCGAGCTATTATTTAGACATTGTAACAAAATGCGCAAATCATAATCGTCGTCAATCAATAAATTAAAGGGAAAGAGGAATGAAATACAGCATTAAAGCAGGCCGTACAGAACGACATTCCCTCCATAATAAGGTCAGAACGATTTAAGAATCAAAGAAGGCTTTGTGTGTACAGATGAAAAATTTATTCGGTAGATATCCCACAGCGTTTTATGCATGACCTTTAAACAGTAATATTCCCAACGGCTAAAACAAAAATTGAAACCGGTCTTGGTAAAAAAGTATTGAAAGGCCTGGAAAGTTTGAAAGATAAATTCTTCAAACCCCGTTTTATGGCTTTTGCCGCCCAAAGGGGCAGCGATTTTGCTTTGCAAAAACACCTACAATTCCGAAAGTAAGGATACTTTCGCTACGCGAAAGCTATGGTCATAATTATGAAAACAACAAACATTGCGGGACAGCAGGTTTCCGCCATGTCCCTCGGTACAGTTCAGCTTGGTATGAACTATGGCATTGCCAATAACAGCGGTCAGCCGGACGAAGAAAAGAGCTTTTCCATGCTGCGCGCAGCCCTCGAAAACGGCGTGACTTCGTTGGATACGGCACGTGTTTACGGCAATGCGGAAGATGTACTCGGTCGTTTTTTTGACCAATATAAAGGAAATATACCTTTTCTTACGACTAAAATTCCCAAAATCCATGGAGAGAGTCAGGCGGATATTGAAAAGGAAGTTATTGCTTCCGTAGAATCATCACTTGAGCATTTGCATGTGCCGCGCGTCAATTGTGTCATGCTGCATGTAGCGGAAGATCTGTATGTGCACGGACCTAAAACAGCGAAAGCTATGGAAAGTTTGCTGAAGCGCGGATATGCTGATAGAATCGGTGCCTCTGTGTATACAGCTGAAGATTTAAATATCATGTTGGAAAGCGACGTCTATACCGCAACGCAGATTCCCATGAGTATTTTTGACGAAAGGCTTATCCACAATGGTATGGTAGAGCGATTGCGGCAAAAAGGAATCATCACGTTTGTGCGCAGTGTATTTTTACAGGGGTTGTTTTTTCTTGAACCGGATGCCATGACCGACCCGATTCTTCTCGAACATGCCGCGCCTCGCATACGGAAACTCAGAGAGCTTGCCGAACAGGAGGGAATCAGCGTGGCTGCTCTTGCCATAGCTTTTATCCGGGACATTCCCGGTATTACAAGTCTTGTGCTCGGAGCCGATACACCGGAACAGGTTTTGGACAACATTCGCTATTTTGATACGCCGCCGCTCAGCGAGAGTACGCGCCACGTCATTGAGAAAACATTCCGCGACGTCAATATTCCCGAAATAATGAAAGTTCTGTCCCGACCGAAAACAAAATAAAATAGATGTTTTAGGTTGGTACTCTGAATAGAAAGAAGATGATGTGCTATGGCTAAGCTTCCGCTTGGTAATAAAAAATTAAAAATCGGCATTCTCGGAATGACCGATGGAAACGGACATCCATATTCCTGGAGCGCTATGTTCAACGGGTTTGATCCCGAAAAAATGGCCTCCTGTCCCTTTCCGGTCATACCTCAATATCTGGCGAAACAGCCGCCTCACAAATTCGGCATTGAGGGCGCTAAAATTACGCATATCTGCTGCACCGGATATGCAGACCGTTCCGAAGCAGAAAAAATTGCAGGCGCGTCTAAGATTCCTTTTGTCACAGACAGACCGGAGGATATGATCGGTGAAGTCGATGCCGTTATTTGCGCAACGGATATCGGCGCCGAGCATATAAGCCGCTGCGCTCCATTTTTAGAAGCAGGGCTCCCCATGTTTATCGACAAGCCTCTCGTGGACACTGAAGAGGATTTGAAAACTTTTTTGCAATGGCGTGCCGAAGGCAAACAATTTATTTCCTCTTCTTCCATGAGATACGAAAAAGAGCTGGAGCCATTCTATCAGAATCATTATGAACTCGGAGATTTGATGTACATTTGCCGGCCTATGTCAAAGACTTATGAGACATACGGCATTCACGCACTGGAAAGTGTATATCCCTTGCTCGGCCCCGGATTTGTCTCAGCACAGAATACGGGAACTGCAGAACGCGCCATGGTACATTTGGTACATAAAAGTGGATGCTGCGTCGATATCGCTCAAGGTATCGGTATGAGCGGAGCCGGTGTTCTGCTTGTCGGCAGCAAGGAATCCCGCTATATTTCTACAGGCGATTCCTACAGTGCATTCAAAAAACAGCTTGATCTGTTTGTCCGTTGGCTTAGAACAGGAGAGGAACCTTTCCCATTTTCTCAGACAGTGGAGCTGATGAAGCTGGTCATTGCAGGGATTCGAAGCCGACAGGAGGGCGGACGAATTGTTGCACTCTCGGAAATTGATGCTTAAATATGACGATAAATTGTGAATCCGGTCCTCCGGATATCAGATACAAAAAGGTTTTCATCTATCCGGAAAGGAGCTTAACTGAATGCAGAAACAACTTTTATTGGGAATTGATATTGGCACAACAGGCACAAAGGGGATTTTGACGGACAGCACCGGAGCCGTTCTTTGCAGCGCATACCGAGGATATGAAACCAACAGCAGTCAGGCGTTTTTTGCAGAGCAAAATGCGGAGGAGTGGTACGATGCGGTTGTCTTCGTTATTCGGGAATGTGTGAAAAATCTCGAAGATGCATCCAGCATAGTCTCCATCGGCTTTTCTTCGCAGGGAGGCAGCCTAGTTGTAACGGATCAAACGGGTGCGCCTCTGCGTCCAGCTATTGTTTGGCTGGACAGCCGCGGAGATGCACAGAATGCTTGGTTTCAAAAACAGTTAGGGGCGGATTATTTTTATAGGACAACCGGCTGGAGCCTTGGCAACGGACTCAACGCAGTTTACATCCAATGGCTGAAGGATAACGAAAGAGAAACGTTTGATCGCAGTGCCTATTTCCTGTCTGCGATCGATTTTATCATCATGCGACTGACGGGAAAACCAATAATAGACCCCTCCAGTGCCGGTATTACCAATCTTTTCAATATCAATACCATGCGATATGACTCGAATATCTTGAATCTGCTCGGTATTTCTGAAGAGAAGCTGGCTGACGTTCGGTTGTCGGGTACATGCGCAGGATATTTGACGGAAAGCGCGGCTGCGGATACAGGACTTGCCGCCGGCACACCGGTTGTAGCAGGTGGACATGATCAGTACTGTGTGGCGGTCGGAGCCGGAGCTCTCGGCAACGGTGATTGTATACTCGCAACAGGAACGGCATGGGTCGTTTTGTATGTTGGCGACAAGCTCTGTTTTGACAGCGGGGCAATATTTTCACAAAGTGTTCACCCGGTACCGGGCAAATACGGTTCCATCGCATCCATTTCCAGCGGCGGCATCTGTTTAGAATGGCTGCGGAGCGGTATTTTAACCTCCGACGGTCAAAAAATGTCATTTGCCGAGTTGGACGATGGCGCGGCCTCTGTCATCCCAGGATCTGAAGGCTTATATTTTTACCCCTACTTCACAGGTTCTCCTTCTCCGCGGGCTAATTCTTCGGCTAAAGGTGCTTTTGTAGGACTCGATTTGACACACAACCGTTTTCATATGGCGCGTGCAGTCATGGAAGCTATCGGATATCAGGTCAATTGGATTCTTGAGGCTAAAGAAAGCTTGAGCGGCGGATATCCGGGTGCCCAACTCCATATGCTTGGCGGCGCATCCAAAAGCAGACTATGGTCACAAATCGTAGCAGATATTACCGGAAAAAACGTTGTGATACCTGGAGTCAGCGATACTGCGTGTATTGGTGCTGCCATTCTTGGAGGTTGCGGTATCGGGCTGTTTGATTCTCCTGTGGCAGGTTATAACAGCTTTGTTCAAAATTATACCACGGTCCAGCCGGACGCAAAAACGCATGCGTTTTATCAAAAGGGTTTTGAAATTTACAAAAAGAACGCCGATGCCGTAATTGATTTAAAGCTGTAGGGGCAACAGCAATAATAATACTATGAATCCTATGATATATTCACAGCGCCTTGCAAATTTTTTTACTTTATAAGTAGCAATTATTCCAGAAAGGAAGCCTTTGCAGTGCAAAGACAGGGTAATTTCTATGAGCAACCTCTCTAAACCGCTGTTTGCGGTTACGCCATATGATACTTGGTTTTATGAGACTTACCTTAAAGATTTTATGCCAAATGAGCTTGTCGATTTTCACACGCACGTCTGGCGTCTTGAGATGATCGACAGCAAAGCTAAAAAAGAGTCCCGCAACACCTCCTGGCCCGACCTTGTAGCAGCCGACAATTCCATTGAAGATTTAAAAGAAACTTATCGCTTGATGTTTCCGGGAAAAAATGTGACGCCTCTTATGTTTTCCTATCTGAACCGCGGCGATAATTTTCCGCTTTGCAACGGTTACGTAGCGGAAAGCGCAAAAAAAGAGGGGTACCCCGCCCTGCTGTTCGAGCATCCTGATTGGCGTGCGGATGAATTGAAAGCCCTTCTTGATACGGGAGATTTCTTGGGCTGCAAGCCGTACCTCGGGATGTCGCCGCCGGAAATCCCGGTCAATGATATTTGTATTTATGATTTTTTGCCACATAAGCATCTGGAAATCATCAACGAGAAAAAAATGATTGTAATGCTGCATATTCCCCGCGCACAGAGGCTCCGGGATCCACTGAATTTAAAGCAGATCAACGAGATTACAGAGCGTTACCCGTCTGTCAAGCTGGTTATTGCTCATGTCGGTCGTGCCTATGCTCTGGAAGACATTGGAAATGCCTTTGACATCCTCAAGCCTTCTATTCAGCGCGGTTTGTATTTCGATATCAGCGCCAACTGCAACGCAGACGTCTTTTGCAGGCTGTTTGAGGCGGTTCCGAATGATCATATCCTGTTCGGAAGCGATTTGCCCATCCTGCGCCTGCGAACGCATAGAATCGTGGAAAACGGTTCCTATATAAATATTGTACCTCCTCATATGTATGGGGACCTCACAGGCGAAAGCCACATGCGGGAGTGTACAGAAAAGGAGGCGGAATCAATCACATTTTTCATGTACGAGGAAATCAAAGCGTTCCGTGATGCGGCTGAACGTATGAATCTGTCCCGCGAAGAAATCGATAACATTTTCCGTAATAACGCCCTTCGCTTGCTGAATGAAGTGAAAGCACAGAATCATATCTCATAATAAAAACCAACATAATCTAATAGGATCTGAAGCGTATATAAACGCTGAGGAAGACTTCCCTCTTTTACATGAGTCTTTCTCTGCGTTTTTTCGCTACAATAACATTTTGTTTTCTTATTCGAGTACACCTGTTTCGAAAAACAATGTCTCAGATTGCCTTTTTATCTCTATATGTAAAAACAGTATTTGGATAGCGTATAATTTTTATTCGCCCTATATTCAAAAAACTATTGACAATATCCATGTGATGTGCTATGATAAGAAATAAAGATACAGAAAGCTTATAGAATGACAGAGGCATATAAAATGAAAACTTTCAGTGTAGCTTACTCCTATTTTTACTTTTACTTTTGGTTTATAAATCCATAAGTAAAAGTGATTTTTGCTGCAATGAAAAAGAGTTACCAATCGGTAATTGGTTTAGGCTCTGCGGTGAAGATTCACTGCAGAGCCATTTTTGTTTTTGCTGTGAATCTTTTACCCCTTACCTATCCTTTACAATAAAAATAATCATTGAAAGGCAGGAAATTCCTATGATCGTAGTATTAAAACATGAGGCAACAGCCAAACAGATTGAAAATTTGACCTCTTTTCTTGAAAGTCAAAATGTCGGAGTCCATGTATGCAACGGTGAGTTTCAAACGGTTTTAGGACTGATCGGAGATACCAGCAAAATTGATATCGAGCTTTTAGAAAGCTTGGATATGGTTTCCCGGGTCACCCGCGTCAGCGAACCGTTCAAACAGGCGAACAGGAAATTTCATCCTGATGCCACCGTCATATCTATTGGCAATGTCAAAATCGGTGGCGGGCATTTTGCCATGATTGCCGGTCCTTGTTCTGTTGAGACACCGGAACAGATTATGGATATCGCGTGTAAAGTAAAAAAATCAGGCGCTCTGCTGCTCCGAGGTGGTGCATTCAAGCCCCGCACCTCACCGTATGATTTTCAAGGACTTCGCGCTGAGGGAATAGAACTGCTTCTGCACGCAAAGCAGGCAACCGGCATGCCGATTGTAACGGAGATCATGAACGCCGCACACCTGCCGCTGTTCGAACAGGTCGACGTCATCCAGGTGGGAGCCAGAAATATGCAGAATTTTGAACTGCTCAAAGAGCTCGGAAAAATTGACAAGCCTATCCTGCTGAAACGCGGTCTTGCTAATACGCTCAAGGAGCTTTTGATGAGCGCGGAATACATTATGGCTGGAGGAAACGAGAAAATCATACTCTGCGAACGCGGAATCCGAACCTTTGAAACCTATACCCGCAATACGCTTGACCTGTCCGCCGTACCGATGCTGAAGGAGCTTTCTCATCTTCCTGTGGTGATTGACCCGAGCCATGCAACCGGCATGTCGCGTCTGGTGAAACCCATGGCGCTTGCTGCGGCTGCGTGCGGTGCCGACGGTTTGATGATAGAAGTTCATAACGATCCTAAAAACGCGCTTTGCGACGGTGCGCAATCGCTGACGCCGGAACAATTCGATGACGTAGCGAAATCCGTTCAGAAAATTCGTGCAGCGCTTGCTGAATAAGTTATCCTCCCGATAAATTAACAAAAAGGAGCCCAAAGAACTATGAAAATTGGGATTATTGGTCTCGGCCTCATCGGCGGGTCCTTTGCCAAGGCGTGGAAACAAGCCGGTTATACCGTTATGGTAAAGGATATTGACGCAAACATAGAACAGTTTGCGGTGCTTAGTCACGCGGCAGATGGAATTCTGAATGATGCCGAAATATCTGTATGCGACTGCATTCTTTTGGCGCAATATCCCGCAGGTGTATCGGCCTTTTTAGAAGAAAGCAGCAGCAAAATAAAAAAAGGCTCCCTTGTGCTGGATTGTACTGGCGTCAAACGCAGCATCTGCAAACTCGGCTTTGAAGCGGCGGCAAAGCATGATTTTCATTTTATCGGCGGACACCCAATGGCTGGCCTTCAATTCTCAGGTTTTAAATATGCCAATGCCGCCCTTTTTCAGAATACCTGTATGATTCTCGTTCCGAAGCCTGACGAAGATGTTTTTGTTCTGAAACGTACAAGCGATCTTATGCACGACGCCGGTTTTTCATCCATTACTGTGACCACTGCCGAGGAGCACGACAAACGAATCGCATTTACCTCACAGCTTGCACACGTGGTATCAAATGCATATGTGAAAAGTCCGAATGCAGCCTGCCACAAAGGCTTTTCTGCTGGAAGCTACAGAGATTTAACCAGAGTCGCCTATCTCAATGAAACAATGTGGAGCGAGCTGTTTTTGGAAAACAGAGATCACCTGGGGGATGAAATCGACGCGCTGATTCAATCGCTCGAAAAATATCGTGAAGCGCTCAGAAACAATGACGGAGAACGTCTGAAGGATTTACTGAAAGAAGGACGGCTCTGTAAGGAAAGGATAGATTTTCAATGAAATCGGTTCATGTTCCCGCCTCGCACGCCTATGATGTTTTGATCGGCAAGAATCTTTTATCCCAATTTCCAAAATATCTCGATCCAGAAGTCTTTAAGGGCAATGTAGCTGTTGTGACAGATGATACCGTTGACGGTTTGTATGGTGAAGCGGTATGCAATACGCTGTTGGAGCAGAACTGCCGCGTGATAAAATTTGTGTTTCCTCATGGAGAAGCGTCTAAAAATTCCACAACATGGCTCAGCCTTCTGCAATTTTTGTCGGAAAATCAAATGACGCGCAGCGATACGATCATCGCGCTCGGCGGTGGCGTTACAGGTGACCTCACAGGATTCGCTTCGTCGGTTTATCTTCGCGGCGTTCGCTGGATTCAGATTCCAACAACGCTGTTAGCTGCTGTGGATGCTTCGGTCGGAGGTAAGACAGCCATCGACCTTCCCTCCGGAAAAAATTTAGTTGGTTCATTTTACCAGCCTGATGCTGTGATATGTGACCCTAATACATTTGAATCGCTTCCTAAGAAGATCTTTGCGGACGGCTGTGCAGAAGTCATTAAATATGGAATGCTGTGTGACAGTATTTTGTTTGAATCTCTGCCCGCCGGTTTCAGTAGAATAGAGGAAGTCATCGCCCGATGTGTGGAGATAAAACGCGATATTGTATGCGGTGACGAATTCGACCGCGGAAACCGGCAGCTCCTGAATTTCGGCCATACCATAGGTCATGCCGTTGAGCTTCTGAGCGACTATAGGATCCCCCACGGAAGTGCGGTAGCTGTTGGCATGATTATGATAACCAGCGCTTCCGCAAGGTTAGGAATCTGCTCTGTGCATTGTGCCGAGGCTTTGCGTGAACTCGTCAAAGCAGCCGATCTTCCGGGTAGCTGTCCGTATGATTCCGAACAGTTATACGAGGCTTCTCTGCGTGACAAAAAACGCAAGGGGGATTCTTTAACCATTGTTCTTCCTGAGGATATAGGCCGTTGCTGCTTAAAATCCATTTCACTTGAGGAATGGAAGTCAATGCTGGATATAGCCTGCGAAGTCTGATGGTATTTTTGCGGATAACCCGTCTCAAATCCATTTACTGTATTACATCAAATTTTCGAACAGGGAGAGTTTTCTCATGAACCTGAAAATTTTTCCGGGATCCCTCAAAGGAACGGTAAAAGCCGTGGCTTCCAAATCACAGATGCACAGGATGCTCATCTGTGCCGCGCTTTCAAAGGCGCCGACGCGGATTATCTGTAATACCACATCGGCAGATATACAGGCAACCATATCCTGTTTGTGTGCGTTAGGCGCAGATATTACCCAACTCTCATCAACAGAATATTTTGTCAGCCCCATCCCAAAAGAGGACGGTCTCTATCAGGCAAGGCAAGGCGTTGTTTTGAATTGTATGGAAAGCGGCTCTACCCTTCGCTTTTTGATTCCCGTTGCCGCTGCATTGGGAGCTGAGGCTGTATTTACAGGCGGCGGTCGTCTGCCTGCGCGTCCGCTGAGTCCTCTGACCGATGCGTTGTCCGGTCACGGTGTGACATTCTCCTCCGCATCAGGACTCCCGCTCTCCGTTTTCGGAAGGCTTCGCTGTGGGACTTATGAACTTCCCGGCCACATCAGTTCTCAATTTATCAGCGGCTTGCTTTTCGCACTTCCCATACTGACGGATGCATCGGAAATTCATCTGACATCTCCGGCTGCCTCACGTCCCTATATTGATCTGACACTTGATGCGCTGAAAAAAAGTAATATATCCATCTCGACAAGCAGGAACGTCTTTTTTATTTCCGGCGGATCTGAATATCGTACACCTAATACGCTTTCCATCGAGGGAGACTGGTCAAACGCTGCGTTCTGGCTTGTTGCAGGCATCCTGCATCAAAATATTGTATGTTCCGGTATAAATCTTCAGTCGCTTCAAGGGGATAAAAAAATCCTCAAAATTCTCAGCGAATTCGGAGCCCGCTTTACGATCCTCGACAATGCCGTTCTACCGCATCCATCAGAACTGCATGGTATCTCTATTGATGCCTCTGATGTACCGGATCTCGTACCGATTCTTGCCGTTACAGCCGCTTTTGCTGAAGGCAAAACAACCATTCACCATGCGCAGCGGCTAAGGGATAAGGAAAGCGACCGGCTTGCCTCCACAGCCTCCTTTCTAAGGACAATGGGAACAGATATACGTGAAACGGCCGATGGACTGGTCATCACAGGCGGGCATCCACTGCATGGAGGCACCGTTTCGTCTGCAAACGATCACCGAATTGCCATGGCTGCCGCCATAGCGGCAACAAAGGCCGATTCTCCGCTCGTTATCAATGGGGCGGATGCCGTCAGGAAATCGTATCCGCATTTTTATGATGACTTTTCAAGCCTTGGCGGCAAAATAGATTTGAGTAAAAACGCTTGAATCCAAGATTATCATTCAGGGAAGATCGTCTTTATAATGGCGTATCAGAAAGGAAAGATTTATGGGATCCAACTTCGGCAGACAGCTCAAAATTTCTGTATTTGGACAATCACATTCCGAAGGGATCGGCGTTGTTGCCGATGGCTTTCCGGCGGGCTTTAAAATTGACAGACAGCGCCTTTCCTCATTTATGCAAAGGCGCGCTCCGGGACACTCACCATTTGCGACCCCTAGAAAAGAGGCCGATGAACTTCATATTCTTTCCGGTATCGTGGGAGATGTAACGTGCGGGGCACCTTTCTGCGCTGTCATTCAGAATATCGATACACGGTCTGCTGACTATCGCAGCGTTCAGCATATACCGCGGCCGGCTCATGCAGATTTTTCAGCTCAGCAAAAATTTCACGGTTATCAGGATGTTCGGGGCGGCGGTCATTTTTCCGGTCGTTTGACCGCACCTTTGACTGCAGCCGGTGGTATCGCCGTACAAATGCTGGAATCGCAGGGGATTTTTGTCGGCACGCACATTTCTTCCATTGCCGATATTCGTGATCAAAATTTTGATCCCGTACTTGTATGCCCGGATGATTTTGAAAAACTGAGGGTGAAACATTTTCCCTGTCTGTGCGATGAAGCTGCACAGCAAATGCAGCAGGCAATATTGCAAGCGCGTTCCGATGGGGATTCGGTCGGCGGCACAATTGAATGCGCTGTTACAGGAATGCCAGCCGGTATCGGCAGTCCTATGTTCGACGGGTTGGAAAACAGAATTGCCGCTGCGGTCTTTGCAATCCCTGCTGTTAAAGGAATTGAATTCGGAAGCGGATTTGCAGGAGCCGCTGTCCGCGGTTCAGAAAACAACGACGCCTTTACAACAGACGCCGCGGGCAATATTCGCACAAGAACAAATCATCACGGTGGTATCCTCGGGGGAATCAGCTCGGGAATGCCGATCCTTTTTCGTATTGCAATGAAACCGACGCCCTCGATTGGCCGTGAACAGAAGAGCGTGAACATGAAGACAAAGCAGGAGGTCTCTCTGACGGTAGGCGGCAGGCATGATCCGTGCGTAGTTGTACGCGCAGCGGTCTGTGTAGAAGCGGTGACAGCCCTTACGCTTTTAGACATGCTTTTATCTGAAGGACAGTGGCAGGCCCCTGCTGCTTTTGAAGATCAAACTGTCGTTAAAGTTAAAGATTTATAGTTATTTCACTGACTTTTTATGACATCTCACAATAAATGCAAACATCTACATATTCTGAACCGTTGCGTATATAAATTTTATAGAGAACCGATTGGAATGTTAAACAAAGGATGGACTTGAAGATGAATCTGCAGGATTACCGAAATCAAATTGATGCCATTGACAGCGAAATTGTCAGATTGTTTATGAAAAGACTGGAAATTTCGACAGATATAGCTGCATATAAAAAGGATCATGGTCTTCCCGTCGCCGATACCGGCAGAGAGCGCGAGCTTCTAAACAGAGTATCGGATATGGCAGGAGAAGACGGGGAGAAATATGTACGTATTCTGTACACGACGCTTATGGGACTCAGCCGTGTTCATCAAATGAAGCAGATTTACAGCTTCGAAACATCGCCGTTGGCCGTGAGGATACAACAGGCGATTGAAAACACGCCGCAGTTGTTTCCAGAGCGTGCAGCCGTTGCTTGTCAGGGGGTGGAGGGCGCCTATTCTCAGCAGGCTTGTGAAAAAATTTTTAGTCTCCCGAATATCATATATTGCAGCAGCTTTGACGGCGTCTGCCGCGCAGTGGAAAACGGACTCTGTCAGTACGGCATTCTTCCTCTTGAAAATACAACAGCAGGTTCTGTCAATCAGGTTTATTCACTGATGACACAATACCGCTTCAGCATCGTGCGCAGCACAAGGCTTAAAATTGCGCATGCTCTGCTTGCAAAAAAGGGCGCCAGACTTGAGGATATCCGGGAAATTTATTCACACCAACAGGCTATATCTCAATGTACAAGGTTTTTGCAGTCTCTTACAAATGTAAAAATCATCCCCTGTGAAAATACTGCTGTAGCCGCCAAAAAGGCCGCCTCTTCTGACGGCAATACGACAGCGGCTATTGCCTCGCCATCGTGTGCGTCACTCTACGGACTCGAATGTCTGGCTACATCTATTCAGGATAATGGCGGAAATTTCACACGCTTTATTTGCATTTCCAAGGAAACCGAGATTTATCCAGGCAGCGATAAGACGAGCGTCATGCTCAGAGTACCACACAAGCCCGGAGCTCTGTTTCAGGTGCTCTCCAGATTTTATGAGCTTGGCATCAATATTACAAAATTGGAAAGCCGGCCGATCCCTGACAGCGATTTTGAATTCACCTTTTATTTTGACATGGCCACACCGGTATACTCCCCCGCACTCACGCAACTCCTTTGTGAGCTTGAGACAGAAACGGAAGGTTTCTGTTATCTTGGAAGCTATCAGGAAATTGTATAAACGTACCGATCTCCTGTGTACAGCTTCGTAGCGTTTACGGAAAGGATTTATAAATGAAAACGCAGAATTTGTCATACGGTCTTCTCGGAGAATCGCTTGCACACAGCTATTCTCCGCAGATTCATCACTTGTTGGCCCCGTATTCTTATAAGCTTTTTCCCGTGCCGCGATCAGAGCTTGATACCTTTATGACACAGCGCAGGTTTCTCGGTTTGAATGTGACCATTCCATATAAGGAGATCGTCATCCCCTACTGTGATACTATTTCTCCTTATGCACAGGAAATCGGAGCTGTTAATACCATAACTGTCGATAGCTGCGGAATGCTGCACGGTTACAATACAGATGCATATGGTTTCACTTATCTTTGTCAGCAATCCGGTATATCCATTGCCGGACGAAAGGTACTGGTACTGGGAAGCGGCGGCGCTTCTAAAACAGTAACTACGGTTTTAAAGAAGATGAAAGCCAGTGAAATTATTGTCATCTCACGCAAAGGTCCCAATACTTACGATACGCTTTTTCGTCATTATGATGCGGAAATCATTGTAAATGCGACGCCTGTCGGTATGTATCCCAAAAACGGCCTTGTTCCGTTGTGTTTGGAACCGTTCCGTAGCCTCAAGGGTGTACTTGACCTCATTTACAATCCATTGAGAACCGCGCTGCTTCTGGACGCAGAGGAGCGCGGTATACCCTGTGCGAACGGTTTGCCTATGCTGACTGCGCAGGCAGCACAGGCAAGCGAACTCTTTACAGGAAAAAAGTTTTCCGATGAAATTATATACAACATAACCCGAAGTGTTGAGACCGCGGAACAGAATATCATTCTTATAGGAATGCCGGGAAGCGGTAAATCTACCATCGGACGCCTGCTTTCCAATGAGATTGGCAGAAAACATCTGGATACGGATGATATCATTGAACAGTTATCCTCTAAAAGCGCAGCCGAGCTTCTACAAACCGAAGGTGAAGAATCATTTCGAAACTGGGAAGCTCAGGCAGTAGCCTCTGCCTGCAGGGAAAGCAGACTTGTGATCTCCACGGGCGGCGGAGCGCCGCTTCGTATAGAAAATCAGCGCAGCATGAGACAAAACGGCACTTTGTTTTTTCTTGATCGAAATTTAGATGCACTTGACCGCAGCGGTCGTCCGCTCTCGCAGTCACCGGAGGTCATCCAGAACATGTATAAGCAGAGACTGCCCATTTACAGAGCGTTATCGGACTTTCAAATCAACAATGACAGATCCCCTGAAGATGCTGTTCGTGATATCCGAAGTGCATTGGGGATATAGTATTGGCAACGGACGTCATATCTCACGACAAAGGTTTTCCTTATTCTTGTTTTTTTGATACATTTTTAGAAAACAGGAAGGCCCTCTTGCTAAAAGATATATTTCGTGTTATAATGAACCTGACCTTCAGAATTCATTGCATTTGTGGCAGCGGTCTGTTTCTTCAGTCTAAGTGGAAAGTGAGGAATCATGACGTTTAAATCTTACATAAAAAATGTATGTGTGAAGATGCAGGAGCAGTGGACGAAGCATCCGTTTCTGACACTTTTGCCATGGGCATTCCTGCTAAACCTGATAATGGAGAGTCTTGCCAGACGTTCGTTTGTTGACGCTGTTCTCCACATCGTTTCTCATCCCGGATATTTTCTGTACAATATACTGATTCTTCTGACGACACTTTCGCTGAGCATGTTTACAAAACGAAGAATCTTTACCCTCTCCCTTTTGTCGGTTACATGGCTGAGTATAGGGATTGCTAATTGTATCCTTTTGGGCTTTCGTTCCCAGCCTCTGTCCGCTATGGATTTTCGGATTATTCGCGCAGCAATCGCTATTATGCCAATTTATCTCACACGGGAGATGGTTATTCTCCTGCTTGTCTTAGTGCTTCTATTAATCCTAGCCTTTGTATGTATCTGGAAGAAGGCCCCTAAATTTGCGCGAAAAACCGGACAGGCAACGAAAACCGTATCCGCTCTGATTGCCTCCCTCGCCATCGTTACAACAACAGGCATCTATACAAGTGCTTTTGAAAACGATTTCGATAATTTGGGAGAGGCTTATCAAAATTGTGGTTTTGTATACAGCTTTGCTCGAAGCATTCTCGATACCGGAATTGATAGACCGGAAGATTACAGCAGAGATGCGGTTGAAAAAATATGTGATGCATTTCCCGCCAGAGAACCGGACGATTCCTGTGTAAAGCCTAATTATATATTCCTACAGTTGGAATCCTTTTTCAATGTAAATGAAATGCAGGATCTCAGCTTTGCTGAAAATCCTCTTCCCTTCTTTACTGAGTTATGGGAAAAAAGCCCTCACGGATATTTGACTGTTCCTACCATTGATGGCGGCACTGCCAACACAGAATTTGAAGTGATCAGCTCTATGAGCCTTGCCAACTTTGCGCCGGGGGAGGTACCGTACCAAACGCTGCTTAACAAAATCCCCTGCGTAAGTACGGCGCGTGTCTTAAAAGACCAAGGGTATTTGGCACATGCGCTTCACAATCATACCGGGACCTTTTACGGGAGAAATCAAGTCTACGCAAATTTCGGTTTCGATTCTTTTACCTCCGCTGAATTTATGAAGGATATGACGTATAACCCTATCGGCTGGGAAAAGGATGAAGTTCTTGAGGATGAAATTCTGAATATTCTTCGCACAACCACCGCGCGAGACTACATCTATACCGTGTCCGTACAAGCGCATGGGAAATATCCGGAGGTTTTGCCGATAGACGCTCCATCCATTAAAGTTACCGGCGCAAGAGACGCGACGGAAGAAGCTATGTGGGAATATTATGCAGGCCAAATTCGTGAAATGGATGCATTTTTACAG
The DNA here is from genome assembly GCA_019415985.1 of Clostridiales bacterium. Classification (GTDB taxonomy): domain Bacteria; phylum Bacillota; class Clostridia; order Oscillospirales; family CAG-272; genus CAKTAA01. The sequence continues at coordinate 15,854 of DXYE01000039.1, forward strand.
TCTCTTATAGAATCTCTCTCTGTATATCCTGAGCCCGTTGTGCTGGTCGTCTATGGTGACCATCTTCCGGCGCTTTCTATAAGCGACAACCGGCTAAAGAATAACCGCAGTATTTATCAAACAGAGTATATCATCTGGAATAATTTCTGCAACGATCGTGCTGAACAAAAAGATCTGGCGGCCTACGAACTCAGTGCTTATGTATTGGACAGATTCGGCAGCGGCGGAAATACTCTCTGTACTTTGCAGCTATCGACAGATCATTACAACGAAAAAAAGGACGCATTGGCTCTTTTGTCCTATGATATCGTACAGGGAAACGGTTATTCTCTTGAAGGTGCGACCTTGACTGCATCACAGATGAAACTTGGGATACGGGATATTACGATTACCGGGGGATCAACTTCTGCCAATGGAATTCTCTATGTTTACGGCGCCAATTTTACGCCTTCGAGCGTTGTAAAGATTAATGGCGTATCGAAAAAAACGATGTTCGTCAGTGAAACGATGCTCATGGTATCAAATGCTGACTGTAATGCCGGTGACGAGTTTATTGTCGCGCAGATCTCTGATGATTTCACATCCCTAAACGAGACGCAGCCATGGATATACAAAGTATCTCCTGTGAAAATTCTTCAAATGACGCCCGACGGCTTTGCGCTCGCTATTGACCCAACCCGCTAAACGAACGCCAAATATATCCGATATACGAGTCTGAAATATTCCATTGCAGAAGAGGGTCACGCATAACCAACCGAACGATATATACAAGCAATATGGCTGCGCAAACAATATAAAGCACCCAATTCTTCCACTTAACCGGAATATTTTTAAAAAATACTTTTTCATGGATATAAAGAAAAAGAAGAGGTATAACAACAAAAAACAGAGGATACCAACGAAATGCCTCTGCAAAATCCAGCCTAAATACGGCAAGGCAGGCGCGTGATAGACCGCACCCCGGACAACTAATGCCAGTCAGCTTTACAAAGGGACAGCCAACTACAAAAATATACAGAAATCCAACGGCGAACGCGGTTATATGGATGCACAAGAACCTCAGCAAACGCGTTCGCCGTCCTTCTGTTTTTTTCTCTGATTTCATTTGCCTAAAATCCATTCATCTCTCCCATGGTTTTGATCATTTTATTTTAAATATTATAACATGTTTCTAATCTGAAAGGAAGCTTTTTATGGCAAAAAGTCGATATCATACAGTACTGTTTGATCTGGACGGTACACTTATAGATTCGGGAAAAGGCATTACCCGCAGCGCAAGGCACGCTCTACTGCACTTCGGCATAGATGTTGCATGTTCGGAACTGAAGGCTTTTGTCGGCCCGCCCCTCAAATATTCCTTTATGGAACTCGCCCGTTTGACGCAGGATGAAGCAGAGGAGGCGATACGAATCTATCGCGAACGGTATCGAGACAAGGGGATATATGAAAATGAGGTGTATAAGGGAATCTTTGAAGTTTTAAATCAGCTTCAGGATGCAAACGTGACGCTGGCTGTCGCCACGTCCAAAGCTGAGATGTATGCGCTGAAAATCCTTGATATCTGCGGATTGTCCCCTTATTTTCACTGTATCGTCGGAAGCGAGCTCGACGGAAGGCGGACCGAAAAATGCGAGGTGATTGAGGAAACACTGAGCCGTCTGAACCTTCAGCCGGGTAATACGGGAATTGTCATGGTCGGTGATAGAAAATACGACGCGTTGGGAGCTCATAAAATGAATATTGATGCGATTGGCGCTGCATATGGATACGCTCCGCGAGGGGAACTTGAAGCATCCGGATTTATTGCGCTTGCTCAGGCACCGCTCGATCTCCCTGCTTTGATTCTCTAATTTTGGTCATTTTCTTTGCATATTTAATAGTTTGTCTATATCATTGATTAAAAAACTTGCGTCTGAGTGTTCAAGCGTGTTCTATCTAATACAAGTCAATTATTCGTTAAGCCCTGGCCCCATAGTCCGGCTTCCTTTGCATATGAACATACTGCCCAGATGATAGGCATAAACAGTAGTTCATGTATGCCATTTTCAAAACGTTAAAAGATGACGGACCTTTCAAAGTATCTCCATCACTGATAGAAAACGAAAATAACATAGGGGAGTATTAGCTCATGAAGCAGAAAATACTAGTTATTGGCATTACCATGAATTGCGCGGGCACAGAAAAATCATTTCTGTCCTTCGCAAGTGCCCTTGATTACGGCAAATATGATGTGGATCTTCTCCTGGCTAAGAAGGAGGGACTGTTTCTTTCGCTCCTTCCTCCGCAGATCCGTATCATAGAAATGGAAGAATACGGAGATATGTTTCAACTTTCTTCTGGAAATGCAGTCAAAACGATCTGGAATTGTTTTGGAAAAAAAAATCCGCTGGTATTGTTTGAAGTCTTTCCCTATCTCCAGAAAATTTTGCTAAACAAAAAATCACGCTCAAAAACGGCTACAAGACTGTGGTGCAGGCTGCTACAGAAATTCCCGTCTGTGAAAGAAAACTATGATATAGCCGTTGCGTATTGGGGAGACCGCTCCATGTTTTATATGGTAGATAAAGTCTCTGCAAAGAAAAAGATTGCATGGCTCCATTTTGATTACGGAAATCCCCCCCGTGACGACAAGACCTATCTGAATTATTTTCTAAAATGTGATAGAGTTGTTACCGTTTCATCAGTTATAGATCAATCTCTTCGCAGCCATCTACCTCAGATTGCAGATCGATGTGTACTTATGGAAAACATCAACAATCCTCAACTTGTACGTGAAATGGCCGGACATGGCGATTCCTTTACCGATCACTCCTTTGCCGGAAAGCGGATTTTAACGGTCGGCCGTATCAGTGAGCAGAAGGGGTATGATATGGCCGTCGAGGCGCTCGCCCTGCTTTGCCGTGATGGATTTGATGTCAAATGGTATATTTTAGGCGGAGGAGAGGAACAGGACATTCGGGTACTTCGGGACCAAGCAGCGACGCTGAACGTCGAAGACCGCCTGGTTTTTCTCGGTACAACGGTAAATCCGTATCCTTACATAAAGGATTGTGACCTCTATGTACAGCCCTCACGCCATGAGGGAAAGCCTATTGCGGTCGAAGAAGCCAAAATTCTGAGTAAGCCCATTGTCGTCACCAACTATCTTTCCGCGCATGAACAGCTAAAAAATGGTTTATTCGGAGAAATCTGCGAAATATCATCGGAAGGTATTTATAGAAGCTGCAAGCATTTGCTTGAAAATTCTACATTAAGAGAAGCATTTATGGAGGAACTTTCCAGACATACTTTCGGCAATTCCGAAGAAATTCAAAAATTTTATCAAATGGTGAAGTACGACAGCCGTGAAAGCAAAAGTTAGAAAATTAAAATAGAGTGAAAATCCGCACTTAATTATAAAATAAAAGACTGAGTAAAAACATTGCCAGGCGACCACTCTGTTTATTCATAAACCATATATAAATGATCTAATTTTGTTATTCGCTTCTTTCTTTTACACATAGAGGTCTTTTGCTGAATTTAGTCGAAAATCAAGTGCAAAACTTGACAGAACTGTCATTATTTGATATAATAGGCCGTGCTGAAACAAAACAAAATCAGACAGTTCGTGACCATCCTGTCGTTAAACAAAACTACGGAAACCACATATGATATTATATTTTCATATGTTTTTGCTTCCATGTCTGATGGCAGAGTTCCATCAAACACGGAAGCTTTTTTATCGCGGCGGGATTTCAGAAAGGACGCTTATCATGAATGAGTGCTTATTGCTTATTAGTATTCCCGTTATGTACGGGGCGCTTTTGCTTACTTACAGACTCTTTGGAACAAAGGGGCTAACACCGTTTCTCGTTTTTGCCACTGTACTCGCCAATATCGAGGTACTTATCCTCGTGAAAGCGTTTGGCATCGAAATGACACTCGGAAATATTTTGTTTGCAACAACCTTTGTCGTCACGGATATATTGAGTGAGAATGTCGGGAAACAGGCTGCGAAACAGGCGGTTAATATTGGTATATTTCTCTCAATACTTTTTGTTGTAGTATCACAATCCTGGTTTCTGTATATGCCTAGTGTTAACGACTGGGCCTCTACCTCCATACGTACGCTTTTTGCAAATACACCGCGCCTGATTCTGGTCAGCATGGCTGTTTACGCTCTTGTACAGCGCTTTGACGTCTGGCTCTACCATACGATTTGGTCTGCCACCGAAAAGAAATACGGCGACAGACGGAAAGGCCTCTGGCTGCGCAACAATGCCGCAACCATGGCTTCTCAGCTTCTGAACGCCGTACTCTATAATATCGGTGCCTTTTGGGGTATTTATTCAACCGAGACGTTGATGCAAATCATCATCTCTACCTTTGCCATATATGTGGTTACCAGTCTCTGTGACACGCCCGTGGTTTATCTAGCAAGGCGTATGCGTGAAAAAGGCATGATACCCAATTAAACTCACGATCCATCTTTTTCGTCACGATCCTTACGGAGAGCGGTCAACTTGTTCAAAAGAATTACGGTGAGGATAATAACGCAGGTGACAATGAAAATACCAAGCATGCCCTTTCCCATGATCGGCAGTGTATCAAGAAATCCCTGTATATTTATTTTAAATGGCATAATACTTCCCTCTCTTTCCTTCTTTATGTGACATTCATATAACAAAGTTTAGAAGAAGACCGCCGGCGATCACGGATGCAATTTGGCCAGATACATTTGCGCCGACCGCATGCATCAAGAGAAAATTTTGATTGTCTTCTGCCAATCCCATTTTATGAACAACTCTGGCCGACATGGGAAATGCTGAAATGCCGGCTGCCCCAATCATAGGGTTAATTTTCTTTTTCAAAAACAGGTTCATAACCTTAGCAAACAATACGCCGCCAAAGGTATCGAAAACGAAGGCGATCAATCCAAGCGCCAATATCATCAGGGTATCTACACGCAGAAACGCTTCAGCCTGCATTTTTGACGCTACAGTCAGTCCGAGCAGCAAGGTTACAAGATTGGCAAGCATATTTTGTGCACATTCCGAAAGGGAGTTCAATACCCCGCATTCACGGATCAAATTACCAAACATCAAAAAGCCAATCAAAGCAACGGACCGTGGCGCCACAAGTCCGGTAATGACGGTAATCAATATGGGAAACAAAATACGTGTCAACTTAGAAACGGATTTTTGTTCATACGGCATGCGGATCATCCGTTCGTGTTTGGTTGTAATGAGCCGTATAATCGGCGGCTGAACAATAGGGACCAGTGCCATATAAGAATATGCGGCAATAATTATAGGGCCGATATAGTCGGATTTCAGAAAGTTTGCCACAAAAATGGAGGTCGGTCCATCTGCCGCGCCTATTATGGCAATAGATGCGGCATCCTTCAAGGCAAATCCCATAAGGGAGGCCATGCTCAATGTGAAAAAAATACCGAATTGCGCAGCCGCGCCAAACAACAATAGCTTGGGATTTTCCAACAGTGGACCAAAATCGATCATTGCGCCGATACCAATAAACAGCAGCAGAGGAAACAGTTCGTTGGCAATTCCGGCATTAAACAACAGATCGATAACACCAGCCTCTGTTTCACCGTTTACAATCTGGTCAACAGCACCGGACATGGGAAGATTGACGAGAATCGCACCGAATCCCATCGGCAGAAGCAGCGCGGGTTCCATTTTTTTTCGAATCGCCAAAAAGATCAGCACGCCGCCTATGATCCACATTACGATCTGCTGCCATTGCAACTTCAATAAGTTCTCATATAAAACTTCCATTTTTAAATTTTACAGTTCAACAGAACTGCTCCTTTCTTTCATAAACGGTTATTCATGTCAGCTGACCGGCATGGTATGTAGCATTTCAGCCAGAAAACCAAAAAAAGACCCTTATAGCACAAATTTCCGATCCTTTTAAATCGGTAAAACTTGCCATAAAAGTCTTGCTTTTTATAATAAGGGCGGGAGACAGTATCCTCCGTATTGTCGCCGCTTATGGCACTGTTGCGTGCAAGCTACTCCCTTTTATCAGCCGAAGAACGGATATTTTGATAAAAACAAATTACATCAACCTGTGAGATCTTATCCCGTGTAAGTTAAATCCCTTTATGTAAAATACAAATTCTACTATCATACTTTTACGAACTGAATCTCGGACAATTTTGTGATGACAGAGAAAAACGCAGATGAACAAATCTTCTGTGCACGGTTTACTGCTGTTTTACGACGATGTAATGCTACGTCGTGTATATT
>DXYE01000004.1:0-5679 GCA_019415985.1 Clostridiales bacterium
ATAATAACTTGGTAGAAGTTATAAAGCCTATGTATTTGGGCAAAAGGAAGTCGGGTACACCCCTAAAGTACCCGACTTCTTTTTATTTTTTAGTAAACAAGTGTTCAAAGCACACATTTTTATAAGCTTTTTAATTGACAGTACAAAAATACGGCTTTAACAAAAAGATGAAGTAAGGCTTTGGGGCACACAAATAGACCCGAACCGAAAATGACATCGACTACATCCTGCTGCATAGAAAGGGAAGGCCTGACTCAAGCATATGAACATCGTTTGGCAATTCAATAAGAGGCAATTCTCCAAAGCGTTCCTTTTTGACGGATGCTAACACGATATTTCGGCAGCACAAAGACTTTCTTCTGCTGCGTTTAAAAGATCCGGCGAAAACCCAATATTTCATCCTTTATGGCCCGATCTAAAGGCGTTTCGGCTCTATACAGCATACGGCGGGTCCGAGCTTTATTCTGCAGCATCAGCAGAATGAAGTCCGGATCCTTTCTGCTTGCGCGGCTCAGGATCTGATGAGAAACATTCCATAAAAATCCCAACAGTTTGGCAAGACTGCGCTTTGCTCAGACGCTGAACTTGTTCAGTCGGGCAAAGTCTGCGGTGCATCACACGCAACAGATCTGCATAGTCAATGCGGCCTAAACTCTCAGCTTTGTTTTCTGTTTAAGCACGCCTTTTGTGTCAAATGCCTAACAGAAAACGCTCACACGCATACAAATATCTGCAAACCTGCTGCATCATCTATCTGCGTTTCGCCCTTGGGCGACCTTTGTTTTCAAGACTGCGGTCGGACCTTCTGTTGCCGATCCGCTTTGAGGGGGTCCGTTTTCTTAATTCTGTCGTTTTTCCAGATTTGTGCTCCTTCATGGCAGTACGAGTATACGCTCCGCTGTCGGCTTTCCGTGACTCCGGTCTGACGAGGCAGTCCCGCCCAAAGCCAATCAAGTCCTCACGGCCGCATGTCCGCAGCGCTTCGCGGACACGGTCTGCATAGGCAGGCCTTGCATATTGCAGCAGAGCCCTCTGCATCTGTTTTTCTTCATACGTCCGTGCTACATAAACCGGCTTCATTGTAAACGGATTGATACCCGTGTAAAACATGACCGTAGACGCTGTACCGGGTGTAGGATAAAAGTCCTGAACCTGCTCGGGCTGGTACCCCTGTCTCTTTAGATATAACGCGAGTGCTACAGCGTCCTCAAGCGTACTTCCCGGATGGCTCGACATCAAATAGGGAACCAGGTACTGCTCCTTGCCGCATGCCGCTGTTTCTTTAAAAAACCTGTTTTTAAAGGCTTCGTACACACGGATTTCCGGCTTTCCCATAAGTCGGAGCACATTGGGAGAGCAGTGCTCCGGTGCGACCTTGAGCTGCCCACTCACGTGATCTCTGACCAACTTTTTGAAAAATTGATCCCCTGACTGCGTATGATCGGCCAGCAGATAATCAAAGCGGATTCCCGAACGGATAAAAACCTTTTTGATACCGGGCAGCGCCTCAAGTGCACGCAACAGCTCCAAATATTCGCTGTGATCCGCTTTTAAATGTTTGCAGGGCGTCGGCACAAGGCATTTGCGCGTCGGACAGACACCCTCCTCAAGCTGCCTTTCACAGGCAGACGCTCTGAAATTGGCTGTCGGTCCTCCGACATCGTGAATGTATCCCTTGAAATTAGGCATCTCGGTCAAAAGCTTCGCTTCCTCTACTACGCTTTCTATACTTCGGGAACGCACGCTTCTTCCCTGATGAAACGCCAGAGCACAAAAATTACAGCCGCCGAAGCATCCCCGGTTGTGCGTCAGGGAAAACTCAACTTCTCGAATTGCCGGTACTCCGCCATCCTTTTCATAGGATGGATGCGGTGCGCGCATATAGGGGAGTGCATAAACCGCGTCGAGTTCCTCGCGTGTCAGAGGCGGCATCGGCGGGTTCTGTACCAGCATTTTATCACCGTAATACTCCACCAGAACATGTCCGGTTATGCTGTCCTGATTTCGGTACTGCACCGCGAATGCCTCCGCATAAGCCTCTTTGCTACTTTTCAATACATCGTAGTCCCAAAAGCCCAATGCAGGCCTTTCCGGCGCCGCACAGGGCACGGCGTCTCCGCGCTTTCCAAGATAAACCGTTCCCCTGACATCGCGTATCTTTTTTACAGGAATACCTCTGTCCAGCAGCTCCGCCAGCCTTATAAGAATCTTTTCACCCATGCCGTAGGTAAGCAGATCCGCGCGGCTGTCAATAAGAAGGCTGCGCCGCACTCTGTCATCCCAGTAATCATAGTGGGCGAAACGGCGCAGTGAGGCCTCCAGGCCGCCAAGAATCACGGGAACATCGCCATATGCCTCCCTTATTCGGTTGCAGTATACAATGGTTGCCCGATCAGGTCGAAGACCGACTCTGCCTCCAGGGGAATAGTAATCATAGGAACGCTTTTTTTTCGCTGCCGTATAATGCGCAACCATGGAATCAATGTTGCCTGCCGATACCAGAAATGCAAGGCGCGGACGGCCGAACCGCATAAAATCCTCTTTGCTTCTATAATTCGGCTGCGCCAGCATTGCGACGCGGTAACCCCGCGACTCCAGCACACGTGTGATGATCGCTGCGCCAAAGCTCGGATGATCGACATATGCATCTCCCGAGACATAAACAAAATCAGGCCGGTCCCAGCCAAGCTCGTGCATCTCTTCCCTTGTGACCGGCAAAAATTCTTTTCTTGACATCGCTTTTATTGCGCCTTTCACGTATCTATAGTCTCTTTTAGATGGTATCCTGACAGTCCTTTAACCATGACGCCTTTCTTTTCTGTTCCTCCGTCAAGGGACGAACGACAATCAGTGTACCACACCGCACCGTTATCTCTGCCGCCTCTCCCGTAAACTCATTGCTGACGCCAAGCGTCACGTCATCCCTCAGCAAAGCATCCTTCAGCTGATATTTCAGTCCCCGCTCCCATACGCCCTCCGCACATCCACCGTGTGCGAAGACCGAAAGATAACCGGCCTCTCCGGCAGGAAATTTCAAACAGCCGTTTGTAACCGCTGTTATAACGGCGCTTTCCTCGTAAAGAATTGCATCTGCGCCTGCTCTGGATAGATACGCCAAAAGCTGCAGATTTGCCAAAGTATGGTCAAAACGGCCACCGCTGCCTCCATATATGCGAATACGCTGAAAGCCTTCCGTAAGAGCGTAAGCGGCTGACAGCGCCATATCCGTATCGTTTTTTTCGGGCTTAAACGGAAGCACCCGTACTCCCTCCGGAACCGCACCGGACAGAGAATCCATATCGCCTATCAGCAGATCCGTGCGAATACCTAGCTCCTGAAGGTGTGTATACCCGCCATCCGCCGCTATGACAAGATCCTCTTTTTCAGGTGAAAAATGCGGTCCGCACAGGCGGCCCGCTCCCACCAAATAGCAGATTGCACCATTTCGCTCCATCCTGTCCTCCCCAAGCTCACAGCGATCTGCGCCTTTAAAATAAAGGCCCCGCTGCATCCTTCAGCCGCAGTATTTTATCCTGCCGCTCTTCTCTGTTTTTTGCAGCAGCTTTCTACAGAATCTCATTGTTTTTGAACGATTCCTTTGATGCCATCATAATATTTTGACGCGCAGGGGCCGCTGCCAAAGTGATAAAAGAATATGCCGTGCACATTGTACCACAATTTTCTCTGCCGGTCAACTGTCCCAATACACTTTGACTGCCCTTAAGGATACAGTCGGCCAAGCGCTGTCTTTTCACCGACGTGCATTGAAAATCGGGCATGGATATGCTATACTGATACGGTAAAGGTATGGATCCGGCTTCCACAGCATAGGATATCTTGACGCCTTACGGCATCTTTCTCCGCCTGCTGCGAGACATTAGCGCCATACCCTCCTGAGCCAGTACGCGGTTTCTATCTGTCTTTCATACAGCATACCCCCGATATTAAGTAATATACACATCGTAAAAAGGGGGCGCGTAAGATGCTCGTTCGATGTTTTGTTAAGTTCATGCACCACTGGTAATGAGGATGAAATCAAAGGAGGCAAACGGCATATGGAACAGTCTTTGAAAAACGCTCCCTCAGCTGTGCGAGCCGTCTGGCTTCGCCGCGCAATTCTTTCCGGTACACTGGTATGCGCTTTGGTCACCTTCCTGTGTTTTGGCTCCTTTTTACTCTGTTTGATCCTATATGGTGGCAGGATGTCCGAGGCCGTTTATCCATTCGCTGTATGTATGGTCACACTGCTGCCTCTGGTGTCGGGTCGGTATTGGCGGCGCAGGCTCCGGCGGAGGATTTTCCACATATGTGCCGGCGTATATGCAGCCGGCGTCTTTGTGTTTTGTCTGACCTATCTGACGTTCTGTATCTATCTCGCAGCAGAGCAGCCGGATTCACCTCCTCCGGCAAACGAACCGGTAGTCCTGTTGGTTTTCGGCGGCGGTGTCCGCAAGGACGCCCCCTCCCCGGAGCTAAAAGAAAGACTCGATCTCGCCGCCTCACTGCTGTACAAAAATGACTCAGCAGTCTGTATCGTCTCCGGCGGCAGCAGCCCCCATAACCGAACGCCTGAGGCTATGGTCATGTACAGTTATCTTACAGATAACGGCATACCATCGGAAAGAATTCTCTTGGAAACCATGGCTTCAGACACAAAGCAAAATATTTTGTTTTCCATGGAACTTCTGGAATCAGGGGGCCTGCAAAACAGAAAAATCGTTTGCGTTTCCAGTGACTACCATATCCCCCGCATACGACTCTTATGTAAAAAATACGGTCTTGAAGCCGTCTATGCGGCCAGTGCGCCTCAGAACCCTCTCCGCCGTATTCCCAGCTCTGTACGCGAATATATGGCATATATTAAAATGCTATTGAAAGAACTTTTCTGAAAGCGGCTTTATAAACTTATTATAATAACCCCCCATTTTTATATACGTTCTATATTTCGTCAGCCCCTGCCGGGCTGGCTTTTTTTGCCCTACCGCTCGGCCGCTTTTTAGGACAGTGAAAAGGCCTGACGTTTGCCGTGCCCTCAAACGCCTCAATAACTGAGGTTCCATGATCGGTCGCTATTCCACTAAAGGACGAATACATTTTTAATTAATTTATTTTTTAAACTAAGAAGAACAGTGCTTATCAAAAAATATTGCCCAAATAAAAAATCAACTTTTTCCTGCCGTATTTTGAAAAAATAAATTAATCATGCGGCTAAAACACATGTCTCTGATTTATTTTAAAAATAACAGTGTAAAAAATATTTCACCTGAAACGACCTTGGTGCGTAACATGTAGTGCGGGAATTTTCCGCAAGACCATGAAAGGAGAACGTGAAACATCTCATGAGAATAAATGGATGTGACTGCAATAACAACAATAACTGTGAACAATTGTCCGGAATCAAGACACATGTCCACTCCTCAGCCGGCTGTTGTTCGCCGTGTTGCTGTTCCTGCGGAACCATTGGACCAACTGGTCCTACCGGTCCGCGCGGGTGTCCGGGCTTAATAGGACCGACTGGTCCTACCGGTCCCAGAGGACCAATGGGATATCCGGGCGCTCCCGGACCTATGGGCCCCACAGGTCCAACAGGGCCAACTGGTGCCACGGGTGCTACCGGCGCAACCGGCGCTACAGGTCCTACGGGTCCGACCGGCGCCACAGGTGCAACTGGCGCTACAG
>DXYE01000004.1:5779-8246 GCA_019415985.1 Clostridiales bacterium
CGGGTCCGACCGGTCCTGCCGGTGCCGCTGGCGCTGAAGGTCCGACTGGTCCTACGGGTCCGACCGGTCCTGCCGGTGCCGCTGGCGCTGAAGGTCCGACTGGTCCTACAGGTCCGACCGGTCCTGCTGGTTCTGTTACTGCTGCAGCTGCAGTAAATGATGCAACCGGTTCAGGTGATATCGTAACACAGTTCAATCAACTGTTGGCTAACATGCGTACAGCCGGTTTGCTGAGCACCTGATATACCGATAATAAATCATTAAGGAAAGGGCAGTGCGGCTCTGCATTGCCCTTCCCCTTAAATCATTCCCGCTTACCTGTTACTTTTTACAGCCTAATTTTTCTAAAACAGATTAATGACATATTTACGGGATCAACCGAAACATAAAGAACGGCGGTCTATTACACCCCTTCCAGCTACCATCTCGAAAAAGTATATTAGCTAGCTGTACCCCGCATGTGCACTTTAGGCTGTAAAAATAATAGAATGAAATAATTCCATAGAAAAAATTGCCATTCATTCTCTGCAATTTTTAAATTCAATTCATATCGACAGGCTATGCCGCTAAGTACGGCGAAACATTGACAGAAAAGGAGTTGTTAATATATGAACCGTTTGCGCGTCTGTGTATATGCAATTTGTAAAAACGAAGAAAAATTTGTAAAACGCTGGTACCGCTCCATGTCTGAAGCTGACGAAATCGTGGTGCTCGATACCGGCTCAACCGACGGTACCGTACCGCTGCTGCGTGAGCTCGGCGCCACTGTCTATTGTGAAACCATTGACCCTTGGCGTTTTGACACCGCTCGGAATCATGCGCTTGCCCACGTGCCGGAGGAGACAGATATCTGCGTTTCCACCGACCTGGACGAAGTCTTTCATCCCGGCTGGCGTGAAAAGCTGGAGGCGGCCTGGCAGAGTGGAACGCAGCAAGCAAGCTACCGCTATACCTGGAATTTTGATGAACACGGCAACGAGGGTTACGTTTTCTGGATCGACAAGATTCACGCCCGGCACAATTTCACCTGGAAAAATCCTGTGCATGAAGTCATATGCTATACCGGGCCGGGCGAATGCCGCCGCGTCAACGCACAGGGCGTTCAGCTCGACCATTATGCGGATCCAACGAAATCGAGGGGTCAGTATCTCCAGCTTTTGGAACTCTCCATAAGAGAAGACCCGGAAAACGATCGCAATATGCATTATTTGGGTCGTGAATACATGTATTACGGCAAATGGGATCAATGCATAGCCATACTCACACGTCATCTGCAAATGAAAAGTGCAACTTGGGCAGATGAACGCTGCGCCTCTATGCGTTATATCGCACGGGCTTATCTGGAGAAGGGAGAGGCAGATGCTGCCCGCATATGGCTGCTTCGCGCAATTGCCGAGGCGCCTTACCTGCGGGAGCCTTGGCTGGACGCCGCAATGGAAGCATACCTGCGTGAGGATTGGTATGCCGTTATCTATCTTACGGAACAAGCGCTGAAAATTACAGAAAGACCGCGCACTTATATCAGCGAAGCCGCCTCTTACGGCAGTCTACCTTATGATCTCGCTTCACTTGGATATTTTTATACCGGAAATTATGCCGCAGCAGCTGAGAGCATAGCGCAGGCGGTCGCTCTTGCGCCGGACGATGAAAGATTGCTCAGAAATCAAACCCTCATTTACGGCAAGCTGGATACAGAAAATAAATCTGAAAACGAACCGCAAGAAAAGTCCTGAAACCGCATACACCAAAGCCTTCGTACCTTCCGTTGGTCGCTTTCCCAATTCTATGAGCGGTATAAGGCAAGATCGTTTCAATATTTTTCCTATCGCCAATTTATTTAGATTTTGTTGTTTCTTTTTCAAGTCGAATGTTACATTCAGGGCAGCACAGTGAAACTCTGTGCTGCCCTCTGAAACGTCTCCTTGCTGCATTACCCCCTGCTTTGTGTTCCTCCAGCTTCTGTAAGCCCAGCAAGAAATCTCCGTACTGATTTCCTGGTGAGCGCCTCGCCTCCCTATCTCCCATGAGGCTTTCCTTTGACGCAACGTTTTTCGGCAGCTCCCGTCCGCCTCGTCCACGTATGAAAAAGACTACGGCAACATCTGGCGGCATTCCCTCTTTAATTTGAATAGTCTAATCGGTCATCATCTCGTTCAAAGATACGCTCATGTGTTTCTTTCATTATTTTCTTCAATACAGAATCGATCAGACGGCTTGCGTGGTCTATTAAATCCGGCCGTTCCCACCGACGAAATATCCGGCGGGCCTGAATCGTTATATAATGCGGAACGGCGTGTAATTTCCGTACCGCGTCCAGTCGGCAGGCTGAACTATTACGTTCACTCTGCTGCTCAGCGGGAGCTTTTCCCGACAAAGACCTTTACGAATGTTCCGTTTTATGGTATAATGTGCACGGCATATTATTTCATCACCGTAAAACTATTGTCAGCCGTGCACCGCAGTATTG
>DXYE01000004.1:8346-13687 GCA_019415985.1 Clostridiales bacterium
TAGTATAATATGTACGGCATATTATTTCATCACCGTAAAACTATTGTCAGCCGTGCACCGCAGTATTGCGTTCCGCAAGACTGCCGGGCTCTCTCATAGTATAATATGTACGGCATATTATTTCATCACCGTAAAACTATTGTCAGCCGTGTACCGCAGTATTGCGTTCCGCAAGACTGCCGGGCTCTCATGGCATACCGCAACAGAATACTTTGCAGTCTTTGAACTGCGATAAAAAGCCAACAATAAAAAGATTCGGTACTGCCAAGAATCCACGAGCATAAATTATGAGACTTTTCGCACACGAAAGATACGTCCCCCAGGTACAACGAAGATTCGCGTCGGCGATTTTTCTGTGTATGTTTCAACCAATCCTGCACCGCTTTTTGATACAGAACAGAGTTCCTTGTTTTTCAATTCAGACGAAGGGGAAGGATATTCCATATGATTGCGACAGTAAAAAGCGCCGGCAGAAACGGCATTGAAGGCTATGCCGTCACTGTGGAATGCCATGCAGAGCAGGGAATGCCGCAGTTTGAAATAGTCGGACTTCCAGACACGGCCATCCGGGAATCACGCGAGCGCGTTCGGGCAGCCGTATCCAACAGCGGCATAAAGTTTCCCAACGTTGCTCTTACGGTCAATCTGGCGCCGGCAGACAGAAAAAAAGAGGGGACTGCGTACGATATGGCCGTTTTGGTCAGCATCATGCTGTGCGCCGGCGTAGTTCTCCCGCCGCCCCAGCTCCAGCGGATGTGCTTTGTCGGGGAGCTTTCACTATCCGGAAGCTTTCGCGGCGTACCAGGTGTACTGAGCATGGGATTGGCTGCCCGTGCCGCCGGGCTGACAGAGCTATTCGTAGCGGATGAAAATGCCGAGGAAGCCTCCGTCATCGAAGGAATCCGCGTTTATCCGGTCGAGCACGTACAGGCGCTTCTGTCTCACATACGCGGCGAGGCGCCGATCGCCCCTCTTACATATGATCCCGCCTCCTTTGTCCAGCACATCCCCTCCTACGGGATCGATTTCTGCGAAATCAAAGGACAGGCACGCGCCAAACGCGCGCTTGAAATTGCGGCTGCAGGCGGCCACAATGTCCTGCTGATCGGACCGCCGGGAGCGGGAAAAAGCATGCTGAGCAAGCGCCTCCCTACCATACTCCCGCCGCTGACCTTTGAGGAAGCCATAGAGACCACCAAAATCCATTCAGCCGCAGGCCTGCTGAAGCCGCACACAACGCTTTTAACCGAGCGCCCTTTTCGCTCGCCGCATCATAACATGAGTGCCGCAGGTCTGACGGGCGGCGGCCGTATTCCCGTTCCGGGAGAACTCTCTCTGTCTCATAACGGCGTACTGTTTCTGGACGAACTGCCTGAGTTCAGTCGCAATGCGATGGAAGCACTGCGGCAGCCCTTGGAGGACGGACGCGTGACCATCACAAGAGTCGGCGGAAAGGCTACCTATCCTAGCGACATTATGCTGATCTGTGCGATGAATCCGTGCCGATGCGGTTATTTCGGACATCCGGAACGCGCCTGCACCTGCCGTCCGGCGGATGTCAAAAATTACATTTCACGCATATCCGGCCCCCTTCTCGACCGGATCGATATCCAAATTGAGGTTCCGCCGGTTACCTTTGAAGAAATGACATCGGAAGCTGAAGCCGAAAGCTCCGCTGTGATACGCGAACGGGTCGTCGGAGCCCGCGCGTTTGCAGGAGAGAGAATGCGGAACGCCGGTGAAGAGACAGCGGTCAACGCACGTCTGAAGCCGGAACAGCTCAAAAAGTTCTGCCGTATGGATGACGGCGCCAAAAAATTGTTGGGACAGGCCTTCCGTTCCATGCAGCTTTCTGCACGCGGATACGACAGAATTCTGAGAGTTGCGCGAACCATTGCCGATCTTTCGCGCAGCGATACCATAGGCATCCCTCATATGGCAGAGGCCATACAGCTCCGCTGCCTTGACCGAAAATTTTTTCAGTAGCTTAAACCAGTACAGTGCCGGCGTCTCCGCAGAGCCGGTTTTCCATAGAAACATTCTGTGAAAGGATACACCGACATGCTGTTTTCCCATACAATTTTTTTATGTGCCTTTCTGACCGGCACCATAACGCTCTACTATCTTTTCAAAAATCATATAGCTATAAAAAACACCATCCTTTTTTTGGTCAGCATCTTTTTTTATGCGTGGGGAGAAAGCCGCTTTGTTTTCGTAATGCTTGCATCCATTCTCCTAAACTACCTCTTTGGCCTGGCCATCAGCCGCTCTCAGAAAAAGGGCGGGAAAGGAAAAATATGGCTCATCTTCAGTATTATCGTGAACCTGGGATTGATTTTTGTATTTAAATATCTGATGTTCACGGTCCGCTCTCTGAACCTTTTCTTTTCAGCGGACTTTGCCGTACCTGAAATCGCATTGCCCATAGGGATCTCCTTCTTTACCTTTCAGGCGCTTTCTTATGTCGTCGATGTCTACCGCAAAACCACAGAGGCTCAGAAGAATCCGCTGTATCTCGGTCTTTACATAGCCTTCTTTCCGCAGCTCATTGCCGGTCCAATTGTCCGATACGAAACCATTGCGGAACAGATCCGTCATCGGAAGGAAACCTGGAAGGATTTTTCTGAGGGCTGCTGCCGCTTTTTGACAGGTCTTGCTAAAAAGGTGCTTCTGTCTAACACCATGGCGCTGATTGCCGACAAGGCCTTTGAACTGTCTGAGGCAGGTTCTCTGTCCACCGCCATGGCATGGCTGGGCATTGTCGCTTATACTCTTCAGATTTATCACGACTTCTCCGGATACTCGGATATGGCCATTGGCCTGGGCCGTATGTTCGGCTTCCACTTCTTAGAAAATTTCGATTATCCCTATATTTCTGCAAGCGTGACAGAATTCTGGCGCAGATGGCACATCTCTCTCGGCACCTGGTTCCGCGATTATGTCTACTTTCCCATGGGCGGATCCCGTGTGAACAGTCGCAGGAGATTGCTCTTCAATCTGCTGGTCGTCTGGTTTTTGACAGGCGTATGGCACGGAGCGTCTTTCAACTTCATGCTGTGGGGACTGTTCTATTTTGTCCTGCTCGCAGTGGAAAAGCTGTTCTTCCCCGGCTTTGTGAAATCAGATGCAAAGCATACGCCGCTTCAGAACTGTCTCGGCCGTATCTATACCATTCTTGCCGTTATGTTCGGATGGGTTCTGTTCCGAGCCGAGACCTTGGGCGCTGCCGGTCAGTATTTCCGCACGATGTTTACTCTAACGGACCCTGCGGTCGACGGTCGGTTTCTGATGTATGTGACACAGAAGGCCCCATACCTCATAGCAGCAGTCCTCTTCGCTCTGCCTCTGGCGCCATATGTGAACCGCAAACTGGATGCCATGCGCGTCGGACACCGTGCAGGAAGAATTACGGCTGCGGTGTGCGATACTTTGTATCCCCTGGCACTCTGCTCTTTGCTTCTGGTCTGTATATCGTATCTGCTGAAGGGAACCTATAATCCATTCATTTATTTCAACTTCTGATGCGCACGGCCACAGAACCCAAAAGGCGCCGCGCACTTGGCTGCATCATTTTTGATAATCGGAAGGACATCCGCGCGCGGTCAGACAACATATCGTCCTACTGTACCGTCGCACAAGAGCACCGTGCAGGTGTCTTAAACCTAATAATACCGATTTTTATATTTTGGGGAAAGAGGATTTCCAATGAGACCTATAAAATCATTCAAATCGCTTCGTTCAACCGTTACGGCTGTTCTGACGCTCCTGATTCTGTTCGGCTGCGGCGCCATGACCGTCCTGCGCAACGCAAAGGCCCTTCTCGCCTTTGAAGGCGAAACCGTTACGGAAAAAATACGCCTGGAAAGGCAGGCTATTGAAACTGCCTTCGACACAGGCTTTTATCGCTTTGATAATTTTATTTCGGTTTATGCCGGTGTGCAAAATATCCTCGGAGCAGACGTTTTCGAGGACGCAATGTATACCTATATGATTCGGGACAATCACAACGGCCTACACTTTTACACCCCGGCAGAGGATGCAGCGCCTTATGCCGGCGCGGTGAACAAGCTAAACGAGCGTTTGTCTGCCGCCGGCATCCCTCTACTCTATCTGCAGGCGCCGAATAAATATATCGAGGGATATACGGAATTTCCGCTCGGTATGGACAGTGCGGCCACGGCAAATGCCGATGCCATGCTCCGGCTGCTTCAGGAGGGCGGCACAAATGCGCTCAGCTTTCGCCAAGTGCTAGCCAGCCAAGCCTTTGACCCCGCCCTCATGTTCTACAGAACCGATCATCACTGGACAACGCAGGCGGCATTTTCAGCCTACGATTATACTGTTTCCTATCTGAACGAAACGTATGCCTTTGGACTGGATACCGGAAAGACAGCCCCTGAGGCATGGGAAGCACTCAGCTTTGAGAACTATTTCCTGGGCTCCCAGGGCAGACGTGTCAGCGCAACGCTGTGCGGTCTTGACGATTATACCTGCCTGCTGCCCCGCTTTTCTACCTCCTACGATATTTACAATCCTTATGAATCGGAAGATACACCACAATGGCAGGGGACATTCCGTGAAACCATTATCCGGGACCAGCTTCTGCTGTCGGATGATGTGACTCAAAATCGCTATGCCTCCTATTTTCAATACGATTTCGGGCATCTGCGCATTGAAAATTTAGAGATGGACAATGACTTAACGGTTGCCATTGTCAAGGATTCTTTCGCTCTTCCCTTTACGGCTTTTCTTTCCACCTGCTTTCAGACTACGCATATGATGGATCTACGCGGATTTACCGGTAATCTGACAGAGACGCTTCTTCAGATTAGGCCGGACCTCGTCATCATTTTATACGGGAATGCCAGCTTCTCTCCGGAGATGTATCGTTTCGATACCATGCTCGAATCGGGTCAGGCAGTACAATAGCGCCTTGACAGCAGCAGCCGACTTTTGCTATGCTGGTATATCAGCAGGACCAAAATAGGTGCCGGTGCAGAGCCTTTCAAATCGACATCAACGGCAGGAAGCATGCTCTTTTCTCCTGCTATGCGCAGTATACTTACTCACGAAAAAGGAATCATGTCTCTTTGGTCATATAGATGTTTGTCCCTCTTTTATGCCTTACAGTCTTAGATTGTTGAGCGTTAAAACGGCGAGCCGCAAAATATCATTATGCATCGCTTCCCTTCTTCCTATGGGCAAGGGGAGGCTTACTCAAGCAAAGGTAATTTGTTGCAGCAAAATCTTTGTATCAAAATCCGGAGCCTTTCCTGCACTGCAAAATTCAGCTCCGCTGAATTGGTTTCAGCTCCGCTGAATTGGTTTCAGCTCCGCTGAA
>DXYE01000004.1:13787-58306 GCA_019415985.1 Clostridiales bacterium
TTCAGCTCCGCTGAATTGGTTTCAGCTCCGCTGAATTGGTTTCAGCTCCGCTGAAACTGCATAAATTTCTCAGAAAGGAAACCTTTGAATAACAAAGGTATCAGGATAACATGAAAAAGATCTGCATTTTTCTTCTCGTCGTTCTCCTATCCGCCAATATGTTTCCAAGGGCGGCAGAGCCGAAAAACGCTGGAGGCGAGTATTCGGCTCCGCCATCCTATGAGGACTTTGCAGATGGAATCATACAATGGGAAAAGCTGCAATATGATATTGCAGCTGACAAGCCTCTCCTATCCCCTGAGTTGTGGGAACAGAGGCCCGTTCAGACGCTGACCTGGCTCGTCTTCGCCTTGGAACGTCTCGGAGAACCCGGCTCTTACAGCGAATATCTGGACGCCCTTTCGGACTGGATTGCCGAAATGTATGAAACTCCGCAAAAACTCAGTGCAAATAAGGCGACGGAATGGCACCGCGCCGCATTGGGCATCCTTGCAGCCGGCGGGGATCCGACCGATGTAAATGGCATTGATTTGATTGCCGATGGTATTTACGCCAGAGATGAAAGTACATCCTTAGGAAAACAAGGAATAAACGGCTGGATTTGGGGTCTGATCGTTCTCGATACCAAAGGCTATGAAACGCCCTCCGATGCCAGCGCCACAAGGGAAAGCATTTTAAATGAAATCATCCGAATGCGGCTTGCCGACGGAGGTTTTGCTTTGACCGGTACCTCTCTGGATCCTGATATTACGGCTGCCGCGCTGATCGCGCTCTCGCCTTACAGAAATACAACGGACATTTACGGTCAGAGCGGCGAAAGAGACGGCGCAACCGTTGAGGAAGTCATCGACGAAGCGCTTGAAGCGCTTTCCCGCGTACAGTGTGAAAGCGGAGGATACAGAAATCCCTTCAGCGGCGAGAACGCCGAAAGCACGGCTCAGGTTCTGCTGGCTCTTTCTACGCTCGGCGTAGACTGGCAGAACGACAGCCGCTTTGTAAAAAACGGCACAAATTTGTATGAAGCGCTCGCAGCGTATCAAACAGAGGATGGCGGGATTCGGCATCTGCCGGGAGACGAGAATGCCGATACGACAGCCAGCGTACAGGCCCTCTATACCATTGCAGCCCTGATTCGGGCTGAGCACGGTCAAGATACACTTTTTGTATTCGGCACCGAGACGAACAAGGAAGAAACCGATGTCCCGGAATCTGAAACGTCTGATTCAAACCATGATTTTCAAGAGGAAACAGGGTCCAGCGCACCGCAGACCGGAGACGGAGCCGTATGGGCGCTTTCATCTACTGCACTTGGCTGCGCCGTGATTCTTTTTCTCCGTCTGCGCAGAACAGCCCGGTAAATCGTTTTACGGAAATCAGCTGCTCGGTTCTATTTTCCAGCGGCGGTTCGCAGTTTCTAGAAAGGCTCGGCTGTTTCTCAAGCCATCTATTTTCATAACGTTTCGGCTTTAGCTCTGGACTGCACTTCAAAAAAGTTTCCTTATAGCATTGCGTCCACGCCGCGCATGTGTCATGCCCTTTATGCAAGCGCCTCTGTGCCGCTCAGAGGAACGAGATCGGGTAAAGCCGTAAATTTCTATTGTAATGTTGTAATGTTTTCTACCATGGCTTATGACAAAAGGCGATGGGAAGATCCGCCCTCTGTGCTTTTCGGCCAAGGACCATCATGCAGGTGGAGCTGCGTAAATTGCATGATCCGAAATGAGCGTTGAATCTTTCAATAAATTATTTTATCTTCGATTAAGGAAAACACAACCGGGTAAGAGAGAAAGGAACATGACCATGAATGTAATTGTAAGGTTCTGTGAAAACGTTCCCGACGAATGTGTTCAATTTGTCGTGATTGCGGCCAGATATCGCGGCAAATGGATCCTGTGTAAGCATAAAGAGAGAGAAACGCTTGAATTTCCCGGCGGGCACAGAGAGCACGGCGAGGAACTTCCAAGAGCGGCAGGACGGGAGCTTTTCGAAGAGACAGGGGCGTTGAAATATACGCTGCACCCCATCTGCATATATGCTGTCACCGGTAAAAACAGAGTAAATCCCATCGGAGATGAAACCTTTGGCATGCTGTACTATGCCGAAATATCGGAACTCGGCAAGCTGCCGGATTCGGAAATGGATTGCATTTATCTTATGGAAACGCTGCCGGAGAATTGGACGTATCCAGATATCCAGCCCGTGTTGGTCCAAAAAGTTTTCGACTGCGGCTATGTACCGTCGCTGGGCGATACGCGCGTGACTGTCTCCGGCTGAGGCTTTCCGTTTGGGTTTTGTTTTGGAGGGAGTGCGCAGACGCCATGTATGTCTTATGTTCGTACCTGTACGAGAAGGTTGCTATTTGGCGCGTTCTCTTCGAGAGATCAGATACACGAAAGTCCTGTCTCTCCCCCCGCCTTTTTGCAGTCCTTGAAATCAAAGGTGTGCATCCTCAGTCTTGAACGCTTTCATGCTCCAGGCTGTTTTTTCAAATATTTTGACCTCTGCTTTCCGTTAGACAGGGATTCTGTGTTCGTCAGATACATTCGGTTCATTTCTATCCTCTGCCCGCTCCGTACTATCCGTTAAATGAAAGGAAACAATCCATGAAGCCTACCCGCCGTATGAAAAATCTGTATATATCCCTTGCAGCGATCTGCGCCGTTCTTTTGGCGGGCTACTTTATCGCTTCGCGTTTGGAAACGGTGGAACAACATTTCAGCGTCGGTTCCTCGGCGGTCACCTCCTCCGCGGAGGACCAAATTCGCGTTATACTTTCCATATCCTGTGCAGAAGCGATAGATAAAAGTCAGTTGAACGAGCAGTTGCGGGAGACTCTCCCAAGCGATGGTGTCATCCTTTCCGCAACCGAGATTGTCGTTTCCAAAGGCGCCTCCGTATTCGACCTATTAACCCAGGCAGCGCGTACTTACAAGCTGCAGCTCGAATATGAGGGAGATGTGTCAAGTATTTTTGACAGCGTATATATCGAGGGAATAGAGCATCTGTATGAATTTGATGTGGGGCCGCAGTCGGGCTGGGTGTATACCGTCAACGGGCAAAACATTAGCACCGGCTGTAATCTTTATCACCTGCAGGACGGGGATACGGTGGCCTGGAATTATACCGTCACCGGTCTGCCGAACGCAGTCGATACATAAAGGTGCAAAATCGTATCTTTCCGTAAAATACGATAATACGTCGCCCGGGGCGGCGAAAGTATCGTTTAAAAGTTTTTTCATGCACAAATTCGTTGACACAGGCTGAGGCAGCAGGAAATCAAGCTTCCGCTTGTCTCTGAACAGAAAAACAGAAGGAGTCGGTCAATGGGCAGACTATGCTGAAAAATAGACTTTATCATCGTACTTGAATGGGACAATTTGTTTCATGAGGACAAGACCAGCGGCCGTCCCGCAAACCAAGGGTTTGCGGGACGGCCGCCAAAGCGGTTCCGGCTTTCTTCGAAATCCGTTGCGTTATTCAGCGCGGAAGCTGACTCCACAGATACCACAGCAGTGCAGCCGCACCAATAATCCCCAAAGCTATACTGATGACGATATCTCTCTTGGACATGGTAAATTCCACGGCCGGATCGATCAGATGCAGCCTTTTTAGCGGCTGCAGCATCTTTTTCAGAAAATATGTCAGCACAATGACCTCAAGTGGAAGCAGTATCAAGTTTTTCAGTCCAGAAGACCACAGGTATACGATATACGCTTTGCCTCCGAAATAAGCGCGCCATACCGAGCCAAGCAAAACGTTGATCAGCAGATTAACCAGAAGCTTAGCCAGAAAAACCCGCAAAAGTGTCAGCTGTGTACGGTAAAAGAACAGCGCATAGATCACTGCGCCGCCGATGGCGGATAAGATATAGCCAGGAAAATATCCGTAAATAGAGCCGCCGCCGACCAAATAGCTAATTAAATCCACAATAAATCCGGATGGAATGGCAATCAGAGGACCGGTTACCGCGGAGCAGAGCGCCACCGCAAAAAAGGAGAAGCGGATCTGCAGCAGACTGCCGCCGACAGGTATAAAAAAGGTGTCGAGCACACCGCAGATGGCGCTGAGCAGGGCGGCTGCGACCAGTGTCCTCGTTGACGAGAACTCCCGGCCTGCCGTTTTCCAATAGGAAAGGGAAAATGGGGTGCGATAAAGAGTTTCCATAAAAAATCCTCCCGAAAAAATATTTTGCAGCGACAGACATCATTGAGACCCTACGGGTTTCTTTGTTCTTGTTACAGCAAAATATCCAGTTCCGAAAGGAAATGCTTTTCGTTGTAACAGCGGGATGCGATCCTTGCACCGCAGAGCAAAGGCAAACGCCTGTGCTTTTTCGTCCGCGGGACAACTCCCCGTTCCCGCGGCACTTTACGCGCAAAAATCTACTCTGTCAACTGTAATACAAATGAAATTTCATCCGGTTGGTAAAAAAGAAGGCACAGAAGCGCTCTGCAAAATGATTAAGGCGCTCCTGAAGGACCGGATACCAATGCCGCCAACAGCGGCTGTACTTTTTGTTCTCTGGCGTGCTGATTGCTGAAAAGATCCCCTGCGTCGCCGGAGCCTTTACCCTGAAGAGAGCAAATTGGGCAGCAGCAAGTGAATAACAAGTGCTTTCCGGCAGCACGCGGTTCCCTGCGAGCGGAAAGATATCTCCCCGCGGTTTTACTTCGTAAAAACAACGGCAATTCCAAGACAGCTTGGTACTACAAATTCACCGTGCACATTATACCATGAAAATCCCGGCTTTGGATGACTGAGCAACGCTCAGTCAAATCTGCGGTGCACGGCCCGCAAGCTTTACAGTGATGCAACATTATGTCACGCATATTATAATACCATATACCATCGCAAATTGCAAGATCTGATGCTGAGGTTTTTAAATAAACTGTCGTATTCGGCCGATATACGTATATGAATTTCAAAAAAGTGAAGCATTCAGGGAAGTCAGTCCCTTAAGGAACACGACTGCACGAGAAAATATTTTCGCAGCTTCCGTTTACCGAGGGAACGTTATTCTTTGACTGCCGCTCTCCCTCTGATCCGGCTTATGACGGCGTCTGTCTATGCAGCGCCTCCACATATTGAATGATATCCTCGAGCCTATGAAATTGGCTCAGCAAAAGCTTCTCGTCCTCAAACTGAACAGAAAAGGTCGTCTCGATCAGTACGACTAGGCGGATAAAGAGAATGGAGTCGAATCCCATCTCCGCCAGGGTATTAGAAGGATTCACCTTTTCAACAGATAAAAGCTCCTCTGTCATTTTGCATATACGCTCGGCAATCGTTTCGCCTGTCATCATATCATCTAATTTCCTTTCTTTCAATGTTTCTGTAAAAATTCAGGTTGAAATATGCTTTCATATAGAATCATTCCCTTTTGAGGTCAGTCAGCGTTTTGCTCGTCTGATTTACCCCCTTTTCTCACCCACAGCGTCGCCCCTATATCTTCTTCAAAATAAAACGCAGCCAACCGGCCTTATCGCTTTTCCAAAACCATTCTCATCTATTGTAACCGCTTTTTTCGCCCTGGAAAACCGGCATAGACGCATGTTTTTCCGTCTATTTGCTACATACTGTAATGGAGACGCTGAGGATCTGAAGGCCAACCTGAAAAAGTCCATCGTCGATAAAATCCCACACATAAAAATTTTGCGG
Organism: Clostridiales bacterium; assembly: GCA_019415985.1. GTDB lineage: Bacteria > Bacillota > Clostridia > Oscillospirales > CAG-272 > CAKTAA01. The sequence goes on from DXYE01000004.1 coordinate 19,446, forward strand.
CGCCACTTGACATTTTTCGCATGGCGTGGTATGATATATAATAATTTTGGAGAAACTGTGATTTCCACAATCGACAGAGTCTTTCCAAAGCAAATGTTTTGACCACTTCCGTTATGGGAAGTTGAGGCCATACGGACAGCCGGGTCAAATGCCGATTGCCGGATATTCCGGCTGGCAACTGAAGTTGCCTTATTGATTGGACCGAGCGGTTCATTATTTTATAAGTTGGTTACTTCATAACCCGCGCGTGTCAAGGCACGCATCAACTTGTGAAACGGTCAATAAGAGTGGTAAAGTAGTATTTGCTATATAGACTCGAACAGCCCGCAGGGTGAGAATTGGGAAATGACAGTCTTTTTGCGTGTTCTTGCACATATGTCGCGGGAAGCGCGTCCAATTCTGTCAAACAACCCCATAAGGAATAGCCCAACGCAAGTGATGTGTACATAGGGTACGCTCATTTGCGTTTTTGCGTGTCAAAACTCAATGAGGCGTCAGGTGTCGGACTCCTTTGGCTGTGAGGAAAAGCCAACAGCGAAATTATCCTCTGCCGGTCCAGAGATCTTTCGTCCTGATGCAACACGCTTTTCCATGATGCCGGCGCGCGTTTTTTATATATAGTGAGGTATAGCCGCCCAAAGTGCATCTGCGGTTAATTTGCGTAAGTCACGGCGTTCAGGCGACCTGAATTTTCCTCCTTTCTGAAAATGTGTTGCACTTTGACCAATTCGTTCATAAAATCCACCCGAAATATATGTACCCCCGTCTTTCATGAGCTGACGCGGCAATTCTGTTGGAACTGTTTTTGGGAACAGTAAAAATCAGAAGAAACTGCACATAATAAGAAAAAACGATCGGCAGACTCGGCAGAAACGCCAGCCGCGATTTTCCAAAACATAAACTAGAGAAGAAAAGGGACCGAGATATGGAAAACAAATTGACTCTCTACGGCTTCAATAATCTAACCAAGTCGCTCAGCTTCAATATATACGATGTATGTTATGCCAAAACGCCGCGGGAGCAAAAAAAGTACATCGAATATATAGACGAGCAATACAATTCAGAACGACTGACGAATATCATGACGGATTTGACAGCCATGGTAGGCGCCAATGTCCTGAGCATATCGAAACAGGACTATGACCCGCAGGGAGCCTCGGTGACTTTTTTAATTGCGGAAAACTCCATGGTTCCCATAAACGATGAGGCCATTGTCGCGCATTTGGATAAAAGTCACGTCACCGTCCATACCTATCCTGAATACCATCCGGATACATGCCTCGCAACCTTCCGTGTAGATATAGATATCGCGACGTGCGGCGAGATCACGCCGCTGTCTACATTGGACTATCTGATTGGAAGCTTTGATTCCGATATCATCACCATGGATTACCGCGTGCGCGGCTTTACACGCAGTGTAACAGGTGAAAAGCTGTTTATCGACCACAATATTACTTCCATTCAAGAATATATCAACAAAGAAACATTGCAGCGCTACGACGCAGTGGATGTCAATGTATATCAGGCCAACCTGTTTCATACGAAAATGCTGATAAAGGAAATTGATCTGCAGAACTATCTGTTCAATACAGATGTGTTTGAAATTGCGCCTCAGACCCGTCTGGAAATCACCAACAGCTTAAGACGGGAAATGATAGAAATTTTCAGCGGAAGGAATATATACGGATGATGATAGAACCTCCCGAAAAAGAAGCCGAGGCAAGAATCCCCGGCATAACGGCAGCGGGGCACGACGGCGTTACGAGACCCGACAGCATACCGCCCCTCCCGGAAAGTCAGAACGAACAGACTAAAGCGCCCATATACGAAGCGCTGATGTCCTATAAAAAAAAGCGTGTCGTGCCGTTTGATGTACCGGGTCATAAGCAGGGCAAAGGAAACCCCGAACTCGTAGATTTTTTAGGCGAAAAATGCGTATCTGTCGACGTCAATTCCATGAAGCCGCTCGACAACCTCTGTCACCCGACGTCCGTCATCCTGGAGGCTGAACAGCTGGCTGCGGATGCATTCGGCGCGGCTCATTCGTTTTTTATGGTCAACGGTACGACCTCGGCTGTACAGGCTATGGTGCTGACCGCACTCAAGCGGGGAGATGAAATCATACTTCCGCGAAATGTGCACCGTAGCGTCATCAACGCACTGGTCCTCTGCGGCGCAGTTCCGGTGTATGTAAATCCCGAAACCGATAAACGGCTCGGCATAGCGCTGGGCATGTCTGTGCGTCAGGTAGAACGCGCCATACGCGAGCATCCATCCGCCAAGGCGGTCTTTGTAAACAATCCGACATATTACGGCATCTGCTCGGCGCTGAAAGAAATTACCGACCTCGCGCACCGCCACGGCATGCTGCTGCTTGCAGACGAAGCGCACGGTACACATTTTTATTTCGGTGAAAACATGCCGGCCGCCGCCATGCGTGTGGGGGCGGATATGTCAGCAGTCAGTATGCACAAGTCCGGCGGAAGTCTGACGCAGAGTTCTCTCCTGCTGCTGGGGCCGGCCGTCAACGCAGGCTATACCGGTCAAATTATAAATTTGACGCAGACAACGAGCGCCTCGTACCTTCTGTTGACAGGTCTGGACATCTCCCGGCGCCGTCTTGCCCTGCACGGCTCCAAAATCTTTCGGCAGGTACAGGCGCTGGCAAAATACATTAGAGGTGAAATCAACAAAATCGGGGAATACGACGCCTTCGGAAAAGAGCTTGTCAACGGAGACAGCATCTATGATTTCGACGAAACAAAGCTGTCCGTGCATACGCTTGAGATCGGACTGGCCGGCATAGAGGTGTATGACCTGCTCCGGGACGAATATGATATCCAAATTGAATTCGGAGATCTGGGAAACATCCTCGCCTATCTGTCTATAGGCGACCGGGTAAGGGATGCAGAACGCCTGATCGGCGCACTTTCTGAAATCAGGCGGCGATTTCGCCGTCAGAAAACCGGTCTGCTTTCTCAGGAGTATATTGACCCGCAGGTGGCGGCGACTCCGCAGGAAGCTTTTTACGCCTCCAAAAAATCGATGCCGCTCGATGAAACGGCAGGCCGGGTCTGTAGTGAATTTGTCATGTGCTATCCTCCAGGTATACCGATTTTGGCCCCTGGCGAACGCATTACGCAGGATATCATTCAATATATAAAATACGCAAAGGAAAAGGGCTGCTCTATGACCGGCCCTGAGGACCTGAATATCGAACGGCTAAATGTAATGATTTGAATTGAAGCAAATGTCATAAAACGAACGGAAAAACACGATAGTCGGAAAGGATAAGCAGCGAATGGAATTATGGTTTACAGAACGTCATACCGCGCACGCCAAGTTTTCGATCAAAGTGGAAAGACAGCTATATTCCGCACAGAGTGAATTTCAGCGGATCGATGTATTCGATTCACGGGAGTTCGGTCGCTTTTTGACGCTGGACGGCTATATGATGCTGACAGAGAAGGACGAATTCATTTACCATGAAATGATCACGCATGTTCCTATGGCCGTCCATCCGGACGCGGAAAACATTCTCGTGATCGGCGCCGGAGACGGCGGCGTGGTCCGTGAACTCACCAGATATGAAACCGTCAAGCATATCGATCTCGTTGAGATCGATCCTCTGGTCATAGAGGTCTGTAAGAAATATCTCCCCCAGACTGCCTGTCGCCTGGACGACCCGCGCGTGACCGTTACCTGTGAGGACGGCCTGAAATTCATCCGGTCCTGCGAGGATGAATACGACATTATCATCGTCGATTCCACCGATCCTTTTGGCCCCGGTGAAGGACTGTTTACCAAAGAATTTTACGGAAGCTGCTACAAAGCGCTGCATGCGGACGGCATTATGATCAATCAGCACGAAAGCCCTTTTTACGCGGAGGACGCCGCTGCGATGCAGCGTGCACACAAGCGCATTGTAGAAAGCTTCCCCATAAGCAGGGTCTATCAGGCGCACATACCGACCTACCCCTCCGGTCACTGGCTCTTCGGTTTTTCCTCCAAACAGTATCACCCGGTCGCTGATCTGCGTGCCGCTGCATGGAATCTGCGCGGCATCCGTACAAAATATTACAACACAAAGCTTCATTCCGGTGCATTTGCTCTGCCGACCTATGTAGAAGAAATGCTCCGTGACGTAGAATAGAAAGAGCGTAGAATCAGCCGGCTATCCGTTTCGGTCCGGTTTATTTCGTAACGTTACAGTAAAGGGGCTTGAACACAATTTGTTTGTGAAGAACTCCGCGCGCTGTCTGTACAGGTTCATATGCTCCCATTCAAAAGGAAAGGACGCCGCAAACGGCGCATATAAAAGATGAATCAAAAAAGCCACGAAGTCTTTATCGGCTGCGAAAAGGAATTCAGCGATGCCGAAATCGTTTTATTCGGCGCTCCCTTTGATGGGACCGTATCCTACCGCCCGGGAACGCGGTTCGGTCCGCACGCCATGCGCAGCGAATCATACGGCTTGGAAACCTATAGTCCCTACCAGGACGCAGATCTGGAGGAAGCAAGTGTCTGCGATATGGGCGACCTGGACTTAAGCTTCGGCAATTCGACCAGGACGATTTCGGACATAGAAAGATGGGCTGAGGAAATTTTAGACAAAGACAAGCTGCCTTTTCTATTGGGCGGAGAACATTTGGTTACGCTCGGCTCCGTGCGTGCAGCGATGCAGAAATATCCGCAGATGCACCTCATTCATTTTGACGCACATGCCGACCTGCGAGACGATTATCTCGGAGAAAAGCTCTCACATGCTTCTGTCATTCGCCGGTGCCATGATCTGCTCGGGGATGGCAGAATTCACCAGTTCGGTATCCGCTCCGGCGATCGGGAGGAGTTTTCCTTTGCCAAAGAGCACACCTTCCTGGTTCCGTACCATTTTACGGGGCTGGATGAAAAATTAGAAAGGCTTGGGCGTACGCCCCTTTATCTGACCGTGGATCTCGATGTCATGGATCCGTCTGTCTTCCCGGGAACAGGAACGCCGGAACCCGGCGGCGCTTCCTTCGACGACGTTCGCCGAGCGGTTGAAGCCGTATGCAGCAGAGCCAACGTCGTGGCTTGCGATGTCGTGGAGCTTTCGCCGCCTTATGATGCAGGCGGTATTTCTACAGCTGCGGCGTGCAAGCTGGTACGCGAAATGCTGATTGCGCTCACCCGGGCACATAGAAAAGTATGTAAATAAATATAACGGATCGCCAAGCGCGCTCCACTGAAAACCTAGACCCTTACAGAATGAGAGGTCCTTTTAAAAAAGGCGGCTTTGAAACGTGCTTCAAGCAGAACTTGTTTTACAGCTTTTGTCGCTTCGGCGGCGATTTCCTGTTCAATATTTAATTGAATTTTATAAAATCCCTCTAAATAACAAAATGAAAGGAAGCTTTCGCTTAGGCGAAGGTCAGGTCATAAAAAATGGGAAAAGCATTGATTATAGGCTGCGGCGGCGTGGCCTCTGTAGCCGCGCACAAATGCGCTCAGAACAGCAATGTGTTTGAAGAACTGTGTATCGCCAGCCGTACAAAATCCAAGTGTGATGCACTGAAGGACAAGCTTGCGCCGCACACAAAGACAAAAATTACAACTGCACAGGTCGATGCAGACAAATCCGAGGAGGTAGCGGAACTGATACGCGCCTGTCGTCCGGACGTTGTCATGAATTTGGCGCTTCCCTATCAGGATCTCTCCATTATGGAAGCCTGTCTCCAAACGAAGACGCCCTATCTCGATACGGCCAATTATGAGCCCGAAGATACGGCAAAATTTGAATATAGCTGGCAGTGGGCATATCGAAAAAGATTTGAGGAGGCAGGTATCACAGCTCTGCTCGGCAGCGGCTTCGACCCGGGCGTGACCGGCGTATTTTCTGCCTATGCGCTGAAGCACCATTTCGATACGATCGATACGATCGATATTTTGGACTGCAATGCGGGCGATCACGGTTATCCTTTCGCAACAAATTTCAATCCGGAAATCAACATCCGCGAGGTGACTGCTAAAGGAAGCTATTACAAAAACGGCAGATTCATCGAAACAGAGCCCATGGAGATCAAGCGTGTCTACGACTTTCCAGAGATCGGACCGAGAGATATGTATCTGCTGCATCACGAAGAGTTGGAATCTCTGGCGATCAACATTCCCAATGTCAAACGCATACGGTTTTTCATGACCTTTGGGCAAAGCTATCTTATGCATCTGAAATGCCTACAAAATGTCGGTATGACGTCCATCGAACCGATCATGTTTGAGGGCCGGCCTATAGTTCCACTTCAGTTTCTAAAAGCCGTGCTTCCGGATCCGGCCTCCCTCGGCCCACGTACAAAGGGCAAAACCAATATCGGATGTATTTTCTGCGGAAAAAAGGATGGAAAAGATAAAAGGTACTATCTTTATAACGTTTGCGACCATGAAGCATGCTACAAAGAGGTGGGATCCCAGGCGGTTGCCTATACAACCGGCGTGCCGGCTATGATCGGTGCGATGATGCTGATGACAGGCGCTTGGCACATGCCCGGCGTTCACAACATTGAAGAGTTTGACCCGGACCCCTTTATGGCAGAGATGAACCGCTGCGGGCTCCCGTGGAAGGAGAGCTTTGATCCGGCGCTGGTGGAGGACTGAGATATCTGACGCTTCATTCGGCGTGCACCGTTCCGGTCCGGAATACAAGAGATGGCGCGGTGCGCATGCTTTATGCAGCAACAGGCAGAATCTGTTTATGGGGGCTGCGCGCCTGCCCGCAGCCGCTCCATGCCGCTCATAATGTCATAATAAAGAAGGGCGCAGGCTTACAAGCTCACAGTCTCAGAATATTTCATGCGCCGTTCAAAGCAGGCGCGTCTCAAATTTCCCCTGATGCGCTGTTTTCCGTCAAAAATATTAAACTATTTTATCAGGTCGATTCAGCTATTCCAAAAGGAGCGTTTCGCTTCGCGAAAGTTCCGGTTTAATAAGGACAAATTCTGTAAAGGCAGCCTTTGCCGCCGCAAGGGCGTGGTAATGAATATGCATATTGATGAACTCCCCACACCCTGTTATTTAATAGACGAAGCCGCGCTGCTCAGAAATTTATCAATACTCAGAGGGGTTTCCCGGCGTACAGGGTGTAAAATCTTGCTTGCGCAAAAGGCGTTCTCGCTTTATACGTTGTACCCTCTCATCGGAGAATACCTCGACGGAACAGCCTCAAGCGGTTTGTACGAAGCAAGGCTCGGACGAGAGCACATGAAGGGAGAGGCGCATGTATTTTCCGCTGCCTACAGGCCGGATGAAATCCGGGAGCTGTCCAGTATTTGCGACCATATTGTTTTTAATTCCGCAGCACAGCTTTTGGCTTATGGTGATACGGTCCGCGAATTCGGTGCAAGCGTCGGACTCCGTATCAATCCGGAGCATTCTACGCAGAAGGGACACGCACAATATGATCCCTGCTCGGTTGGTTCGCGCCTGGGCATCCGACGCCGTTACTTTGACCCGGCTCTGGCGCATCAAATAGACGGTCTGCATTTTCACACGCTGTGCGAACAGGATGCCGATGCACTTGCAGAAACGCTGGAAGCGGTGGAAGCATCCTTCGGCTTTTGTATGAAACAGATGAAATGGATCAATTTCGGCGGCGGACATCACATTACACGGGAGGGATACCAAATCGGTCTGCTTGAAAAATGCATTGAACATGTCCGGAAAACCTACGGCGTGCAGGTCTATTTGGAGCCGGGCGAAGCTGTCGCGCTCAACGCCGGCTTTCTGATCTCCACGGTGCTGGACGTTCCGCCATATGACGATTATCCCTTTGCCATACTCGATACTTCTGCCGCGTGCCATATGCCTGATGTCCTCGAAATGCCTTACCGTCCGCCGTTGAACGACGCGGGACTTCCCGGCGAAAAACCGTTTACCTATCGGCTGGGAGCGCCCACCTGTCTGGCCGGCGATGTAATTGGGGATTATTCCTTCGACAAGCCTCTAAGTCCCGGAGACAGACTGACGTTCCGTGATATGGCCATTTATACGATGGTGAAGAACAATACCTTTAACGGCATGCCGCTTCCGACCATTGCCGTACGCGATGCCGGCGGTGTATGCCGGATTCTGCATCGTTTCTCCTACGATGATTTTAAATGCCGGCTTGCCTGACAACTTGTGCACGGTCTCCGTCCATGTCATCGCACAGCGGTACGCCGGCTGTGCACATTTTTTCATCGTTATGACCGTTCTTTTCCTGCAGCGAAGCAATGTTTTGGGAAGATTTCCGTATGAAAATTCGCGCCATTCTGTACGGCGCGTCAGGTACAAAACTTGCCTTTGAATGATTTATCTTTCAAACTTTTCCTGCCCGGAATCCGGTTCTCTCTGAGCCGTGCCCTTCTCTTTTCAGATATATATGCGGCGGTCCGGTCTGAAACAACATGTAAGAGAGCCTATAAGTTTCTTAAAATAAATTTCACAGAAAGGTGGCAGAATATGCATCGCGAAAGCGCCGTTTACACAAGAGATCTGTTTTGGTATCTGTTAATACATCTCGCTCTGTGCGGTCTGCTGCTGTCTTTTCCGCTTTATCTCGAAATATGCTCGTCTCTTCCGGCGGCTTTCACCTCATGCAAAATTCATGACTTTTTACATCTCTACTGTCCGGTCTGCGGCTTGACGCGGGCGATTTCTTCCCTGCTTGAGGGCAGGCTTACGGTATCGTTTTTATGCTACCCGCCTCTATATTATTTTGCCGCTATGTTTATTTTTTTCGACATCCGCGCCTTTCTTTGTCTCATCAAGGGCCGACGCATTCAGCTCTCTGTTGCCCCCGCCGCCTGGAGCCTTTTGGCGGTTGCCGTCACGTTTTTTCTGCTCAGAAACATTCTCCTGACAGTCTTTCACGTGGACCCGCTTTGTGATCTCATTTTTTTTTGGCTCTAACGCGAGTGTGGCTCTTCAGGAGAAGGCATCAACCGGCGCAAACAGATGCCCCTATCAAGTCCTCCGTTCCCGCGGACGAACCGGCGTCGGCGAAACCAACCAAACAGCCCATCCATGATTGCGGACCGGGATCGCGCTCTATCTTTTCTGAAGCGCAGGTCATTTATTAAAATGGTGGAAATCATTGATTTTTTCCCGTCTTTCGGTTATAATAGAATAACAGCATCCAATCAAACCACTGTTTTATGCGCCGCTTCAGATCCCATATCCGGAGAGAGCATGCGCATCGTGTTTGTATGGATATTCGACAGAAGCTGTACGGCATATAACAAAATTCCATTTTTCAAGCTTTTCCCACCATATATGACTGCTGCCAGGTCTGCTTCGGCACTATTTTGCTGCATAGGCATATACAAGCTGTATAAAAAGAGGTTCTACATGTCACATTCAATATGCGCGCGTCTTTTTCTGCGCCTGCTGTTGCTGGCGCTCTCCTCCTTAATTCTTCTCTCATTCGTCTCCTGCGGTATTATCCGCATCAATTTTCCGGGAAGCGACAGCGAAACAACATCAGACAGCGCTCCGCAGGATTCACAGAAAGTACCAAGTCCAAAGCCGGAGGATATCCGCAAAGAGGCTGAGACCCTGCTCGCAGCACTCCCTTCCACGGATTTGGGCGGCGAGACGGTCATCATTGCAACGGTCAGCGCTTCGGCGTTTAAACCCGCATCCTCTAACAATGAATGGGATAATCTGCGTCTTGAGCGCAACAAAATGGTCGCAGATAAATTCAACGCCAATCTCATCTTTCTTGAATATGATATTGAGACGCTGTACGAGGAAGCACTTGCGGCGAAGGAAACATCAACAGGCCGTTATATCGCTGATTTTTATGCAATCCCCGCCTCATGGGTCGGCCGGTTTCAAAAGGCCGGACTGATTGAGGACCTTCGCACATTGCCAAACGTGGACCTGGAAGCGCCCTATTTCCATACAGAGGCTATGGAGACTGTTTCCGCAAACGGCAGTACCTACGCAGTAATGGGGGATTTTCTTTATAATCCCGACAGCCTTTACGGCGTATATTACAACAAGGATCTGGCTGAAGCCTGCGGGCTTGTCAGTCCGTATCAGGCAATAGACGAGGGTATATGGACCTGGGATACATTTTTCAGCATGGCTTCCGAGGTGCAGACCGATGTAAACGGTAACGCCACCGATGCCTACGGGCATGCGCTGACCGGATGGACGGACGAGAATTTGGAATCTCTGCTGCTTGCATCCTCCGGGCTGAAGCTTGTAGAATCCGGCAAGGATCAAACCCCGGTGCTTTCCGATGATACAGACGGTATGCAGCTTCTAGCCGATGTGATGCGCACAGTCCTATACGACAGCAGCGCATCCGCTGTCCCTCAAAATATCCTCTCAACCACGCCGACAATCGGTCTTTTCTGCCAAAACAAGCTGCTCTTTCTCGTCGATACTGCCGATAAAATGTTGCAGCTCTCGGATATCAGCGTCAACTGGGGCTTTCTGCCGTTGCCGAAGGTAAGCGAGACGCAGGAATCTTATTCTACCTATGCCTCGGATCTGGCCCCGGTACTCACCGTGCCCGCTGGCTGCGCTTCTCCCGAAGTCACCGGACAGATCCTGCAGGCGCTGTTCGCAGCCTCCTATTCCTATATCGAGCAAGGATATCTCGCCGACCGTCTGGCTTACGTTGTGAGGGACGAGCGATCCCTAGACTCATTGGAAACCATCGGAGACACTGTTTATTATGATTTCAGCATTGCCTTCAGTCCGGCTTATGCAGGCTTGCGTTCTGCTACTCTTGACACACTGCACACAGCCGCCGCCTCCGGCGTAAAGGTTTCTGCATTAGCAGAGCGATATCGGGAAGCGGCGAACAGAGAGCTTGCTGAAGAATTTCCGCCCGGTTAACTGAGTTACGGAGATTCTGCGAATTCGTTTATTTCGCAGCGCATCTATTCACGGAAAACTAGACAGCATGCCGTTTGCTGCTTTCGGCATGCATCTTTCCCCGAATTTTGACTGTTGCCAGGCGATTTACTCTTTGTATTCTTTAAATGATTGCCGGACGCCTTGAAGCAGGGGTGTACCGTTAAAATGATAGGTCATGATGAAAGACCCGTGGAGGAACAAAGGATGGATTGACAAAACGTCGGGATGCGCAGCGACAAATAAGAGAAGAACGCTTTCTGCATTTCCATGCAGCTGCTGCCTGCGGCAGCACCGCAGACCATTATTCCCACCCAGCAGGAATTTTTTCTAAAAAGGCTGTGGTTGAAGATGAAACAGCAGACAAAAATAAACCGCGCCGGAAAAGTCGTCCCCGCATATTTTAACGCTTTATGTTCTCTCGCTTTTCCAGGCAATGATAAAGTTTTAAAACTATGAATTTTAAAATCTATGAAAGAGAATGAAAGCGGTAAATCGGTCAACAGGCCAAACGTTCCGTATCGTTCCATAGAATAGATATGTCTATTGTTTTCCCGCCGTCCGCTGCAGGTCCGTATCAGGGATGCAGCCGTAATGGCAAACGCTGCGGTATTCACTCACAGGATCAGAAAGGACCTTGCACTTATGCTTAAAATTCTGCACTGCGCCGATGTTCATCTCGATGCCCCCTTTTCGCTTCGAAACCCGGAACTCTCGGAAATCAGACGAAACGAGCTGCGCGGAGCATTTGCATCTATGTTTCTGCGGGTCAAACAATGGAACATCGACCTTGTGTTGATCGCAGGGGATTTGTTCGACCATGCTTCCGTACTGCCCGAAACCGTAAAAATGCTGAAACGGGAGTTCGCTTCTATCCCCGACTGCCGCTTTGTCATTTCTCCGGGCAATCACGATCCGTATACGCCGTATTCTAAATATGCGACAGAAGAATTCCCCGACAATGTCTACATTTTCCGCGAGGAAACCCCCTCCTGCTTCCAGTTTGACGATATTGGCGCCACCGTATGCGGATACGCCTTTCACGGCCAGTCCCTCCCCTATTCTCCTCTTGAAAGCTATTCCTTTCCGTTAGACGGTAACATACGTCTGCTCTGCGCCCACGCAGATCTCCGGAATACAGAGTCCTCCTATGCCCCCCTAAAGCGCGAAACGCTTGAACGCCTGAAAATTGATTATGCAGCCTTGGGTCACGTACACAACTTTGAAGGAATCCAGCGGTCGGGCAGCACGTATTACGGATACGCCGGCTGCTTTGAGGGCCGCGGCTTCGACGAACCCGGACTCAAGGGTGCGGTATATGCGGAACTAACGCGGCGTGCAGATCAAACGATCAGCGCAAATATCAAACGCATTCGCTTTTCTAAAAAGCATTATGAAAACGACACGCTTGACATCAGCGGGTGCAGTGACCCTGCAGAAGCTGCTGCCAAAATACGGGAACACATTCATCTCCAAAAGTATGATGAGGATACCGCGCTTCGCATCACCCTAAAAGGTAATGTTTCTCCGGCGCTTGTCCTTCGCCGTGATGCGATTGCGGCTCAGCTTCCGGCACTTATGCAATTCGAGCTTGAGGATCAGACTCGCCCCGAGATCGGTCTCAGAAGCCTTGAGGAAGATCCCACCATTCGCGGCGCGTATTATGGCGCTCTAAAAGAAAAGCTGCTCTACGGCAATGAGGAGGAAAAGGAAATTGCTCAATTGGCGCTTCGGCTCGGTTTGTCCGTGCTTGAGGGTGGCAGCGCGCTTTAAATACAAAGGAGGACACGGCTGGCGCGCTTTGATTCCTCAGATTCCGCCTCAGCCCTGCCGGGTCAAACAAGTTTCATTCAAATATGATTTCAATGCGGGAAGATACAAAGCAGGCGCTTTCCGCGGGTATGACCTGACAAAATAGGAGCAACTGTCCCCATGTATCGAAATCAAATACGGGAGAAAGGCTGGCAAAACCATGACCGTCGACAGCATTACCATTAAAAGTTTCGGCATGATCGAGGATAAAACCTTCATCTTCGGCGCCGGTCTTAATATTATTGAAGGCGATAACGAAACCGGAAAATCTACCATCTGCGCTTTTTTGCAGTTTATTTTTTACGGATTTTCCGCCCGCTCAGGCGAACGGGAGCATTGGCTTTCCCCAACCCGCAGCATGGCGGCAGGAAGTATGGACTGCCATACGGCTTCCGGTGAAGCGTTGCGTATCGAGCGGGTGGTTCGCCCGGTTTCGGACGTATCCGATGTCTCAAAAAGAGCGCCTTCCTTTAGGGAGAGTGTGCGCATCACAGACCTGAATACCCGTGAACAGGTTTATGAGGGAAGAAATCCCGGAGAACTTCTGTTTGGTGTATCGGCTGATGTATTTTCCAGCACGGCTTTTGTCCGTCAGCTTGGAAACAAGCAGATCGGCGACAAGAGCGTAAAGGAAGCGATCGAAAATATCCTGCTCTCTGCCGATGAATCCGTCAGTACACAGCGCGCTTTAAAAAAACTCGACGAGGCGCGTGTTTTCTATCTGCATAAGAATAAAAAGGGCGGAAGGATATATGATCTGGAAACGGAGCGTGAGCAATTGGAGAAGCGGATTACGGCAGCGGAGCAGCAGTCGGTCCATCTCTCAGAAATAACCGCCTCCATTCGGAAGCTCGATGCTGACCGGCAGGAAAAGCTATGCCGCGCGGAGCACCTTCAGCGTATGCGGGATACATACGATGAATATACGCTTTATCAGCAAAGCGAGGGGCTTACCGGCTTAAATAGGAAGGCGGAAGCGGCTGACAACCGGGCGCGTCAGATACAGGAGACGCTGTCTCACGGCGGATACACGCCGGACGACGCCTATGCGGCACAGCTCCGTCAATACAGCTTGGATATCAGACGAACAGAGAGCGACGAGCAGCGCTGGCTCGAAGAGATACACCGCCTGGAGGTCTCCGAACGTCAGGACAATCTGAGGCAGGACCTGCTGCAAAAGCTGGAGAGTTGCGGAGGAAGCAGCACGCTCAGGACAACGCTGTCGGGACATCACACCAAGCGTCTGACCTTTACCCTGTGCGGTGTTCTGTTTTTGATTCTCGCCTGTCTATCCGCTTTTCTCACCTTTGTTCTCCATATGACAAGAAATAGCGTTGGAAACGTAAGCTGGACCGTCATCGTCTCTTTCGTCCTGGCCGCTGCCGGCGTTTTTTTCCTGATCAATCGATCGAAGCAAAGCAGGGCGATTCTGGATATTCTGGAAACGTTCTCCTGCGGCACAGAGAACGAGTTGGAGTTGTTCTTTGAAGAGGCCTCCATAAACGGGGAACGGATCAGACGTTACGAGGAATCAAGACAGAGCTTCCGCAAAAAAATAGAGGAATGCGTCTCCGAACGCAAGCGACTCACCGAGGAAGCCGCAGGACATCTCAACCTGCTGCAGCCGCCGGAAGGAGAACCCGTATCGTCAGATAGTCTGACGGCAGACAGAATCGAGAGCCTGGCGGACAGAATCAGCCAGGCCCTCAGAGAAATCAAACAGTTGCATGCGGAATCTGCGCAATACAGAGAAACCTGCCAAACGCTGAAGGAAACCATGCATTACTCAGCCGAGGAGGAAAAGGCGCTCAAGGACGCCTTTCAGGAGCTTTTCGAAGGTAAGAGCTATGCAGAAATTGATATCGAACGAATCCGGCGGGAATTGGACTTTTGCCGGACCTCCAGCCGGCAGCTTGGCGATCAAATCCTGAATAAAAGAGAAGAGGAAGCCAAAATTGGTATTTCGCTGGAAGATACAGACCTGCTCAAGCGGCTTTACAAGGATACGGAAGAAGAACTGGCTGCGAGCAGGAAACGGTACCGTGCATGCCTTTTGGCGCTGGAAAAGCTGGCGGAAGCCTCTGAAAATCTCAGAAAAACAGTAGCGCCGCGCCTGTCGAGGCAAGCCGGCAGCTTGGCGGACACCATGACCAACGGAAAATATCGAGCCGTAAAAGTTGATGCCGCCCTGGATTTCACGTGCTTCGATGGTGAGCGGTATTATCAGCCTGAACAGCTGAGCGCCGGTACGCAGGACATCATGTATTTGAGTCTACGAATGGCTCTGGCATCGGTGCTTTTCAGGCGCGAAAGCGTCCCTCTTATTTTCGATGAAAGCTTTGCTCACATCGATGACCGCAGAATTAAAAGCATCTTGCATTTGCTTACGAATTCAGCGGGTGAACAAAATCAAATACTCATCTTCACCTGTCATCAAAGAGAAGCCCAGGCCGCAGAACTCACAAGAAAAGTAACCGTACTGAAATTACAGTAAACGCTTTTGTATATGACCGGCACGGCGAATCGGATGAACGCATGCCTCCTACAAAAACGTGTCTCAGGCTTCCGCTGTGCCCTGGTCATTTCATCCGCTGCTGAAGCGTGTATCTGCAGACAAGTATTTTGCGGTACAAAAATTCCTTTTCTCCTGTTTTTGCAGGCAAAGCGGCCATAAAGCACCAAAAATTTGAAGGGGTATCTAATTATGTCAAATTTATCCATGCTGGCTATTGATTTGGGAGCATCCAGCGGACGCGGGATCATCGGTTCGTACGACGGCTCCTCTCTGTCCCTTACCGAAATACACCGTTTTCCGAACGATCCTGTAACCATATACGGTACAATTTATTGGGATATCCTCCGAATTTTTCATGAAATAAAAAGGACAATAGGCAAATGCGCGCAAAATAAACACGATTTAAAAAGCATGGGTATCGATACCTGGGGGGTAGATTACGGACTTTTGGATGCACAGGGGCGGCTTCTGTCAAACCCCGTACATTACCGCGATTCCAGAACATCCTCCATGCAGCGTTATGCGCTTTCCCTTCTGACGCGCGAGCAGATCTATGCCCGAACAGGACTGCAATTTATGGACTTCAACACGCTGTTTCAGCTTTTGGCTGAAAAGCAGTCGAATTCAGCCGCCTGGCAGCTAGCGCGTCATCTCCTTTTTACGCCTGATCTCCTCAATTATTTTCTTACCGGAGAGAAATGTACGGAATACACCATAGCTTCCACCAGTCAGTTGCTCGACGCCTCCGAGCGGACATGGGCGGACGACATATTCGGCGCGTTTGACCTACCCCGAGAATGGTTCGGAGAAATCATGGAACCCGGCACCGTCGTAGGGCCCCTGCTCCCCCAGCTTCAGGAGGAAACCGGACCTCTTCAGGCCGATGTGATCGCGGTAGCCTCTCACGATACGGCCAGCGCAGTGGCGGCTGTCCCCGCGGCTGATGAAAATTTTATTTTTATTAGCTGTGGTACCTGGGCTCTGTTCGGCGCCGAGCTGAAAAGCCCCCTGCTTTCAGCAGAAGCATTGAAATTTGAGTTTTCAAACGAAGGAAGCTGCAGCGGCATCCAGTTTTTAAGAAATATCATGGGCCTGTGGTTGCTACAGGAATCCAAACGGCAATGGGAACGGGAGGGAAAACGGTATTCCTATGACGAGCTTTCGTGTCTGGCGGAGAAAGCTGCGCCCTTTCGCTCCTTGATCAATCCGGAGGATCCTGTTTTCAGCGCCCCCGGCGATCTTCCCTCAAGAATCCGCCGTTATTGTAAGCAAACAGAACAGCCGATCCCGGAAGATATAGGAGCGATCGTACGCTGCATCTTTGAAAGTCTTGCGCTGTGCTTCCGGCGCGCAGCCGATGGCCTCAGACAATTGAAGGGTGGAGGAGCATCGTGTATACATATAGTAGGCGGGGGAGCGCGTGAAGCCATGCTGTGCCAATTTACGGCAGATGCCTGCAATCTGCCGGTTTATGCCGGTCCCGTCGAGGCGACAGCCATAGGTAATATAGCCGTCCAGGCGATGGCGGCAGGAGAGTTAGCCGGTTTGCATGAAGCCCGAGAGCTAATCAAACGCTCCTTCTCTGTTGCAGCCTATACACCTGTCCCGCTGCGTTCAGCATGGGAGGATGCATACGGGAAATTTCTTGAAGTATCAGCGCATAAAGGATGATCCCGGCAGATGGCGGAAAAGAAGCTGTGGCAGAACAGCGGTAGGTTGATTTATGAAGGAGGTCAAAAGGCAGCTTCTGCTTCACATGCGTCATGAGATCCTTTAATCCCGAACAGTTTCTTGAAATATGTAAAAAAAACGCCCTTATGCCGAAGCAGAGGCAAACAATCGGCACGCTGAGAGAAAAAACGCTCCATGCTGTTTTAAAACAGTATTATGAGCCTTTTTCCGCCATGCATGAAGTGAAAATCGGCAAATACATAGCTGATATTATCAATGAGGATGGCGTTCTCGAAATTCAGACCGGCAGCTTTACCAGCCTGCAAAAAAAACTGGATTGTTTTTTGACCGTTACAAATGTGACCATTGTATGCCCGGTGGTCCGCTGCAAATGGCTTGTATGGGTCGAACCCGAAACCGGAGATCTGGTATCCAGACGAAAATCGCCCAAAACAGGAGCGGCTTTTGATGTCTGTTATCAGCTATGCAGCATTCTTCCCTATTTAACAAATCCCAAACTGACCGTTTGTCTACCGCTTGTGGATATCGAGGAATACAGAATGTTATGCGGGTGGGATCAAAGTAAAAAACGCGGCTCCCGTCGCATAGAGCGTATTCCTCTGAGCTTAGCCGCCGAATATCGCTTGAATTCCCGTGAAGATTACCGCCGGCTTCTTCCCCTCTCAGCAATGGAGCCCTTTACCTCAGCAACGCTGGCACGACTTTTAAATCGATCCCTTAAGCGAACCAGACCCGTGATCAAGGTTTTAGAAACAGTGGGCGTTATCAAACGCCGGGGAAAGTCCGGCAGGCATATACTTTACGAAATAAATTGTACCGCCGATACAGAGAATCTTTGCTGAACCTCCTCGATCCGGGTCCCGCATGCATGGCATACGATGGCTGCGTAGTCTGCGAAGCGATGACAGGGGTGGGCGCGGGATCCATGGATCCCGCGCCCACCCGTTATCTCTTTTTCTTGATTTAGGCGATTTCTCTTCTTTGCTTGTGTCATTTTTTATTTACACAAAACATACTATTAGAATACGACACACTGGAAATATTTTTGGGTTATAACTGTTTTCTGTAAAAGCCAAACGCTGAGGGGATTGCAAAATCAGATAGAAGCGTCTCGCGGGCTGCCCATACAAAATCTGTATTTCGGGTTGTACATTCCACGAGATATCCCTGCATATGCCATTCCAAATGCGTAAATACGTGCTTGCTTCTGCCGATATCCGTGACGGTAACAGGAGACAAAGCCCGCATTTTTTCCATGACCTCTTCCCTTATCAATACCTCTTCAAAGGTGGGAAACTCCCACAGACCGCCAAGCAATCCCTGCTTCGGTCTCTGTCTGACTGCGTATAAATTTTTATATCTTAGTAGCAGGACTGTTTTTTCGACACACGTTCTTGTTTGACGTTTGCTTTTCACGGGCAGTTCTCCTGTCAAATCCAACGCAGACGCCCGGCAAAGGAAAGCGACCGGACAAGCCTCACAGTGCGGACGTCCGTTCGGAATACAAACCGTTGCACCTAATTCCATGAGGGACTGCGTATAGGACGCGCAGTCTCCCCGCGGATAAAGGGGTCTCAGCGCCGCTGCCGCCATGTTCCTGACATGGGGAGATGAGACATCGCTCCTATCCCCCGTAATACGGGTTATGACCCGCATGACATTGCCATCCACCGCCGGCTCCGGCTGCTGGAACGCAATGGACGCGATGGCTCCTGCGGTATACGGACCAATACCCGGCAATTTACGCAGCTTTTGATAATCATCGGGCAGTGTCCCCCCATACTTTTCTACCATCTCCAGCGATGCTCTTTTCAGGTTCCGTGCACGGCTGTAATAACCGAGCCCCTCCCATAATTTTAAGAGCCGGTCATCTTCCGCCTTTGCCAATGCTGTCGGAGACGCGTATGTTTTCATAAAACGATTAAAGTACTCCACCACAGTCTCCGCCCTTGTTTGCTGAAGCATGACTTCCGAGATCCACACTGTATACGGTGTAACACACTCCCGCCACGGAAACTTCCGGGCATTTTGATGATACCAATATATCAGAGGAGCTGGGAGCTGTGCAAGCAGCTCAGCATATATTGAAAACGGATTATCCCTCTCGGTCATTTTTCTTCACTTCCATTTCGAATTCTTTTGCATATCGATATTGTAATACACATTTTTAAATGCTTCATTGCTATTTCCTTTGTATCTTGGCATTCTATTATTTTTTTATTTTCTTCCGTCTCCTCCGATAAAACGAACAGCTGCAGAGCGCACGTGAAGGGCTGCATTCATAGGCCCTTAAACCATAAGAGACGTTAGCACGACCAATCTTTTACACATTATACCGAAAGGCGTTCGGTTTTGTCAAGCTGCCAGATCAAATCCAGATTTTTTACTGTATTCATGATGAAAATAATAATTTCCTGTAGAAAAATCTCGGCATTTGTGTTATAATAAACGCAGCGACTTCAAGCATCATTCTCCATATATTTTATTGTGAAAATGATAGAATGACGTCATCAGGTATCAAAATTCTTGCATGGGGTGATACCTGCCAGCCTCTTTTTGCAAAATTCCGGCTTTTTTGTTTGAAAATTCATACTGCCTTGGCTACGCACGCCCCGTATACAGCTATCATTTGTCTGCGATGTGTTTACCTGATTTATGTTCCAGCATCAAAGCTGTGTGAGTGATTTTTCTTTCTACAAGGACAAATTTCCGTCAAGGTAGGAGCAGGAAGGACATATACCTTTCTCTGAAAGAGGTCTGCGGTATCCGACCGTCTTAGCGGTACGGGCCCCCTGCTTTTCCCTATGCCGGACCCCTTGTGCCGCTATATTCGGAGGGGCTTTTTCGAGCAGGCAAACCGCAGCAGGCGGCAGCAATGGTCACCGCCTGCTGCTTCATAAGAGGCGCCTGCCGTATAGATATAAAGACGCCTATAATGGCGGAGGTGTGTTTCAGTTTTACTGAATGATTCATCATATTGATTATGATAATAAAAGATGATGCTAGGACTGTTCGGGAAAGGTCTGCTGGCCGTTCTTTTCGGATGTTCTCATGAATTCACTGGAAAGGATACTGCTCTATGATATCCATTGGCGTGGACGTCGGTTCCACAACGCTCAAGTGCGTTGTTTTTGACGACGCAAATCAAATTATTTTCAAAACCTATAAAAGACATTACGCACAGATTAAAGAAAAGCTTACAGAGCTGCTCGAAAATATCGAGGATATTGTCGGAGCGTGTGATGTTCATCTGGCTCTTTCCGGTTCCGCGGCCATGGGCATTTCCGAAAGCTGCGGCATACCCTTTGTCCAGGAGGTTTACGCGACCAGAACAGCTGTCGCCAGACTGTCTCCGGATACAGACTGTGCCATTGAACTCGGTGGTGAAGACGCTAAAATCCTGTTTTTCAGAAAAATGCCTGAGGTCAGAATGAATGGGAGCTGTGCCGGCGGTACCGGCGCGTTTATCGATCAAATGGCAACGCTGCTCAGTCTATCGCCTGACGAATTGAACGCCAAGGCTGTCGATCATAAAAAGATCTACTCTATCGCTTCGCGATGCGGTGTTTTCGCAAAAAGCGATATTCAGCCGCTCCTGAATCAGGGGGCAGCGACAGAGGATATCTGCGCCTCGATTTTTGACGCAGTGGTCAATCAAACGGTAGCGGGGCTTGCGCAGGGACATAAAATTGAAGGCAGCGTCCTTTACCTCGGCGGTCCGCTGACCTTTTTTTCCGAACTACGTGCGGCTTTTGACCGTACTTTGCGTACACAGGGAACTTGTCCGGAAAATTCATTGTACTATGTCGCCATCGGTGCTGCATTTCTGGCACAGGAAATACCGGCAGTACCTCTTAAAGAGATTCTCGATGACATTCGTCGGAAAAATGGTGAGTTCGGCACTTTCCGTGCGCTTCCTCCCCTATTTGAAAATGAGGAAGCTTATGAAAGCTTCCGCAGAAGACATGCCTCTCATCACGTGGAAGCTGCCGACCCCAAAGCCTACAGCGGCGACGCTTATCTCGGCATTGATGCGGGTTCCACTACCGTCAAAGGCGCGCTGATCGATCCGGACAACAGACTTCTGCTCTCCTTTTATCAGCCAAACGGCGGTAATCCGGTTCCCCTAGTCAAAAAGTTTCTCGAATCTATTTACAAAAATTATCCGGATATTCATATACGCGGAAGTGTCGCTACAGGCTACGGTGAGGAGATGATCAAGCAGGCCTTCTCCATGGACGGCGGCATCGTCGAAACCGTTGCGCATTTCCGGGCTGCCTCCCATTTTCAGCCCGAAACCGATTTTATTATCGATATAGGCGGTCAAGATATCAAATGCTTTCAGCTCAGGGATGGGGCTATTGAGAACATTTTCTTAAACGAAGCATGCTCCTCCGGATGCGGCTCCTTTCTCCAGACCTTTGCCAACGCGATGAACCTTTCCGTCGAGGAATTCGCAAAACTCGGTCTTTTTGCGCGGCAGCCCGTTGATCTCGGTTCCCGCTGTACTGTTTTTATGAATTCCCAGGTAAAACAGGCTCAGAAGGACGGTGCAACCGTCGCTGATATCTCCGCAGGTCTCTCTATAAGCGTCGTCAAAAATGCGCTTTATAAGGTCATACGGGCAACAACGCCGGAGCAGCTTGGACGGCATATCGTCGTACAGGGCGGCACCTTTTATAACGATGCAGTTCTGCGCGCCTTTGAAATGGAGATGCATACAGAGGTCGTCAGACCGGACATCTCCGGTTTGATGGGGGCCTACGGTGCGGCTATCTACGCAAAGGAACATCGAAAAAAGATTTCTTCTCTCCTTAGCGCAGAGGCACTTAAAAACTTCACGCATACAGTGCGTACAATAACCTGCAAAAGCTGCCCCAATCACTGTTCTCTGACCGTCAACAGGTTTGGAGATGGAAACACTTATATCAGCGGCAATCGCTGCGACAGGCCGGTGTCCGGCTCAACCAACGCCGCAGAATCATTAAATCTCTATCAGTTCAAACGCGACCGTCTCAGCGAATTTCAAAAAGGGTCCGGACGCGGAACACGAGGAACCGTCGGGCTGCCGATGGGATTGAATTTCTATGAACTGCTTCCCTTCTGGTATACCTTCTTTGATAAGCTCGGTTTTTCCGTTATCGTCTCGCCTACGTCCGACCGAGACTTGTATCTGCTCGGGCATGATACCATTCCCTCCGATACCGTCTGCTACCCGGCCAAGCTGATGCACGGGCATATTCGCGCCTTGATAGATGCAGGAGCAGAAACCATATTCTATCCCTGCATGAGCTACAATCTCGATGAGGGGCAGGGAGACAACCATTATAATTGTCCGGTTGTCGCGTACTATCCGGAGGTCATCGCGGCCAATATGCCGCAGATCCGCAATGTGCGCTTTATTTACGATTATATCGGTCTGCACAGAAAAAAAGATTTTCCAAAGAAAATGACGCAGATCCTGCGCCGTCATGGATTGGAGGCAAGGGTCCCTGAAATTCAGGAGGCCATGGAAGCAGGATTTCAGGCTTACAGCGCTTATTTGAATGCCGTACGGGAGGAGGGGGCACGGATCATACGCGAGGCGGAACGCCAAAATCTGCCGATCATCATTCTCGCAGGCAGACCGTACCATACCGATCCGGAAATCAACCATGGTATCGACCGTCTGATCTGTTCGCTCGGCGCTGCGGTCATCTCCGAAGATGCCGTCAGCTATCTGGCTGGTCCGTTTCATACAAATGTTCTCAACCAATGGACCTACCATGCGCGTATGTACGCAGCCGCGCATTATATCAAAGACAAGCCGAACATGTATCTGGTACAGCTCGTCTCCTTCGGCTGCGGTGTGGATGCCATCACAACCGACGAGGTCAGGGAGATCTGCGAAAAAGCAGGAAAGCTCTATACGCAAATCAAAATCGATGAGATAACCAATCTGGGCGCTGTAAGAATTCGGCTTAGAAGCTTGTTCGCCGCCATGCCTCCGGTGCAAAACGGCGATACGGACGAAACTTGAATACGCAAAAAAGCACGCATTATTTTAGCAGTTTAACAAAACTTAATTTACACGGAAGGCAAAGGTCATACCATGCGCACACAAGATGTCTCTGAACCGCGTATCCTCTTTACCAAGGAAATGCGGAAAACGCATAAAATATTGATCCCCATGATGCTGCCAATTCATTTTACACTCATCGCAGAAATCTTCCGCCAACAGGGTTACCAGATGGAGCTCCTTACAAATGAGGGACCAGAGGTTGCTGCTACCGGGCTGAAATATGTGCACAACGACACCTGTTATCCCGCTTTGCTTGTCATAGGTCAAATGATTTCAGCGCTTAAGAGCGGCAAATATGATCTGAACCATACCGCTCTCATGATTACGCAGACAGGCGGCGGCTGCCGGGCTTCCAACTATATACACCTGCTTCGCAAGGCTCTGAAAAAGGCAGGACTCGGCTATATTCCTGTGATATCCCTGAATCTTTCCGGACTCGAAAAAAATCCGGGCTTTCATGTCACCTTTAAAATGCTCCGGCAGCTTATAGCAGCAGTGGCATATGGAGACCTTTTGATGCTGCTGTCAAATCAGACAAGGCCGTATGAAGTCTCTGCCGGCGCCTCAGACGAACTGGTTTCAGTCTATACGAGGAAGCTGGTGGAGCAATTTAAAAAGGGAGCTGGGCTTGCAAAAAAATTGATGATTTCCAACATGACGGAAATTGTAAAGGCTTTTGCTGACCTCCCCATACAAAAAACGCCGAAAATCAAAGTGGGTATCGTCGGGGAGATTTATGTCAAATATTCCGCACTGGCGAACAATCACCTGGAGCAGTTCCTTGCAGAGCAGGGATGTGAGGTAATGGTCCCCGGACTCATGGGTTTTTTGCTGTTTAAAGTGGACAATCGGCTGGAGGATATCCGACTGTATGGCGGAAACCGCGCAAAGTATAGGATTATTGAACTGTTATATAACTATTTTACATCCATCGAACAGATGACAACCGGAATCATCCGCGAAAACTCTTCGTTTAAAACAGCTGCAAGCTACAAACATATCAAGGAGCTGACTGCGCCGGTTGTCGGAAGCGGATGTAAAATGGGCGAGGGCTGGCTGCTGACCGGCGAAATGCTGGAACTCGCAGAAAGCGGATATCCGAATATTGTATGCACGCAGCCGTTTGGCTGTCTACCCAACCACATTGTCGGGAAAGGTATGATCCGAAAGCTTCGGGAAATCCGGGAAGATGCCAATATTGTTGCGGTAGACTATGACCCCGGCGCAACCCAGGTCAATCAGGAAAATCGGATCAAGCTAATGCTGTCGATGGCGAAGCCTACCGATTAAAATGAAAACGCATAGTCCGCGTGCAGTTTAATGAGAGGGCGCTGCAAAACGAATCTTTTGCAGCGCCCTCCGCCAGTCCGGTACCGATTGAAAGGAAGGGGGAATATTTACCCATGCGAATCGCAGCAGTTCTTTGTGAGTATAATCCGTTTCACAACGGCCATGCCTATCAAATTGCTCAAATTCGTTCAACATTGCCCGATGCCGTTATCATCGCCATAATGAGCGGCAACTATGTGCAGCGTGGCGAACCGGCCATCCTATGCAAGTATGACCGCGCCAAAGCGGCGGTTTTGGCAGGCGTGGATCTGGTTCTGGAGCTCCCTTTCCCCCATTGCTGTGCTTCAGCCGAAACGTTCGCATCTGCGGGAATTTCTATTGCCGCTTCTCTCGGCATCGTCGACACGCTGGCTTTCGGCGCTGAAGCTGAAGATCTCCCGGGTCTTCAAAGGATCGCCAAACGTCTGGACTCATACAGGTATCGGGAAGCGCTCGCCGGCCTGTGTGAAAAAAACAAGCATTCATCGACGGGGTTTCCTGCCCAGCGCGAAGCGCTCTACAGAAGCCTTTTCGGTGATGACGGCATCTCTCTTCTGAATCAGCCGAACAATATACTTGCTATCGAATACCTGCGTGCACTTCAGAACCATCACGATATCACCCCTCTGCTGATACAGCGGTACGGTGCGCCTCACGACCATATGGACACATCTTTATCCTCGGCCAGCGCCTCCGCCTCACAGATCAGAGCCTGGATTTTGGATCAAAATCGCGCCTGTATACAAAAAACTGTGCCTGATGAATCCCTCGCAATTCTGGACTGCGCACACCATTCCGGCCGTTCCCCTGCCGACATAAAGCGCGCAGAAGCTGCGATTCTCTGGTATTTCCGCAATACTGCGCCCCATACAACATCTCTGTATGCGGATATGCCTGACGGTATGGCGGAACGTCTGCACCATGCGGCAATACAAGCCGACAGCCTTGAAGATATGCTGAGCAGATGCAAAACAAAAAAATATACCAATGCCAGGCTGCGCAGAAGTCTTTTATATGCGTTTTTCAGGGTAAGCGCCGTTTCCCTTTCCACGTTCCCGGCCTTTACCTGTGTTTTGGCTGCGAATATACGCGGCACAGCCGTTTTAAACAAAATAAAAAAGCGCGCTGCTCTCCCGCTTTTGACCAAGCCGGCACACTATAAAAAGCTGTCTGATAAGGTGCGGAGCGCCTTTGAACTGTCCCTTTCCGCGGATATTTTCTGGCATATGCTTTTGCCTAAGCCGCTGCCGGCCAGCGCTGTCTTTCGTTATTCTCCCTATATTCATAAAAAAGAAGGAAATGAGGTGCCCTCTGCATCCTCTGTACAGGCTGGTTTTTGAACCCGTAAATGCTGCAAAGCAGCACAATATGCATAGTATGTTTGATTACGCTATTACCATTTAGAAACAAATATTTCCACATTGTGAGAAGCGTAGACGGCAAAACGAAATATGAACCCTTAAATCCAAAACATTTAAGCTGCGGCTTTCATTTTGCGCGGTGACGAAAGTCTCGACATTTTTGATGTCGCGTACAGAATGCCTGTGATTCACATACCGTCCGGGCCGTTTAAATATTCGATGAAGTGACAGAATACACGTGGGCTTTTATTCAGGGCATAGCCGGCAAGGTGGTTTAAAATGGATACTCACCGTCACGATAAACAGCAACGACCGTTTTTTCGTCAACCGCTTCGTTCTGCCTATAGCCTTGGATTATTAGATCAGAAAATAGAAAAAGCGCTCGTCTGCAAAAAGCAGACGAGCTTAAGAGCAATGGCCAACCGTTTCAGATATGTGATATAAACAATATTATTTTATCAATGCGCTTTCGATGTCTTGAAGCATGATATCTAAAGCCTGTATACCTCCTTCGGCAGTATACCAGACATTGGGATGCGCAAGATATACAATATTGCCATTTTTGTAGACATCCAATTCCTTAATCAGATCGTTTTCAATGGCGTCCTTTGCAGCGGGATTTCCTTCCTGAGCGTTGATGGCTGTATTTCTGTCCATAACAAACATATACTCAGGATTGAGTTTTACAATTGTTTCCCAGGAAGCTTCATTTCCATGCGTACTGGTAAGTTCTCCGGCATCAACACCCATATTGTTGAAACCCAACTCAACGCCTATGATAGAGCAGCGGCCGTCATTTCCTAATACATTGTAGTTGGATCCGGAAAACAAGCCGACAATTGCGTTTTTGCCGCCAAATTCAGTTTTAATTGCCTCAATTCGTGCATCATAGCCTCTTACCATATCGTCAATTTTATCCTCAAGACCGAAGATGGATGCGATGGTTTTTGCATTGTCGGCGGTACTCTGTACCACGCCTTTTTCCGTGTCAGTTGCAAGATATATAACAGGGGCAATAGCGGAAAGACTGTCGTAAACGCTGCTGAGTCTGCCGCCGATAAAAATAATATCCGGTTCACAGGCTGCCACTTCGACAAGGTCAGCATTTTTGATCGTTCCAAGATTTTTTACGGTATCGCCATTCGGCACATATTCCTGCAAGTATTCGATTTCGGTCGTTGCGCTTCCGACCACTCTATCGCCCAATTCAAGAGCGTCAATAATATCAAGGGAAGCCATATCGAGGATTGCAATTCGCTGAGGATTGTATGGAACTTCCAGATCAACAAGCTCTCCGTTTGCATTGTAGGTTTGAATTGTAACGGTGGTGGGCGTATCGTTGCCGCTTTCGTCTTCAGAGGCGTTTTCGCCGCTTTCGACGATTGTTGGCGTGTCTACGTTATTAGCGCAAGCCGCAAGGCTAAACAACATGAAGACCGCCATAACAAGGGTAATGAATTTTTTCATAGGTTATAGTCTCCTTTTTTTCATTTTTTATTTCAATTTAACCCAAGCAAAATTAGTAATAGACGGATAATGGTTTATCATTTATACGGATAATCTCAAAATCCACCTTATAAATTTCAGAAAGTATATCCTTGTTGATGATTTCATCAACTGTTCCGAACCTTGCGATTTTTCCGTCCACAAAAGCGCAAATATAATCGGAATAAAAAGCTGCATAATTGATTTCATGCAGTACGAGAATCACCGTTTTACCAAGCTCATCGCAAAGTCTTCGTACCGTTCTCATCATATTTGATGCGTGGTATATATCCAAGTTATTGGTCGGCTCGTCAAGTAATATGTACTCGGTGTCCTGCGCAATGACCATTGCAATATAAGCTCTTTGTCGTTGACCGCCTGACAACTCGTCGATGAACCGCTCTTCAAACTTTTCAAGCTCCATATAGGCAAGCGCTTTGTCTATCATTGCGTTGTCTTCTTCTGTCAATCGACTGCCTGAATAGGGGAACCGCCCAAAGGCAACAAGCTCTCTGACCGTCAGCTTCATTTGGATATTATTGTGCTGCGTGAGTATGGCAAGCTTTTTGGCAAGCTCACGACTTTTCCATCCCGAAAGGTCTTTATCTTCAAACTGGATTACGCCGGAATCCTTTGCAATTAATCTTGAGATCATACCCATAACTGTAGATTTTCCTGCTCCGTTTGGGCCGATCAAGGACAAAACTTTTCCTTTTGGTACTTTGAAACTGACGGAATCGACAACTGCTTTTCCATCATACTTTTTTATCAAATCTTCAACATTCATTGTATCAACACGCTCCTTTCCGAAAAAGCAACAGGTAAAGAAAATACATTCCCCCGCCGATGGTGATAAAGGTGCTGATAGGCACCGCAAAAGAGAAAACATGTTCCATAATGACCTGGCCCGCAATAATAGTAAGCATCCCCATAAGGGAAGCTCCTATTATGAGCTGCGTGTGTCTGTAGGTTTTTAGAAGCTGCCTTGCAAGGTTTGCTATAATGAGTCCGAGGAAAGAAATCGGACCTACCATCGCTGTTGCAATCGAGATACAGAGCACCACGCCAAGCAGCAGTCTGCGAATCACCTTGTCGTATTCCACCCCGAGATTGATTGCCTGATCTTTTCCCAATGTAATGACATCAAGAAGAGCCATATCCTTTCTCAAAAAGAAGATCAATGCAGAAAGGAGCAGAAGCGAAAGTACGATAATATCAGAATTTACATTATTGAAATCCGCCACCAGAGACACAAGCAGGGTGTCGTACTCATTGGGATCCATCACTCGGATCATCGTGGATTGGATGCTCCCGAAAAATGAGGTTAGCACCGTCCCTATCAGTAGGACATACAAGATATTGTGGTTTGTTTTCTTAAATAAATAAGAATACACAAATGTTGCAACGACGCTCATAACAACCAAATCTACTATAAAAGCAAGATTTATATTTGTCACGAATACGCTTGCCGAGCCAGCTGCAAATACCAACGCTGTATGTACAAGCGTGTACATAGCGTTCATACCTAAAAGGCAGGGAGTTACGATTCGGTTGTTTATAATCGACTGAAAGACGATCGATGCACTGCCAATGGCAAAGGACGCTATCAACATTACGATTAATGTCGGGATTCTCAGCCGCAGCACAAACTCAAACAATTTCGAATTGTACATTTTGGAATCAATCAGCAGATACGCTATGGCAGCCACGAAAACAAGTGCTGACAAAATAATCAGTTTTTTGATATTTGACTTATGTGCCTTTGAGTAATAAACGTCTGTGTTTGTCATTTACAGCCTCCTCCTTCCTTTGAGAACGCTCTTTTCAGGCTGATAGATTTTCTCCCGTGGTTTATTTTGTATATGAGAAGTCCTATAAAAAGGATACTTCCGAATATACCGACAATCAATTCAATCGGCAATTCATAAGGCATAATAACGCTTCTCGCAATCATATCGGTTATCAGGACAAACACAGCGCCAAACAGTGCGGTATCAATGAGCGTTCCTCTGATTTTATCACCCTTGAACATCGCTATTATGTTCGGAACAATCAGGCCTATGTAAGATATCTGCCCTACAACACTAACGACGCTTGCGGTTATCATGGAGGCAAGCGTAAGTCCGAGAAACAGTATGCGCTTGTAGTTTACTCCAAGATTTTGAGAGAAATCTCTGCCCATTCCTACGATGTTAAAGTGGTTTGCATATAGTAATGCAATGATTACAAGAGGGGCAGCCATATAAACCAATTCGTAATTTCCTTTAATAATCAAGGAAAAAGAACCTATGAGAAAAGAAGAAAGCTGCTGCGTTACTTCAAACTTATAAGCAAGGAAGCTTGTCACGCCGCCTACCACATTGCCGAACATAATACCGATCAGTGGAACTAGAACGGTATCCTTAAACTTGATTTTCTGAATAAACCATACGAATATCCATGTCCCAAGTATCGCTGTTGTGAAAGAAAACAGCATCCTTCCCCACATACTGATGTTAGGTATGAAAACAAGGGAAAGCATTATGCCAAACTGCGCCGATTGAATGGTTGCTCCGGTTGTCGGAGACACAAATTTGTTCATGCAAAGCTGCTGCATAATCAGTCCCGCCACACTCATTCCAACACCCGTACAAATAATAGCCAATAATCTTGGTATTCTTGAGAGCAAGAAAACTTTTAGCTCCATTCCAGCTTTGTCGGAGAACAGTGCAGCTAAATCAATATCAATAACACCAACAAAAAGTGATATTGCCGATAAGCCGATCAGTAAGCAAAGCAACACAACTGTCAATACGTATTTCTTTATAAAAAACCACCTCCAAAAAGTTAGCATATGCTAACTCATGTTCAAAAAAGCAAACGCCTCTTCGGTGCGTAACAATAACAATTGTATAATAAGTTGCAGTGTTCTTCCGCTCCAAAAAGGGCATAAAAGGCTCCAATTAGACATTATGTTATATTTTGTGCGACTGTATTTCGATACGCGGAGGGCGTGATTCCTTTAATGGCACGAAACGCACTGGCAAACTTGCTTCCGTTATCATATCCGTGTTCGTTTGCAATTTCCAAGATAGATTTATCGGTGTGTTCAAGCATATATGCCGCAGATTCCATCTTTTTTGTTCTTATATACGTTCTGATAGGCACTCCGTAAACGTTTTTGAAGGTTTTTTTGATATGAGCGCCTGACATATGGAATTTTTCGACAAGCTGTTCTAAAGTAATATGCTCATTTTTATGTTCCAACATATATTTGCTGATGTCTTTGGCAAGCTCGGCCTGGAATTTCGTGTATGTTCGATGCTCAAACTCGTTACGATGCTCCCAAACGCTCAGAAAAAGCAATAATTCTAACGTTTTAATCTTGAAATACCCCTTTTGAATTTTTTTAGGAATGGTATATAACTCCGAAAAAATATGCTCAATGTATGGATTTGCACGGGCAATAAAGCCGCCGTTTCCGCCACAAAATTTTTCCGCAATTGCTTTTGGACGAACGTTTACATCGTCAAGCAGGCGGGAAAGACATTGGGGTGCGTTAGCCAAATCAATCTGAATAGTTAATCCATGATAATGTCGAAGCGGATAATACAAGGACCCTGATAAATTGTTTATATGAAAAATCGCCAAGTCACCAGAGGATAAAAAGCATAACTTTCCCTGAATGCTGCATTTTGAACGGCCTTCCCTGCAATGAATGATTTCTAACCTATCACTTGCGGCTGCCTGTTTTTCGGTAAAATGAATTTGGGGTATATGAGCGGCAGTATATAGAAATGTGATGCCGGGGAATACCTGGTAAACGGTTGTCGTATATTGTCCGGAATCCCTTTCTATTTTAATTTCATCGCTTGCTGCTTTCTCTAACGGCATCTCGTTCTTATTTCCGAATGGTTCTTCAGTGCATTGATTGATAAACATTTTCTGACTTCCTGTTCGTGTTGTATCTCTATTCAGCGCAATGGTTAGCGTTTACTAACTCATTATAACTTAAATAAACAGATTCGTCAATCATTTTCTGTAAAAAACCAACCCAAAATAATACGGAAAAATAAAAGTAACACCATATTTAGATAAAAGTTTCTTTTGAATGATCGGGATCACATCGTAAAATACAGGTTCGCTGTTCGCAACCGTTCCTGTTCTTGGCGTTCGGATTTCTTCTTCCGCTGCTGTGTTTTTTTGAATACTGTTCGCCATAAACGTCAACGGTCAGAACGTTTCCGTTTCACTGCCCAGCTGACCCGCAATATTCCGTTAACTGTCATACATTATCAGCGGATCATATTTCTCGCAACAAGCCAACCACACACGAAAAACGGCAAAACGCTGTTCTATCATTCCACAAGTCATGAAAGATGCGGATAAGAGAGCGTCAGGGCGTTAGTCCACAAAGATTTCAGTGAGGGAGCCTTACCTCGCTGAAAAAAATGGGGTTCCCGCCTAAGAGGCGTGGCACATAAAATCACAGTTATAACCTCGTAAGCCAAACAGACGCATAGGCTCCTGCGTAAAGGAGCTCACAGAAGGCCTCGATCCCTTCCTGCCTTATTTCTCACAGTATTTGGATATATATGTTTCCATCTGCGTTCGGCGTTCATCGTCCAAATATACTTTTCCTTCAATTTCCCGTCCATACAGGTATTCAATGATTTCCCGAACGGTTACAATGGCATGTACCCTGATCCCATAGGACTCCAACAATTCCATTTTCGCTGTTCTGCCGCCGGGTCCGACCTCCATTCTGTCTACAGAGATCACCATATCCGTCACCTGAAGCGCCGCTGCCGCTTTCAGCTGCGGCATAACCTCGCGGACGGCAGCGCCTGATGTGACAACATCTTCTATCAGCACAACGCGATCGCCGTCCCTCAGTTTAGCGCCCACAAAATTTCCGCCTTCTCCATGGTCCTTCTCCTCCTTACGGTTGAAGCAGAACGGCTTGTCGATACCGTACAGACGATATAAGGCGCCTGCCGTCGCTGTTACCAGCGGTATCCCCTTGTAGGCCGGTCCAAACAGTACATCGTATGCGTCTCCGACCGACGTCCTCAGACACGAAGCGTATGCTTCTCCCAGCTCGCTGATCTGTCTTCCTGTCCGAAAGTTGCCGGTATTGATGAAATACGGACTTTTTCTTCCGCTTTTCGTTGTAAATTCCCCAAAGCGGAGTACTTCTGCACGTATGATATTGTGAATAAAATCAATTTTATATTGTTCCATCTCTTGACTCTTCCTTTCCCGTTTCAGCCGTGGAATGCCACGCCGGCAAGACCGGCATAAAACATCCCCGTCATCACGCTACCGCTATCTTACGCAAATGAATCACTTAACTAAAGCTTTTTTCTTTGATACGGATTCCCGGCGCCATGCTCGTTCTACGTCTCCGGCCGTCATATCGAAGCGGCTACAGGCATATACATAGGACGTCAGACGTAACCCAAATTGTATTTTTTGTGTCAGCTTCTGCCGAGCTTATCACAGCACTTTTTGCATACAAGCTTGCCGTGGAACATGACGACATCGTCTGCATTTCCACAGAAAATACATGCCGGTACATACTTTTTCAGCACAATTCGGTCTTCGTCCGTAAAAATTTCGATAGAATCCCTCGGACCGATGTCCATAACCTTTCGGATCTCGATCGGCAACACGATACGCCCCAACTCATCGATTCTCTTGACCATTCCTGTGGATTTCATATTATGACCATTCCTTTCTTAGCAGAGGCATCTGGAGGATTCTTCCCTTCAGACTTTCAGCCTCTCGTTTTCAATTCACTAAACAACGGCTTTGCCTGGTATTCGATAAGCAGGCCGTGATGCCGAATTGTCGCTTCCAGAAGACGGCGAGCCCTTGCCTAAAAGCAACAATGACCGGCCTGCGCTTACCCATTCATAAATAATGATGCCCAATTTTTAAAGAAACCATTTCCCTGTATACACATATTTTGCTCTGTCTCATTTTCTGCTTCTGACGGCTGCGATTTTTGCCCAGTCCAGCGTCATCCGCCGCTCAATCAGCCGGTTCCATATATCCCATAAAACTTTCCATCGTTCACAAAAGGCAAGGTACCCATCCGGTGTAGTCCGGCCGAGAATTGTAACTGCTGTCGAAAACGGTCAATGACGCCCGCAGCATAAAGGAATCAGAGCGGCATATTTTCGTGAGACTTTTTAATTTTCCGGCTATTTATTTTGTATTTATCTGTAGTATGCCATATTTTGACAAATATGTCAACCAAAGACAGGTATTTTCATAAAAAATTCACGATTTTTATACCTTTTTCATCACTATCAATATAAGATTGATAAAATTTTTGTTTATCATTTCACTTTCGACATAAAACCAAACCGCAGCGTGGTATTTTGGAGCTCGGATACTCTTTGAAATGATTCAGATTTGACAAGTCCACATACAGAAACGGCCATAGCAGGTTAAGCGCTGATGCTGATAGACCCACTCCTGTTCGTCTGTACCGCAGCAGCAAAAGTCAGGCAGATATCTCAACATCCATTGGATTGCAAAAGTTCGTAGAAGGTGGACCGACATCCTATATTCAAGGTGAACGTCTGAGCAAAAGTGTTTACAGCAAAGCTTTCATACAAATTAAATGCATTGCCCTATGTAAAATTTTTTATCTTTTTATGTTTTGGAGGTATCTATGCTCGGTAAAATTTTCGGCGCATTTTGTGTCATCGCCTGTTTGACCGCCATTTGTACGGGAAACTCCGCCGCACTCAGTGATGCTGTTTTTGCCGGTGCCGACAGTGCCGTCAAGCTGGTATTTTCCCTTGTTGGTATGATGTGCCTATGGTGCGGCATACTGCGAGTTCTGGAGGAAGCCGGCGTAACGGAGCGGCTGGCTAAAATTTTATCCCCGCTCATGCGGCTGATGTTTCCGGACGCGTATAAAAATAAAAAAGGAATTCGCGAAATTTCAGCAAGTATCAGCGCGAATCTACTCGGAATCGGGAATGCAGCAACTCCTCTCGGCATTCGCGCGATGAAAGAGCTGGACCGCGGAAATCCTGTCCCGGGAACCGCAACGGATGACATGGCGACCTTTGTTGCGCTCAACACCGCATCCTTCAGTATCCTGCCGACCACACTGCTGACAATGCGCCGCGCCGCCGGCTCCCAAAATCCCTTTGCTATCATGCCGGCCGTTTGGTTATGTTCCCTATGCGGCGCTGTTCTTGCCGTGCTGCTGGCAAGAACCCTTCGGCATTTTTCTCCCGCCGTCCGCACGCCGGGGAGAATGAAAAAAACTGCCTGTTTCTGTTCAGAAAAGGACGAAAGATAAAAACGCCTCTTCATTTTTACCGAACAAATGCCGTCTGCATTTTACCTCTTATCCGCGGCTTTAGCGCAGACCAGACGTTTTGTATAACCGTTTTTTTATCCTTTTGAAGAATGAAAGGGGATGTTTGAGCTTGTCACTGGATTCCGCAGTCTCATATGTTCTTCCTGTCCTTTTCCTTGGCTTCGGAGCGCTCCTGCTCTTTTCAAAGGTTCAGTATTTTGAAGCGTTTCTGTCGGGTGCACGAGAGGGTTTAAAAACCGCAGTGCAGCTTCTTCCCACCCTTCTTGCCCTCGTTGTCGGTGTTACGATGCTGCGGGCCTCCGGCGCTCTTGAGCTTCTTGCTCATACGCTGGCGCCGCTTTGCGAACGAATCGGCCTTCCTGCGGATCTTGTTCCGCTGGTTCTGGTAAGGCCGGTATCCGGTAGCGCCTCTACTGCGGTTCTGAATGAAATCTTTGTAAACTGCGGTCCCGATAGCTTGAGCGGTCTTATGGCTTCCGTCATGCTCGGATCGTCCGAAACCATGATCTATGTAACTTCCGTTTATTACGGGGCCATCAGCATCCGAAGGACCCGACATACCCTGCTTTGTTCCGGACTGGTCATGATCTTCAGTATCTTTTTTTCGGTACTTCTTTGCCGTCTTCTTTTCTGTTAAAAACCGTGTGTTTTCGCCGCAATGACTAATTTTGGGCATTGTCTGCATATTTTTCGTTCATTTGAGAAAAATAAGAGTGAAAACGATCATGCAGAGAGGATGATAGAATCACGATGGAACAGAAAAGCGAAAGAAAAAAGACAGAGAAAAGCAAGGCTATGAAAGCGGTCAATGCATATAGAGACACTGGACATTCCACAGATCCGCTCGGCATGTATACCGGCGTAACCTCGGATACCCCCTCCGCTTCGACGCTCATGAGAGTCGACCAAGCTACGGATAACGGCAAACAGTTCTACAGACTGCATTCTCCTGAAAAGCCGTATCTCGAGGCGCACAAGCGAGAACCGCGCTCTGGCGAGATGCCCGTGCAGGATGCTGACGATCTATAAGCCAAAACTTTTGAAAGCCTCCTTAAACAGTATTCATGTATCCGCCTATTGTGACAGCATGTTTATTGCACAAGTATCCCGTTGAATGACAGCGGATTTTTTGAAGTAAAATTGCTGCCTCGCTGACAGCGGAAACTGCAGAACATGTTTGAAATTGAAAGCTGTCAAAGCACCGGAGAACCGTGGAAGGCCGTGCATTGCAGATTTGTCAGACTGAGCAAAGCTCAGTCTGACAAATCGCCCGGCTTTTTATGGTATCATGTGCACGGCATTAAATCACATCACCGTAAAGCTTTTGTGAGCCGTGGCAGTTTCGGATGACTGAACTAGTTCAGTCATCCGAAACTGCCGGTATTTTTCATGATATAATAATCGCACGAAAACCTGTTTTTAAGAACCTTGTTATCATCCATTTTGGCTTCTACCTTACGACTGCACCGTATGCTTCACATAAACACAATGATTTTTGACATAAGAGATACAAAAGCCCCTTCTGTCTGAAATTTCACAGGCAGGAGGGGCTTCATAGGAATCAGGTGCATCAGTCGCTCGGCGGAGGACGGAACTTACGCATAAAAGTCAGAGGCCGGCGCATAGAGACGCGCGCGGCTTTTCTTTTTTGATACTAATTTCAATCCTTCGTACTTCCATTTTCATCACATATACTAATTGCCTGCCAAAATCAACCTGCCATGAAGGATAATTGCCGTATCGTCAGGACACGATGAGAAACTCAGCCAAAACGGCAGAGCCTGGGGCTCTGCCGTTTTGAGAAATGGAAGGACGTCTATTCATTGGTTGTAATAATTGATCAAGCATCCGCTCAAAATAATCTGCCGTTCCTCTGCGGTAAGTGCAGCCATTGTCAGCGTGAGCGGCGATATACTGCCATCCCCATGAACGATAACTGCATCTATGTCCGCATCACCAGCTTCTATTGCCTGGCGAATACCGCTAATATATATATATTCTCCTACTTTTATCGGCGGGACAGCATCAGCGCTTTTTTCCTTCAGGAGCAGCGGGAGCATACCCCAGTTGATCAAATTACTCCTGTAGCGCTTTGTCGCGTATTCCTCTGCGATATTTGCCCAACCGCCAAGGACCTTCTGACAGGATGCAGCCTGCTCCCGCGCAGATCCATCACCCGGTTTTCTGGCAAATACGAAGCTGCCAATGCCGGTCGTCGACGGCTGCGGCTCAAAACCTGCCTTCCGCAAACTTTCGTATACCTTTGAAACCTCTGCGTTCATCTCCGGATTTTCTCCGTTCAGCCGTGCATCCTCAACGGCCTTAATCGCTTTTGCGCGCCGTACATAGTCCGGATCCTTTCGCGACAACGTAAATTCCGCCAATTTCAATGGATTCGAGCGGTAAGAAGAAGTTTCTCCAGAGGGAATCAGTTCGTCGGTTGTCGTGACCGGGTCAGAAATTACGGAAGCCGCCTGAAGCAGCAGATTATTCGTCAGCGGTGACATTTTCGGCCAGTCCGCTATGTTCGGCCCAAACCGAAGCGAAACAGATGCATCAGCTTTGCCATAACCATAATAGCAGCGATTGCGGTAAACGGTACCGTCGAAGTGATACGGCGGAATCTCAATGGTCTGCTCCAGCGCATCAGCCGGCGTAAGGAAACCGCCGTTTGCCGCCGTCGCTGCGATGGAGCGGGCATCCATAAGCGCAACAGAAGCGATTTGCCCATCCTTCGGTTTCGACCCCTCCCGGTTCGGAAAGTTTCTTGTGGAATGACGGATGCTCAGTCCGCCGTTCGGCGGAACGTCTCCCGCCCCAAAACACGGTCCGCAGAAAGCCGTCCTCATTGTCACTCCCGATTCCATCAGGTTCGCTGCTGCGCCGCTGCGCATGAGTTCCAGATAAACCGGCTGGCTGGCTGGATATGCAGAGAGTGAGAACGCGTCAGACCCGATGGAACGGTTCTTTAAAATGGCCGCAGCCGCACATAGGTTATCGAAAGTTCCACCCGCACATCCTGCAATAACGCCCTGATCCACACGAATTTTGTCGCCTACAATTTTATCGGTAAGCCGGAAAAGCCCATCCGGCAGTTCCATTTGCTCTGACGCCTGCTTTTCAACAGCACGCAATATGTCTCCAGGATTTTCACAGACCTCCCTCACCGTATAGACATTGCTCGGATGAAACGGCATAGCGATCATGCTTTCCACTTTAGAAAGATCCACCACGACGGCGCCGTCATACCAGGCAACCGGCGCCGGAGAAAGAGGAGAATAGGCTTCCGGTCTTCCGTGCACTTCAAAATAGGCTTTCGTTGCCTCGTCTGTCACCCATATAGAAGAAAGGCACGTAGTTTCCGTCGTCATGACATCAATGCCGTTGCGGAATTCTATTGGCAAATTTTTAATCCCATCGCCGACAAATTCCAAGACCTTATTTTTCACGAATCCGGAAGCAAACACGGAACCGATGATCGCAAGCGCGACATCCTGAGGTCCTACACCGTTTTCAGGCTTTCCTGTCAGATATACCGCTATGGTTTCCGGACGGGAAATATCATAAGTTCTTCCCAGCAGCTGCTTGACAAGCTCCGGTCCCCCCTCACCGATGGCCATGGTGCCAAGTGCGCCATAACGCGTATGACTATCAGATCCGAGCAGCATTTTGCCACAGCCGCTCATCATCTCCCGCATATAGGAATGGATGACCGCCAGATGCGCGGGTACGAAAATGCCGCCATACTTTTGGGCCGCGGATAGGCCGAACATGTGGTCATCCTCATTGATTGTTCCGCCAACCGCACACAGGCTGTTGTGGCAGTTTGTCAGAACATAAGGGATGGGAAATTCCTTCAATCCGCTTGCTCTTGCAGTCTGTATGATGCCGACATAGGTGATATCGTGTGACGCCATGGCGTCGAACTTTATTCTCATGAGTTCTTCATCTTCAGAGGAGGTATTGTGCGCCTCGAGAATTGAATAAGCGATCGTTCCCTTTTTAGCTTCCGCCGGCGCGGTCGTCACACCGCGGGTTTTCGCCTCCGCCTCCGGTACAAGCTGAGAGCCGTTCAGTAGATAAACGCCTCCCCCAATCAGTCTGACCGTATCTGATACCATGTCATATCCTTCCTTTCCGTTCCTGTCTGCTGTATGCGCCTGATTTCGATTGAGCTTTGTATCAAAGCAGCACACCTATTAAAATATATTTTACCGCATCGACGCAGCGATTTCAAGCCGCAATTTATGAATTTTAATCGTGCAAAGCGTCGACTGATGCATCATTTCTAATTTTGAAAATAAAGCGGTGTTGCTGTCACTTTCCGCACGTTCGACCTGTAAATAAACAGAATATAGAAGGGAGGAGGTCATGCAGGGCATATGCCCTGCATGACCT
>DXYE01000040.1:0-8328 GCA_019415985.1 Clostridiales bacterium
ATACATACCTGCATCTCCTTTGTATCTATATCTTTATATAACTGTTCTTTGTCTTTACACAATGGTATTGAAAACGATCGGCACGGAAGGCTCCGCTTGTTTTACAGGATTATGAACGGCATCGCGTGCGTCCTCGTTATGCCCCCTGTGCGTCACAGAGAAAGCAAAAGGGAAAAGTTTTCAAGATTTCGGCATAAGTGCTGGAGGAATCTGGCAGCCGGCGCTCCGTCTAAGGCTCTGTGGTCGAACGTCAGCGAAAGCCCCATGGCAGGGAAGTATTCAATGCCGCCTTCCTTTGACTCTCTCGCGCGCTGCACAATCGTATTCACACCCAAAATAGCGGTCTGAGGTGGATTGATCACGGGTGTAAAGCTTTCAATGCCCAATGCGCCGAGGTTGGTCACCGTAAAGGTCCCGCCTTTTAACAGGTCGGGATCAAGGCCGCCTTTCTGCGCACCGGAAATCAAAGTTTTCGATCTGCGGGCCAGCTCATTCAGCGACAGTCTGTCCGCGCCGAAAAGGGTGGGTACCAGGAGACCTCTTTCCGTGTCCACGGCCACGCCGAGGTTTACATGCTTGAAATACCGGATCGTCTCCCCCATAAAGTGCGCATTCAGCGCCCGGTGAGAGAGAAGCGTTTTTGCCGCGGCGTACAGGACCATATCGTTCAGCGTGATATTGGCGATGCCCATCGATTCCGCCCGTTCCTTGAGCTGCGCGCGGTACTGTAAAATCTGTGTCGCATCGAAGGACGCGTTCAGCGTGAGCTGAGCCATCTCCGAGAGAGAGGCGTGCATACTCTTTGCAATGACCTTGCGGACATTGCTGAGTTTTTCCTCTTCAAAGCTGCCAAAGTCGTCCGTGTTTTCCATGACGGTTGCACCGTTGTCCTCAGTCTTCTCTCTCAGGTCCTCAAGAAGGACTCTGCCGCCCGAGCCGGTTCCGCACACGGAACGGCCGGCCTCGAGATATGCCTTGAGCGCAGCGGAGGATACGGTCTCTCCGCGGTCCAGTACAGCCTGGATGTCGCGTTCGATCACCCGCCCGTCCGGTCCGGTCGGAACCGCTCTCAGCACATCCGCGCCGGTGCGTTCCGCAAGATTTCTCGCCCGCGGGGAAATTTTAAGCTTTCCGCCGGCTTGAGCTGGGGAAATCCCTGCATCGCCTGCATTCGGCTGCATTTCTGCAGATGCCGGCGCCGGTGTCTGCGGCTGCTGCGCTGTCGGCTTTTCCGCCGGCGCAGCCGGCATCTCGGCTTCGGCGCCTGAAGGGATAAGATGAGAAAAATCCTCGCCTGACTCTCCGATCACACAGACGGTTTGCAGACAGGGAACGTCATCCCCTTCCTCCGCAAAAACAGCTAAAAGTGTACCGGAGACTGCCGCGGCCTCTTCAAAGGACGATTTATCCGTCTCATAGGAGAACAGGATGTCCCCTTCTTTAACCGCATCTCCGACCTTCTTTTTCCATTCCGTAATGATACAGCTCTCTACGCTTTGCCCCTGTCTGGGCATGATCACTGCAATCGCCATAAAAATAGATTCCTCCTCAAACTTTTTATTCTGACATTCTGAAACGGACCTGCAATACAGACACACTGTTCTGCCGCGGATGTATTCCTCCGGAGAGCCGCCTGTCTGCTACTGTTGTCTGTGTAAAACCTGCCGGCATTCTTTAATCCGCCGCAACCATTTCCACACCGGCTAAAGCCGCTCTCTCCAACAGCAGGGCAGGCGGCTTCTGATCCGTGATGAACACCTGGATATCCTCCAAGCGGCCTATGGTGTACGGCAGGCATTTATCCATTTTGGTATGGTCCATGAGCACAATGGTCCGCCGCGCCTTTTCGAGTATCAGCCGTTTGAATTCGCATTCCGCATAGTTGCCGCTGGTAAAGCCGTTTTCCGGAGAAAAGCCCGATGGCGTCAGAAAGGCAAGATCGATGTTCACATTTGCGATGAATTCCAGCGCTTGAGGACCCGCAACCGAAAGGTTGTCACGGTTGATCATTCCGCCTACAAGATTCACGATCGGCTTGCTTTTTTTCAGCAGCTCCATTGCGATGTTGGGACCCGACGTCAGAAAGGTCATCCGCTGATCCGGCAGACGCGCGGCAAAATACAGAATGGTTGTTCCGGCGTCAAGATACACCGACCTGCCCGCTTCCGCATAAGGCAGCGCGGCTTCTGCAATTCGCTCCTTTGCCTCTCTGTTGACGTTCAGCCGTATGGGAAAGGAATCCTCGACAGAGGTGGTGATAAACTTCATGGAACGTGCGCCGCCCCGGACCCTGATACATTCCCCCATTTGTTCGAAAAACGCGATATCCCGCCGCAGCGTCATGCCGGAAAGCGTGGGAAACAGCTTTTCCAATTCATTATAAGAGACAAACGGCTGTGTCGCAAGCATATCGCGGATTCGTTCTCTTCTTGTTAGCCCCATCATCCTCCCGAAATCCTCCGCCGGAGCGCCTGCCGGTTTTATCGAAAGAACCGGACGTTTTGCACCCCTAAGTATTGTAAAATAAAAACATCCTTCTGTAATAATATCACATTTATATGATAAATGCAAGAAGCCTCACCGTTTTTTATGAAAAAATTATAGGACGGGAGACTGCCTGGCTGTATATTTGAAAAATATGTAAACTCCTGCTGATCACCTTGACATTTGGAGCCAATCATAATATAATAGAAGGAAAAATATAGACGGGACCGGCATTTGCGTATAAAATGCCGGTCCGCCTTTCAACCGATATCAAGTTCATTCAAAAATCAAATAAAAGTGAAGGAGATGCCTTATGGTCAACTGCAATGCTTCCGAAAAATTCCTCAAAGAAGGACTCACCTTTGACGACGTCCTGCTGATTCCGGCGAAAAGCGATGTTCTGCCCCGGTCGATTTGTCTGCAAACACGTCTGACGAAAAAAATTACGCTGAACATTCCCTTGATGTCCGCAGCCATGGATACGGTGACGGAGGCGGCTATGGCCATTGCCATGGCGAGAGAAGGCGGCATCGGCATCATTCATAAAAATATGACCGCGGAACAGCAGGCGGATGAGGTGACAAAGGTCAAAAGAAGCGAAAGCGGCGTCATTGTAAACCCATTCTATCTGTCGCCCGACAACTTTGTGTACGAGGCGGACGAGCTCATGGCCAAGTACCGTATCTCCGGCGTGCCGATCTGCGGCGCAGAAAAAAAGCTGGTCGGCATTATCACCAACCGTGACATACGGTTCCTTGAGGATTATTCTATGCCGATCCGCGATGTCATGACTAAGGAGAACCTGGTGACCGCTCCGGTCGGAACAACGCTTGCCCAGGCGCAGGAAATACTCCGCCGCCACAAGATTGAAAAGCTGCCCCTGCTCGATGAAAACGGCGTGCTTATGGGGCTGATCACGATAAAGGACATTGAAAAGGCGACGAAATATCCCAATTCCGCCAAGGATGCAAACGGGCGTCTTCTTTGCGGTGCAGCCATCGGCGTGACATCGGATGTCAAAGAGCGCGCGGGCGCGCTGCTGGAGGCCGGCGCCGACGTTTTGGTGCTGGATTCCGCGCACGGACATTCCAAAAATATTTTGGAATGCGTGGCAACGGTTAAGGGGGCCTATCCGGACTGCCAGCTTATCGCCGGCAATATTGCCACGGCTGAAGCGGCGGAGGCTCTGATCAGGGCAGGCGCCGACGCTGTCAAGGTCGGCATCGGTCCGGGGTCCATCTGCACCACACGCGTGGTAGCGGGCATCGGCGTGCCGCAGATCACCGCTGTCTATGACGTTGCCTGTGCAGCGGCAAAATACGATATTCCCGTCATATCGGACGGCGGTATAAAATACAGCGGCGACGTCGTAAAGGCGATCGCCGCAGGAGCGGATACGATCATGGTGGGATCCCTGCTGGCCGGCTGTGAGGAGAGCCCTGGGGACACGGAAATTTATCAGGGCAGAAGCTTCAAGGTCTATCGCGGAATGGGGTCGCTCGCCGCAATGGAAAAGGGCTCACGGGACAGATATTTCCAGGAAAATACAAAGAAGCTGGTGCCTGAAGGCGTCGAAGGCCGTGTGCCCTATAAGGGGATGCTGGCGGACACGGTCTATCAGCTTTTGGGCGGACTGCGTGCCGGTATGGGGTATTGCGGGACGCCGACCATTACGGACCTCCAGCGGAACGGCCGTTTCATCCGCATCACAAGTGCAGGTTTGCGGGAGTCGCATCCACATGACATCAATATCACAAAGGAAGCGCCAAACTACAGCGTCCAAGGGTAATTTGTCTCCGAAAGTGCCGCTTCCGACGCAAATTTGTCGGCATTTTGTGAAACGTTCGCACGGAATTGCTGTCTGGCAGCGTACACAGACGAAGTTTTGCTAAACGGGACGGACCTGCCGTGACATACATGAATCTATGCAGAAGAACAGAAAAGCGTGCTTTTGCATTTGAAAAAACGGCTAACAGGCGTATATAAATTCGAACATGCTGCAAAAAAACTTGCAGCATGTTTTTTCAACAAAGGGAAAGCCCCGGCTTTGCCGTAGATAAGGGGTTTTAAAATAAACTGCAGCATGCTTGAGATGCGAAAGAATGCCCTTGAAAATATGCAGTTTCCAAGTGCTTTCAAGGGCGTGATGGCCGCATCGGCAAATGACAGGGATGCTAAATGTGCATTGCATAGATAGGGGAGGCTTTCGCTGCCGCAGAGTCCGCATTCTCTTTTTTATGTCTTAAAATAAATGAGGCAAGGAGGCGCGTCCCCGCCGGTATTTCTCCGTCGTACCGCAGAGCGCGCGGAGAGGCGCGCAGAATGCAGAAAGACTGGACGGCGCCGCAGATACGGCGGAACGCCGACAAAACAGCGGACAAAGCCGCGTTTGCCGGCGCCCCTTGAAAGAGGATGCGCGTGTACCGTCACACCCGCAGCATGCGGAAAAAAGGCCTCGCGTGCCGGAATGCCGCTCCGACAGGAAAATCGAAAGCATCCGGCCTTCGGCGCTTTAGTTCTGCATGCCGTT
Organism: Clostridiales bacterium; assembly: GCA_019415985.1. GTDB lineage: Bacteria > Bacillota > Clostridia > Oscillospirales > CAG-272 > CAKTAA01. Next base: position 5,015 of record DXYE01000040.1, read on the forward strand.
CTGCATCATATAGCTCGAGAGCTTTTCGCCATGCTCCTGCTCTTCCTTTTGGATGTGGTTCAGCGCATCGCGGACGGCAACGCTCTGCATAGCAAAGATAGAGGTATCGTACAAGGCGGAAACATGTTTTTCCGTGCCCAGCGCATCTGTACAAAGATACTTGTCGTTGTTGTATCCGTTCGTATCGCCCGTATAATCGGCGGCCTGCGGCTCGGCGTTGTGCTTCTGCTGTCCGCCGTCTCCCGGCGCCGGCGGCGCCTCCCCGTTCAGTATTTTTGTCAGCGTATTCAGATGCGACTGTTCCTGCGATTTGAGCTGCCGCATCAGCGCTTTCAGCTGCGGGGCCGCAGCGTTGTTTTCGTACTTTGTATACTTTTCGATACAAAGCTCCTCTTCCTTTTTTAAATCCTGCAAAACGCGATTTTCCTTTGGAGAAAACATAAGAATCCGTGTCTCCTTTCTGTTTCGTTCCATACCAGCTTTCCCCATTTTGCGTGTTCTTATGCACTGCGCGGCCGGTATAAACTTTTGCTTTCCTTCTTGACAAACGCGGAAGGGTAAGGTATAATAATAAAATCAGTTGCGGCAGTCTGCAGCCGCCGCACTGCCATCCTTGCCGCGGCAGATGTCGCGGACTAACGTCCATGAGGAGGTGCAATATGGAAAACGTGATCCATTCCTATGAAACAATGTTCATCATCAATCCTCAGCTTTCTGAGGAGGAGACAAAGGCCATTGTGGAAAAATTCAAAACGCTGATCGGCGAGCATGCGTCCGAAATCAGCGCCGTGAACGAATGGGGCAAGCGCAGACTCGCGTATCCGATCAACGACCTGAATGAGGGCTATTATGTGCTCATCAGCTTTAAGAGCGGCGCGGCTTTCATCGCAGAGCTCGAGCGCGTGTTCAACATTACGGACGGCATAATGCGTTCCATGACGACGAGCGTCTGAGACGTATAAACGAAAAGGAGGTTATGGCATGGCAAGCTTGAACAAGGTGATCCTGATCGGACATCTGACTGCGGACCCGGAGCTGAAGCAGACGGCTACCGGAATCCCCGTTACCTCATTTTCCATCGGCGTGACACGGCGCTTTACCCGTCAGGGAGAGCAGCCGCAGTCCGATTTTATCAACATCGTCGCCTGGCGGAGCACAGCGGAGTTTATCAGCAAGTTTTTCCGCAAGGGGAATGCCATTTGTATCTGCGGTTCCATCCAGACCCGCAGCTATACCGATCAGCAGGGCAACAAGCGGTATGTGACGGAGGTAGTAGCGGACGAAGCGACCTTTGTAGAGCGCAAGGCCGATGCACAGGGCGCGTCCGCGCCTTCACATCAGTACACGCCGCCGGCCGACCCGGAACCGGCTTACGGCAGCTCCTTTGCGAGCGCGCCGAACTTTGAGGAAGTTGCCGAGGACGACGACCTGCCGTTTTGAATGATTGTTAAAGGAGTGAATGAATAAAAATGGAAAAAGAAGCGAGAGATACGCAAAAGCCGGTGCGCGGCGGCGGCCGGAAGAAGAGAAAGGTGTGTCAGTTCTGCGCTGACAAAGCTGTTGCAATCGATTATAAGGATGTTCCGCGGTTGAGAAAATTCATCAGCGAGCGTGCGAAGATTCTTCCCCGCCGGATCACAGGGACTTGTGCAAAGCATCAGCGCCAGCTTACCATAGCGATCAAGCGCGCACGTCAGATCGCGTTGTTGCCGTATATCAGCGACTGATTCCGCCTGACGGCGGCACGAACGGGGATACTGCGTGAAGCTGTTGTATTCTGCCGGTCAATTGGAAACGGCTGCAGACGTCTCGTCGACGGTGGAGACAGGAAGACAAGCCTTTTGCGCGGATCACAAAAACTGCGATTTTAATGAAAACCCTCCTGCTGCAAAAGCTGCGGCACGAGGGTTTTTGATTCTCTCCCTCTGCCGGCCCCCGGACCGGGAAAGGGAAACGCTCTATCTGCATCTTTCATTAAATATTAAATATTCGCAAAAAGGTGCGCCGATTGTTTTCGAATGCATTATCATTTGCCGTTTCTGTGCCCAGTGGAGCTGCTTCGGTTTCGGCAATTTGCACACCGATATACATGCGGGCCATTTAAAAAAGAGAAAGGGGATGTACGAAAATGTGTTTGACAGAGAAGTCTTTGGATGCGGAAAACAGTGCGGGGGCAGGATCTGTCGACATGGATCTGCTTGCAGCCGTAAAAGACTATGTCGCACAGACGGGCATGCTTGGGGACTGCCGCAGAATTCTCGCGGCGCTCTCCGGCGGCCCGGATTCCGTCGCACTCCTTTCACTTCTCGCCCGGATGCGGACGGGCGACGCGGGTTTTGCGCTCGAGGCGGTGCATGTCAACCACGGAATTCGCGGAGGCGAAGCGGACCGCGACGAGGAATTTTGTGTTTCTCTCTGCGCACAGCTTAGGATCCCTCTGACCGTGCGTCGCGCAGATGTTCCCGCGCTTGCAAAGCGCGGCGGATTGTCCCTCGAGGAAGCTGCGCGGGAGGCGAGATATGCCGTTTTTGCACAGATATGCCGGGAGAAGCCGGAGATTACGCACGTGGCCACCGCGCATCATGCATCGGACAATGCGGAGACGGTTCTGCTGCACATGATCCGCGGCAGCGGCGGACGCGGCCTTTCGGGCATCCCGCCGTCACGCCCGCTATCGGCGGATTCCGCTGTCCGATTGATTCGGCCGCTTCTGTGCGTTGACCGCGCGGATATCCTCCGTTATCTTGCGGCAAAGGAGCTTCCGTTTGTTTCAGACAGCTCAAACGAGGACTGTCGTTTTGCACGCAATGCTCTGCGTCACACGATCCTGCCGCTTTTGCATAAAATGAACCCATCTGTTACACAATCATTAAATAGGACGGCTGCGCTTGCAGCCCAGGATGAGGATTATTTACAGTCAGGCGCCGATGCTTTCCTTTTGAAGCACGGCGGCGGTCCCTTCGTTCCGCGCCGGGCTTTCCGCATACTTCATCCGGCGCTACGCGTCCGCGTGCTCCGCTCCCTTTTTGAGAAGGCCGGAGGCCGGGGGTTGTCAACCATCCACCTGGCAGATATGGACGAGCTTGTACGAACGGCCGCCTCTCCGAAATTCATATCGCTCCCCGGCGGGCTTCGTCTGTATGCAGACGCAGAGGTTTTTGCCGTTCAGGACAGCATCTCTCGTCTCCCAAAAGCGGATGTAACCGTTCGAACGGAACCTCTTACGCTTCGTACGGGCCTTCAGCAGTTTGACAGCCTTGGTTTTGCTGTTTCTGTCTGTTCGGGTGAAAGACCTGACGCGGAAGTACGCAAAC
>DXYE01000040.1:8338-13686 GCA_019415985.1 Clostridiales bacterium
GCTTCAAAATATTTACAAATTATTGATAAACACAGCGATAAATTTTGATAAAATAAATGGAAACTTATATCTCCGTTTCCGTTCCGGAAACAACGCAGAGGACCGTTACTGTTATGACGGATATACGCATACGGTAAAGGACGCCCTCAGTGCACATAAGGTTCCGCAAATGCTCAGAAAATCGATTCCCCTGTTCTGCGACGGGAGCGGTATTCTTTGGATTCCGGGCTGCCGTGTGTGCGATTCTGTGCGTCCGGTCCCCGGCTGCCGCGTTTTGAGCATTTGCTATGCGTGCTCACCGGGAGTGGAATGGAGCCCCCGCGGCCTCTTATAGTCTATCCCCGGTTTTCATTCGGGTATCCGAAGGAGACGTTTCTGATCATACAGGCAAAAATCCAATGCTGCGTTCATATATATGAGACGAACGCCGATACGGATGTTGTCTGCCTGTATCCGCTTAAGGCCCGTTCTCCGGCCTGGCGGTAAAAAAGCCCTTGGGGACTTCCTACGCGGTTCGGCGGGCGGTGCGGGATTGGAAAGGAGTTGCCCATGCTGCATAGGGACCTTGCCTCTGTCCTCGTGGACGAAGAAAAAATCGACCGGACGGTTTGCCGTCTGGCGGACGAGATCAACCGCGACTATACGGGAGAGAACCGGCATCTGCTGCTCCTTGGGATACTGAAAGGCTCTGTCGTCTTTCTCGGGGACCTGATGAAGCGGATTACCGTTCCTCTGGAAATCGATTTTATGAAGGTTTCCTCCTATGGCGCGGGCGCACAGTCCGGCGGTGCCGTGCATATCATTCTCGACCTGCTGCGCAGGGATCTCGACCGTTGTGATATCCTGATTGTTGAAGATATCATCGACAGCGGGCGAACGCTTTCCTATCTCAGCGAGTATCTGAAGCTGAAGGGCGCGCGCAGCGTGCGCTGCTGTACATTTCTTGACAAGCCCGACCGCCGTGAGGTGGAATTTACGCCGGATTATACCGGATTAGTCATTCCCGACGCCTTTGTAGTAGGGTATGGGATGGATTATGCTGAGCGATATCGACAGCTCCCCTACATCGGCATCCTGAAGCCTGAGGTCTACGGGGGATAAGACTGCTGAGCCGGGAGAAAAGCCGTCCGGCGCGCTGTAGCGGAGTCTTGGCAATTTTAGATCCGAACGGTGTGCTTCGTCCGGACACATCCTCCGGCGCCCGATGGACTTCCGATGTACCCTATGTCCTCTATTTTTCATAACGCACGTCAGCGGCCGTGCCGTCAGCAAAGCTGTAAACGCAACAGCTGTACCTTCCTACTCTGTCGCTGAGAAATGGATCTTGCTATGAAGAATAATCTGAAGGTTATCCTGTTCTACGTCGCCCTGATTGCGCTGATTCTGGTTGCGATTTCCTTCTTCTCCTCCACTGCACAGTCTGAGGAGCTGAAGTACAGCGATATTCTCTCACATTTTCAGAATGAGAATGTCGACAGCTTCACGCTAGATAAAAACAATAAGCTGACGCTGACGCTCAAGGATTCGACTACTGTTTCCTTCAAGCTCCGCGACTACAGCACATTTGAGGAGCGTTTTGCTGATATCGCGGAGCAGCAGTACAAGGACGGCATCATCACCTCCTATGACATCGACCCTTACACGGAAATTCCGTGGTGGGTGTCCTTCCTGCCGTATGTTATCGTCATTGTCTTTTTCATCATTCTATGGGTGATCATGATGAATCAGGCGACCGGCAAAGGCGGCAAGATCAGTTCCTTTGGAAAAGCGCGCGCCAAGTTGGGAACGGACGAAAAGAAGAAAGTATACTTTACGGATGTTGCCGGCGCCGACGAGGAAAAGGAGGAGTTGCGCGAGGTCGTTGAATTTTTGAAAAATCCTCAGAAGTTCGTTGCGCTCGGTGCAAGAATACCTCGCGGCGTTCTGCTCGTAGGCCCTCCCGGAACCGGTAAAACGCTGCTGGCTAAGGCGGTAGCCGGCGAGGCGGGCGTACCCTTCTATTCGATCTCCGGTTCGGATTTTGTGGAGATGTACGTCGGCGTGGGTGCTTCCCGTGTCCGCGACCTTTTTGAAACAGCCCGCCGTCATCCCGCCAGCATCGTATTCATCGACGAGATCGACGCGGTCGGACGTCACCGCGGGGCAGGACTCGGCGGCGGACACGACGAGCGCGAACAGACGCTCAACCAGCTTCTCGTCGAGATGGACGGCTTTGGCACGCATGAAGGCGTGATCGTCATGGCGGCGACCAACCGTCCGGATATTCTGGACCCGGCTCTGCTGCGCCCCGGACGCTTTGACAGGCAGATAACCGTGCATTATCCGGATCTCAGGGGACGTGAGGAAATACTCAGAGTCCATGCAAAGAAAAAGCCCTTTGAAAAGGATGTGGATCTGCACGAGATTGCGCGTACGACCGTGGGCTTTACCGGAGCGGATTTGGCAAACCTTCTGAACGAAGCGGCGTTGCTTGCGGCCAGAAAAAACAAGCACCTCATCGGTATGAACGATATCGAGGAGGCATCGATAAAGATCATTGTCGGTACGGCCAAGAAAACCAACCGCCGCAACGCCATTGAAACAAAGATGACCGCATACCATGAGGCGGGGCATGCGATTGCGCATTTTGCCCTCCCGCTCATCGACCCTGTTCAGCAGATTTCGATTATTCCGACGGCAACTACGGGCGGCTATACGCTCGCTGCGCCGGAGGAGGATCATTTCTTCGTTTCGCGTGAGAAAATGCGGCAGGAAATTGTATCTCTGCTCGGCGGACGCGTAGCGGAATTTTTGATTTTCAATGATTTTACGACCGGCGCCTCAAACGACATTCAGCGTGCAACCTCCATTGCGCGCAATATGGTGACGAAATACGGAATGAGCGACAGGCTCGGCTCCATAGTCTATGGCACGGAGCATGAAAGCGACGAAGTTTTCCTCGGCCGCGATTTTTCCAATTCAAAAAATTACTCCGACCAGACTGCGGCGGAGATTGACAACGAAATCAAACGGATTGTGGACGAAGCCTATCAGACCTGTACGAAGATCCTGCAGGATAACATCGATAAGCTGCATTTCATCGCAGAATTCCTGGTTTCTCATGAAACCATGGATGCCGTACAGTTCAAATCCGTTATGGAGGGCAACCCAACGGTTGAAGAGTTGGAAGCCTTGGTTGCTGAAAAGAAACGCAGGAGTGACGAGGAAAACCGTGCAAGGGCGGAAGCAGAGGCTAAGGCCAGGGCACAGGATGAGGAGAACCGTCGGAAGCGTGAGGAGCAGGAGCGCCTTGAGGAGGAGAAGCGGAATGCCCGACATCCGAACCCTATGGAATTCTATGCAGAGCAGTATCGGGAAGAGCAGGAAAAGCGCCTGAGAGAGCTTGAGGAAGCGAGTCGCAAGCACGCGGAGAAATCCGATGAACAAAAGAAGGACGCTGGAGAAGAAGACGGAAAGAACAGCGACGGGGAGGAAAAAGAAGAGAACGGAGAAAAAACAGAGCAGCCGTCTGAACAAAAAAAGGATGGCGATAACGACGAGGGACGTTCGTAAAGAAGCTTTTTGATCCTTCCTTCTTTCTAAATTGAAACGTGTTCAGCGGCTTCTGTACGACACTTTATTGTACAGAAGCCGCAAACTTATGTTTGAAATTTCGTCTTTAAGTTTATTTATGACCGCGGCGGTAAGAGATTTTTAGAACCCTAAGCTTTTTCAGCGGGTGAATATGGAAAGAAACGTTATAAGTTTTTGGATCCAATTTTGTAAAAAACGAATGATATGCCTTAAATAAAATCAGATACTCGAACAGCTCCGGCGGAGCCGGCATGCCGAGGCTCTCTGAGATATCTCCTGTCAAGTAGACTGCATGATGGATATATAGATTGCGCAGCGGAGGGCGCCGTAAAAGGATTTCCTTTTGCAGCGCCCTCTTTTTTAAACCGGTGAGGAGGAAATATCGATGCCTCAGCACGGCGCCAGTACATTTGACGGCTCCATTTAGCGTGGACACCCGGGTGAAAAGGATAGAGAATTTGAGACGGGTTTTCCAAACACGGATCACCTCTGCGATGTACGTGCTTTTGCCCGCGCAGTTCTCCCGCCCGATTTCCCCATTGAACGGCTGTGCAAACGCACAAGGGAAGCGGGGCAGGTCCTCTTATGTGGCGAACTGTCTTTTTCTATGTCCCCGGCTTCAGCTCCAGCCGTATTGAAAAATGTAGTAAATGACATAAAACCAATTCATGAGGCCATGCAGAATCGCCCAGCCAATAGACTCCCACTTGACATAGGAAATGACCATGGCAAGCGCCGCGCCGCTGGAAACGCCCTGTTTTACAATCCGAATGTCCTTTGATATATAATTGTTTACCACTTCTGATTTCTCCTTTGTTGTTCCATAGATCAGTTCTTCGACCGAGACCTCCAGTATCTGCGCGATTTTTTGAAGCATATCGATGTCCGGCTGCGTTTTTTCATTTTCCCAATTCGAAACTGCCTGGTCACATTCAGATGCTCTGCAAGCTGTTCCTGAGTGATCTTCTTTGCCGCGCGGTATTTCCGGATGTGCTTGCCGACCATTCGTGTTTCCCTCCCGATTATACTGTATTTCGTGCTTTAGTATAGCGTTTTTTAAAGCAAAAATCAAGCAATGATTTGTTGCGACCGGGTCGTACGGGCTTTCCATGAAAAGATATATTATGCCGCCCCATATCCGTCTCCGGGCATAGCCGAGAAAAAATTATGAAAAATGCGGCGAAAAGAGATCAGGAATTTTTTACATATGCCGGAGAAGGATAAGCGCAGCAATCAGAACACGTAAAATTAAATACCGCAGGCAACATTTATGCGGCTCTGAAAGGCAGATGAAACCTGTCCGTATAATCCCGAGCACGAGAAGGTTAAGTTCTGTCCGACGGGGTTGGGAACTATTCCCGCGGGTCAGGTATAGCCAGCGCCACGAACACTGCCGGCAGTCTCGGTAGATACGGGTATATAAAAAACACTTCCTTTTTTACAAAATTTATGTTATAATGAGCGCAGCGAGTTCAAGCATATATTTCCGCAGATAATTGATCCGAAACATATGCTATAATGAGCGCAGCGAATTCAAGCATATGTTTCCGCAGACAATTGATCCGAAACATATGCTATAATGAGCGCAGCGAGCTCAAGCATATGTTTCCGCAGATAATTGATCCGAAACATATGCTATAATGAGCGCAGCGAATTCAAATATAATTTACCTTGTGTAATCGAACCGAAAATTATATTATAATGAGCGCAGCGAATTCAAGCATATGTTTCCGCAGACAATTGATCCGAAACATATGCTATAATGAGCGCAGCGA
>DXYE01000040.1:13786-22052 GCA_019415985.1 Clostridiales bacterium
ATATAATTTACCTTGTGTAATCGAACCGAAAATTATATTATAATGAGCGCAGCGAGCTCAAGCATATGTTTCCGCAGATAATTGATCCGAAACATATGCTATAATGAGCGCAGCGAATTCAAATATAATTTACCTTGTGTAATCGAACCGAAAATTATATTATAATGAGCGCAGCGAATTCAAGCATATGTTTCCGCAGACAATTGATCCGAAACATATGCTATAATGAGCGCAGCGAATTCAAACATCATTTTCCTTGTGGAATAGATTTAAAAATGATGTTATAATGAGCGCAGCGAATTCAAGCGCTATTTACCCCGTCAAGAAGCTGCCGGCAGCGCACACTTTTTTATTGTATAATGTGCACGGCATAATATTACGTCACTGTAAACTCTTGTAAGCCGTGCATTGCAGATTTATCCGATTGAGCAAAGCTCATCGACTAAATAAGCTTAGTCATCCGAACTTCAGGGCTTTTACGGTATCTTGTGTAGGTTCTATTCAATCTGCACGGCGTCCGGCCGGGAAAGGATTTCAGAGAGAAGAATGATTTTACTTGAAAAAATATGTGTCATGAATATGGACAACGCTGTGCGCGGTGCGCGGAATCCCATGAGCAGTTGGGAAAAAAGCGACAGCTATGTTGATGGAAAAGGCAGCTTTGTGCTGGGCGAGAACGACAGAAACCTTACGCGGCGGCTGTGTCGTGCAGGCAGCGATCACAGAAAATTCATCCGTCAAATTTTTTTATCCGTGGATATCACCGCGCCGTTGTACTGGTGGAAGGAGTTTGATACCTATAAGGTGGCGACAGTAGCCAATTCCACGAGCACCATGCACAGGATCCACGCAAAGCCCTTGACGTTGGAGGATTTCAGCACAGACCGTATGTCTCCTCAGACGCTGGAGCGTTTCGGCGAGGTCGTGGATTTCCTGGAGTCGCTGCGCCTGAAGTATATAGAAACGAAGGAGAAGGCCGTATGGGACGAGCTGATTCAGTTCCTGCCATCCTCTTATCAGCAGCTCCGTACAGTTACGCTGAATTATGAAACACTGATCAATATTTATTATGCGCGGCGCGGTCATAAGCTGAAGGAATGGCATACGTTCTGCGGGATGATCGAGACACTGCCATACGCCGAGGATTTTCTGCTGGTGAGAGAGGACGGACAGGACAAGCAGAAGCGGTGAATAGGAAAACAATCGGCGCGTAAAAGACTCCCGCTTGTTGTTTTCATAGATTCATGAAGGAAAATGCGGGAAATGCCGTGAAGGATGCGAAAACGGCACCGAATGGAAAAGGGTAAGAATATGGGAAAGAAAGTGCAGGGGAAAAAGAGCGCGCGGTATGCCCGAGACGCGCAGAAGGCAAAAGACGCACGCGGCGGGAAGTCGGCAGCCGCGGCGGGAAAAGGCAAAGATAGGAATATCGGAAAGGTTGGAAAAGGCGGCCGCCGCTCAGCGGCCGGCGCGAAATCGGAAACGGTACGGCGGAAAAAAGATACGGCGGCACGCAGGCAGGAGAGGCGTGCGCCTGAGCTGACGCCGGAGCAGCTTGCACAGCGAAAGCGCAGGGAGGCCCGCATCCGGCGTCACCAGGCAATGCTTCGCGCACGCCTGATACAGAAGATCACGGGACGGGCCATACTGTTTCTGATCATGTTTGCTCTGATCTCTATCGTGTTCAGTCTATGCTTCTTTATCAATCTGCATCATTATGAGAAACCGGACATCAGCAGCTTTACCGTGCAGATTGGCCCTGACGCTAACAATGCGAAAAAGGTTGCGTATACCAAGCTGATGAAGGACGGCACGCTGTATGTCAATATGACGGAGATTGCCGAATACTGCGGAATGATTGTGACGGGCGACAGCAGCGCGCTGCGCTATACGGTTGACTCCGCCGGGGCGGATACCGTGGAATTTGTCATCGGCACGCGCGAGGTGTCGGTCAACGGCGTTGCGGAACGTCTGACGGCGCCTGCTGTGGCGGAATCGGATGGGCTGTATGTTCCCTTTGATTTTCTGGCTACTTATATGAAGGGCCTGCAGTTTACCTACGATGAGGAAAAGGGAGAGATCAGCATTCTGCGGCTTTACGAAAACGAGGCGCTGACACCGGAGACGGCAACGGAAACAGACGCCTTCCAGACGCTGTCCTTTGTCGTCAAGAGCAATGCGCCTCTGATGGGCGTCGATGAACTGTCTGAGTTTGGCGACACATCGCCCATAGAATTTGAAGCGGATCTTTCGGCCTTTGAGCAGTATATGAATCCGACGAACCGGGACGCGTATCTGACGCTTGTCAACGCAGAACATCCTCTGGCGGAGGACTACGAGCCTGAGAACCTCGTGGAGGTGACGGATATTCGGCGCGACGGCCGTGCGATGCAGTATATGGATGCGACGGCCGAGAAAGCTCTTGAGGCAATGTTCATCGAGTTGCGGGCGCAGGGCTATACGGATCTGAGCGTCACGGTGGGTTACCGGGATTATGTGACCCAACGCTATTTTTTCAACCAGCAGGTAGCGGAATATATGGAAACCATGAAGGACCAGGCGCTGGCAGAACAGGCGGCGGCACAGGTCATCGCGCGTGCGGGGACAAGCGAATATCAAACAGGACTGTGTGCGGATCTGCACAATATGGATGAGGCGGATATTACCTTCGGCGGTACGGCGCCGGGACAGTGGCTTGCGGAAAACTGCTGGAAATTCGGGTTTATCGTGCGGTATCCTATCAACAAGACAACGGTAACCGGCGTTTCCTACCAGCCGTGGCATTTTCGCTTTGTTGGCCGGTATCACGCCGCAAGAATTTATGAAAGCGATCTATGTCTGGAAGAATATGTGGCGAAACTGGAAGAGGAAGGGTATTTTGACCGGTCGGGCGCGTAAGAAGCAGAGCGGAAAGACATGCGGGACGCCGGCGGAGATGCGGGCTGCGGTTTGGTTGTAAGGGTTCATCTCCGGCGCGGCCGTCTGCGGAAGACCTCTGCTCATAGAGGGCTGAACAGATCGATGCAGTTTGCGCAACGCGAGCAGGAAGAGGGGGACAGTAGTGACCGTAATCGGAATAACCGGAGGCAGCGGAGCAGGAAAGGGACTCGTCTGTGAAATTTTGGAAAAACAGGGGATTCATTCAATTGATACGGACAGGGTATCCCGGGAGATTTCCGGGCGCGGCAGTCCCTGCCTTGCAGAACTTACGCAGGCTTTCGGAACAGATATCCTGACGGAAGCGGGAGAACTGAACCGGGGAAAGCTGGCGGAGCGCGTCTTTATGGAGCCGAATGCAGAAGAAAGAGTACGTCTTTTGGACATATTAAACCGGATTACACATAAACATATATTGAGCGCCTGTGAGGCATGGCTGGAAGAGAGAGGGAGAGAGGGAGATACAGCGGCAGCGGTGGATGCGCCGCTTCTCTTTGAAAGCGGATTCGACGCGCGGTGCGACTGTATTTGGGGCGTCACAGCCTCTCCGGAGGTTAGAATTCAGCGGATCATACAGCGGGACTGTATTTCTGAGGAGATGGCGCGGAACAGGATCGCCTCGCAGCATACGGACGAATTTTTATATCAAAGATGCAATGCGGTGATTCACAACAACGGTACGAGGGCGGAGACTGAGAAGCAGGTGGTATCACTTTTGGCGCGTTGCCTGAATCGGGCTTGAAAAAGGGCGGGACGCCGCGATGGAGCGTAAGGCTCTGCCCTTTCCCCGAACGCGCACTGTGCAGGGGAGGCTTAGGTAGCAGCGGAAGACGATGGAATGTGCCGCTCTCCGTAAGTCAAAGGAGCAAAGCGAAAGCTGGCGTACGTGCGGGTCACAATTTACGGCAAAGAGAATGCCTGGTACGTCACCTGGGCAATACTAATACAGAGCGGCCAAAGCGGCTGGAGGAAAGGAGCTGTTGACCCATCGGCAAATGCAGAAATACAAAAGGAAAAACCGTTTTAAAGCCGCTGCTTATCCTTTCCGTATTGGTGATCCTTTCCGTTCTGACCGGATATATGCTCGATGAAATTCGGTATCGAATCGATCTGCATGAATATCCCCGCGATTACGCCGAATATGTTGAAAAGGCCTCCGATGCTTACAGCATCCCTGCGGAAATTCTGTTTGCCGTGATCCATACGGAAAGCTCTTTTCGGAAGGACGCGGTATCTCCCAAAGGCGCGGTCGGCCTGATGCAGCTTACGCCTGATACGTATGATTGGATATGTTTTCTGCGCCGCGAGGAGGCTGCACCCGATATCACAGATCCGTCCGTCAATATCGACGCCGGCGCCTTCCTTTTGCACTATTTGTATCAGCAGTATGGGGATTGGGATACCGTTTATGCGGCCTATAACGCGGGTTATACGCGCGTCAACACGTGGCTTGCGGACGCAACGGTCACGGAAAACGGAAAACTGGTCAATATCCCATATCCGGAAACCAAAGAATATGTAAAGAAGGTGAATCGAGCTCGGGAAAAATACGAAACGCTTTATAGCTGAAGACGGAAGCGTTTTTTTGGCGGTTTGTATATGGGCTGTGCCCATTTCATATATCAAAATGCAGCGGAAGGCAACTTTCGCTGAAGAGGTAAGGAAAGGAATGATAGGAAATGGTAGAAAAAGCATACGAAGCACTCGGAAAAAAAGAGGATACAGAGAAAAGGATGAAAGAGGCCGAGACAGAGGACTATTGCATAAAGGACGTCACCTGTTTTGATACAATGGATGAGGAGATGCGGGCGAAAGCGGAGGCCTTTGCCCGCGAGTATGCAGCCTTTTTAGATCTTTCAAAGACAGAGCGCGAAGCAACGGCGGAAGCGGTCCGCATGGCAGAAGCCGCCGGGTTTGTACCGTATAGCTTTGGTAAAAAGGTAAAGCCCGGAGAAAAGTATTATTTTAACAACCGCGGCAAAAGCGTTCATCTTTTCATTATTGGAAAAAGGCCGCTTGAGGACGGCGTACGCATATGCGCGGCGCACATTGATTCTCCGCGGCTGGATCTCAAACCGCATCCGCTTTACGAGGAAAGCGGTCTCGGCTACTGTAAAACCAGATATTACGGCGGTATCAAAAAATACCAGTGGACCACGGTTCCGCTTGCGCTGCATGGAACCGTGGTGCTCGAAGACGGTAGAGCCGTGGATATTCGTATAGGGGAGTCGGATGAGGACCCGATCTTCTATATCAGCGATCTGCTGCCGCATCTTGACCGTGAACAGGGAGCAAAGCCGTTGTCCAAAGCGATTCCAGCAGAGAATCTGAATGTTCTCATGGGCGCGGTTCCGGCGCCGAGCAAGGCCGGAAAAGCCGATAAGGCCGCCAATGCCGTCAAAAAGAACCTGATGCGCCTGCTGAATGAGCGTTACGGTATGACGGAGGACGATTTTTTCAGTGCGGAGCTCAGCTTTGTACCTGCCATGAAGGCAAGAGAAATCGGACTTGACCGCAGTCTGCTCGGCGCCTACGGTCACGACGACAGGGTTTGCGCCTATCCGGTTTTGAGATCGGTGCTGGATACGGTTGGAACGCCCGAGAACACCATATACGCTATTCTTGCAGATAAGGAAGAGACCGGCAGCGACGGTGTAACGGGAATGCAATGTGATTTGATGTTCGATATTCTTGAAAACCTCTCTCTGACTTTAGGCGCGAATCCTGCCGGCGTCAGAATGCATTCCAAGTGCCTCTCGGCCGATGTCAACGCGGCGTATGATCCCATTTATGCCGATGTTTTTGATCCCCGCAACAGTTCTTACCTCAACCGCGGCGTTGTCGTAACCAAGTATACCGGCGGCGCCGGAAAAGGTGGAACCTCTGACGCGTCCGCTGAGTTCGTCGCCTTTGTGCGCCGGGCTCTGGCTGGCGGCGGGGTGCTCTGGCAGACCGGAGAGCTTGGAAAGGTCGAGGCCGGCGGCGGCGGTACAGTCGCTAAATATATTGCAAATCGCAACATCGATACGATAGACATCGGTGTCCCCGTGCTTTCTATGCATGCGCCGTATGAGGTGGTCTCCAAATACGACGTTTACCAAATGTATCTGGCAGCCGGAGCTTTTTATAGATTTTCAGAGGTGTGACCGGATGCTGCATCCCGCGGCCGAGAATCTTTGAGTGGCGAATCCTTTCCGCGTAAAAAATTCAGCTGGCCAGTCCTGTTTTATCAGGACTGGCCGGCGTTTTTATTTTGAACCATATATCCTTCAGGGGCGGCATCCGTGAACGCCTGATGCATTGCAGACGTCATTTGAAGAATTTATTTAGGGCGGGTGGGGGAACCGCCCAATTTTTGCACTTCTCCACTCTTACTCCCGGAGGTTCATCGCCGTGGCCGGGTTTGGTGTAGGAATAGCGTGCAGCTTACCGCAGGCGGCTTTATCGCAGCCGCCGCATGGTTTGAAACCGTTTTCATCTTTCTATTTACAGTCACTCACGCCGCAGGGTTCTGGAATATTGGGACACTCGCCGCAATGCTTGAAGCTCTGATCCTGACAGCATTTCGCCACCGGACGTACACCGTGAAACGGGTTTCCGCATTCCACACACGCAAGACGCGTCTTTACAGGAATTGAACCTGCTGAAAACATCTAAAAAACTCGAATATATCGAAATTTTCAAAAAATCATGATGCATTTTGTGATGCATTTACTTTGTGAAAAGCGCTGTGTAATACTCGTTAACCCGATCCTCAAAGCTCTGCTTCGCCTCTTTCATAATGTGGCCGTATACCCGATCGATCATGTTTTCTGTCTCGTGCCCCATATAATCCGCGATATAATTTTTGGGCATATTCAGCGAAAGCATCACGGATACAGCATAATGGCGCAGGTCATGAAAACGATAGTGCGGAAGTCCTGCGCGCTTTAGGGCTATGCCATATCGCTGGGTTATAGAGCTTGGTTTCATTGATAATAATAAATTGTCATCGGTTGGCGTTATCTTTTCTAACACCTGCAAAACCGGATCGAAAATACGTATCGTTCGTTTGCCGGCAACCGTCTTCGTCCCTTTTTTTACATATTGATTATCTGCATCTAAAACCTTGGCTGAGCGAACCGTTAACAGTGCTTTGTCCAGGTCTATATCGCTCCATTCCAGCGCGGCTATTTCGCTTCTGCGCATGCCGCAGACAGCAGCCAGATAGACTGCAATTTCAATTTCAGAACCTTCCACCTCTCGGAACAGTCTGCGTATTTCCTCTTCCGTCGGAATATTTATATCCGGTTTTACTTTTTTTGGCAGCGTGGTTGAAAGTTTGATTTCGGGTGCATATACGGCTAACGTCGACGAAAGCAGACCATGCATATTGCGAACGGTTTTAGGGCTGTGCGTCTCTGATTCTTTATTAACGGCCCGCTGTACATCATCAGGCGTTAATTTGGAGAGCTTGATAGCCATGATATCCAGAAGAGCATTTCGTCGTGTTTGTTTGTACTCTCTTACGGTTGAAGGTGAGAGGACATTGCTCTTGCTATCGATGTATTTGTCTATGGCTTCTCCTACCGTCATATCAGCGGACCTGGTCTGCCTGTTCTCCCGGTTGGCCAGAAAGACGGCGATCTCCTTTGCGACGTCTCTCTTGGTTTTGCACGTAATGGATTTATAGTGACGCTTACCGGCTGAATCGGTATAGTCGTATACTTTGATCATTGATTATTCGTCCTTTCCGTTGTTTTAATTGCGCCGAGGCCGAATCTTCGGATCGCCATTGCGTTGCAGATCAGCTCGAACAGCTTCGGAGGGATGAGGTCGGTATCGGCGAGGTCTGCCACGGTTAGATGCTTTGTGCCGAGGCAGAGGTCTTTGGCACAGCAGAAAAGGGCGTATCCGTTTTCGTGGATATTCTTGAGCCGGATATCCGCAAAATTAATGCTGATCTTTCCCACGTGGCGTTTGGATAGGTGCCACAGACGAAGGTCTGCGGTCAGAAGGTACAGAGCTGCCATCATTGCGTAGTCCTTCTTGTCCTTTTTTCTGATGGCATCCTCAAATTCGCTTTGGTGCTTTTCGTTCTTGTATCGCATAGGGTTCATCTCGCTTTCTTTCAGATATTTGTTGAGACGGTGTCGGAATCGTCTGTGATTAATTGCTTTGGTGGTTTCGGTCAAGATCTCTCGGTGGGTTGCCGTTCCGTCCTGTATTCGCAGAATGACAAGCGGTTCTGTAGGACGGCTGCCGACGATGACAACACCGTGTCCTCTTGGTTTGAAGTTTGGAATGCCGACCATCATGCGCTCGTAATATCGGTCGGAGGGGTTGTCGC
>DXYE01000041.1:0-19012 GCA_019415985.1 Clostridiales bacterium
TTGTGGCTTTTTCGTGAATTTGATTAAAAAGTCCTTGACAACTCGTTTCGGGCAAGACAGCAAAATCAATCCTTATTTCTTGCGGTGCGCGGCTTGCCCCCTTTGACATTAAGGAACTCCGCGATCTCATGTCCTACGACGAATTAGAACTTGATACGTTAGGCGACAGAAAAACGGCTTTGTTCCTCATAATGAGCGATACGGACAGCACGTTTAATTTTGTTATCCATACTCACGAACTTTTTCAAGGCGCTTGCCGTGGCGGTCTGCTTCCCGACGCTCTACGGCTGGATGGCGGGAATCATTCAGGATATGACGACCAAGCTGATAAATGCCGTTGGCGCGGCCACCGCTGTCGGCTGGGAAACATGGGTTGCGGGAATCGCGTCAGCGGGACTTGTGACGGCGATCTTCGCACTGATTTTCATTGTCGTGTACTTTATCCTCTATTTCTAATTCCTTATGCGCGGACTGGAGATTATGATCCTGCGCGTCGGCATACCGCTTGCCTGCGTGGGACTGATCGACAACGACAAGGGCGTGTTCAAGGCGTACCTGAACAAGTTCTTTCAATCCATGCACCGCGTCCTTCGCTCTCGCGCAGATTCCGCGCGCCTTTTCCTTTGCGGTCATAACCGCCGTCATTGCCTTGATCTCTGCGTTTCTGATGAAGCTTGCCATAGTGAAATTCCTCCTTAAATTTAGTTGATGGTATAAGAAAAGACGGCGGCGAAAAGCGTTTTACGCACTCCGTTTGCCGTCTTATCTTCGGGTGTGGATTCGGTTATCTTACTTGTAATAACCGAGAATCAGGTTGAGCGTCGCCGCTCCGAGAACCGCGCCGATACAGGAAACCACCGCCACAACAATGCGGTTGTTCCATTTTTTCTGATCCATCTCATCGGCGGCCGAGCGGCGGATACAGAAATAGATGATCAGCATACCGGCGACCACGGGCGCAAGCACCATAAGCCATGTGGTAACGTCGCCGATCAGCTTCTCCGTACCCTTGACAATGTTGCTGTCCTTCACGCCGGCCGCTTGAGCGGGCGTGGCCGTCATTGCCGAAATCATCAGCATACTGACGGCGGCGCACGCCTTTTTCCAAAGGGCGATCGCCTTGTCCTGCGTCGTGTGCAGAGCGTTTTTGACCTTGCAGAGCTTGTTTTTCATCGAATACCTCCTGTGTTTGATTTATGAAAAGCGGCTTGCCAAACAACTATCCGATATGAAAAAGCTAACGGATCGATTGCCTGCGGCGGCTCGCCGCTAATCATCGTCGGGCGGCGGCATACCGCCGCCCTTCTACTGCGCGAGACGGCGCATGATGTCCTTTTGATAGTAGATCCAGATGTTCCAGAGAACGACTTCCTGCTTTACATCGGTGATGATCGGGCGCTTGTTCTCCCGTTCCTCCCGCAGCTTTCGGTTGAGTTCCTCGTTTCCCAGACCGAGCATTTTATTGAAATGCCATTTTGACAGGTCGGGCGCGTACATCAGCGCCGGATGATTGCGGCTTGTGACGATCTGAAAAGGCCGCTTTACCCGCCGCACCTCGTCGGTGTTCAGCAGCTTGCGTTCGGTCAGGCTGACGCTGTGCGACGACGAGGGCATGGTAAACTTCGCGTGGTTTGCGGATAGCTGATAGCTTGAAGTCGTGTAAGCGCCGAGCTTTTCGGAAATATCCCGCAGCGTGTCGGGATCGTCGGCTTGCAGATACACCCATGTCTGACAGTTTGCCTTGATGGTGTCGGAGATGTTGTCGTCGTATTTCTCCTTTAGCTGCGAAAAGCTCTGAATATACAGCGCGTACCGCATACCTCGTCCCGCCGCCACGGTCAGCTTGTTCGTCATGTCCGAAATCGGCGTGAAGTTTCCGAACTCGTCTAAAATGAAGTTTACGCGCCGTTTCAGCCGTCCGCCGCGCCTGTCGGCGGCTTCCACCAAAAGCTCGTACTGCTGCGATACGATCAGAGAAGCAATGGGATAAAAGGTGGTTTTCTGATCGGGCAGGATAACGAAAAGCGCCTGTTTTTTCGCCCCCATATCGTCCAGCGCAAAATCGCTTTTGTGCGTGATGGAATAAATGGAGCGCGAGGTGAACAGACGTAGCGTTGTGAGCGCCGAGGTGTAAAAGCTGCCGCGCGTCCTTGACGGCGCAACGTCCGAGATAGAAAGCAGCGCCTTTGCCGGGTGGCTTGCGGGCAGCTTTTTCACATATTCCAGAATCGGCATTTTGCTCCCGATCGTGCGGCACATCTCCGAGATAAACCAATACACATTCGTCATGTTTTGCAGCTCCGGCCTCTTTTTGTTGTCGCAGACCACGCAGAGAATGGCGGCGGCGATCACCGAGCATTCGCCGTTCGTCCAGATTTTCTCGCCCGTGGGTTTGCCTACAAGGTTGTTCGTCAAATCCCACGCCAGCATTTCCGCACGGTCGTTATCGCCGTCGTTCACCGCGTCTATGATCGGCTGGAGCAGATTGTAGCGCATACTTTTCGGCGGCGTCTTGAAGTCCAGCACAAGCACCTCATAGCCGAGCTTTTCAAGAAACGCCGCCGTGTAGTGATACAGCTCGCCCTTCGGATCGCTGCACATAATACTCTCCCCGGCAAGGCCGAGCGTGCAGATAGACTGCACCACAAGACAGCGGGATTTGCCGCTTCGCGTCGCGCCGATACATAAAAGGTGACTGTCCTCGCCAATATACCGATAGCTGAATACTCGACGGGATAAGGTCAACCTTGCCGATCCGCCTTACATATTCCTCTTTCACCGGAATTTCCTCGTCGTTCAGCATATTCGTCATAAGCGTTGCTATGGTATGCCGCAATTCGTTGGGGTTCTCTATTCCGAAGCAGGTCGTCAGGTTGAACTGTGCGTCGAAGTCCACGGTCAGGACGCGCTTGCCGAGTTCGGCAAGAGAATACGACAGATTGCGGACGGTCGATGTTTTTGCAACACCCCCTTTTTGGTTTGCGACCACGATTATTTTGCACATTAGTTATCTACCTCCGTTTGTTGATGAATTTACCCGTTTTCAGGGCATAAAAAATACTTAGACTATATCCTGCGCTCTCATCAAGCGTCTCGGTTTAGTCTAAGTATAGCAGTATCATCGACGAAGAATTGCAGATGTTTGAAGCCGTGCTTTCTCGCATATTTTTTTAACAGCGCCTTTTGAGACGAGATTTGTCAAGGGGATATTTTTTGAAAAAAATGTGAACTTTTAACAAACGAGTTCGAAACCTATATCCACAAGAACATTGTGGGTATAGGCTCTTTTTTACTACTTGGAAATGAAATGCTTTACCTCTCCATCCAAATCGTATATTTCTTCTTTCAGAAATTCGGGGTAGACGATTATGGACTTTAGTTCCTCCATCCAACTAATCACCACATTGCAATTATCCTTGTGTGAAACAAACTCGCCGTTATCGGGGATCTCACAGCCATCACATTCTTCAATCAGATAGTAAAATGCGATGTTATGTGCCTGCTTGCCGTTCCATTCCCAAAAGCATTCCTCGCTCCACAACAAGCGTTTTACTTTGATGTCCACTCCGGTTTTTTCTTTATACCACGGACAAGTCCTGCTTCCAAAGTTTCTCCAATTTTAATGTGACCGCCGGGCAGAGCGTATTCACTTCCGTTTTTGTCCCGTTGCACCAAGACTCTGTTATTCTTAACTAAAACGCCTACCGTTCTTAAATCGCAAATATATTCGTCCGAAGAAAACAGCCAATCCTTTTCAATCATCATAATACTCCCTTTGCAACCCTATTAGCAATAAAAGTCACATTAACATCAATCGGCAAAGTGCCGTTAACCCTGATAATCGGGCAAGATATTGAAGACATCCAAACTTCAACCGTGTTTTCATCTTTGGATTTAACAAAGTCGAAGAATGCCTTTTCTTTTTCGTATAAATCTCCGCCTTCCAGCATTCTTTCTCCGAATTTGTTGTATGACCGTTGATAAACTCTCTTAATTCGTGTTTCTTTCGGAGCTTCGATGTAAACCGCGCACTTGAAGTGAGATACTATATCCTTATTGAAATTTCCTTTAACCAACGCCAAAACAAAGTTATTATTTTCCGAAATAATATTCGACAGAATGCGCTCCACTTCCTCAAAAGGTCGTGGATTTAAATACATATACTCTGGATTGTCCTTCGGGAAATATATATCTTCAATGTCAATAAATCGGTAATTCAATTTTTCGGCAAGAGCTTTTCCCAATGTGCTTTTACCTGCACCGTTCAATCCGCAAACGATGATAACATTTTTCATATTTTGTCCCCCAAGCCGCTTTGAACTGCTTTTTGAACGATGACTATTGTCGCTTACTTTCGCTCTTAGTAAACACATATCTCAGTTCTTTCATTCGCAGGTATACCATAGTTTTCAAAAACGGCAGGTCTCCCTGTGTGGCATTATCAAATCTGAAGGTACATCCGCAAACTCGCGGAAAACTCTTCCCGAAAATAACTTTTTCTTTGCCACCGCCGCAGGAGCCAAAATTTCCGCAATGATCTACATATTGCCATCCAACATTTTTGATTTCATCACTTACGGATGCATCTTCATAGGCGGGACTGTCATCAGACCATATGGTCCAAAGATTATCCGGCTCATCGGGATCCTTAATGGCAATAAAACACACGCACTCATCGCCAAGCTTCACCCAGTAGTAAATTTTGTCTTTCCAACAGTCGCACGTATCCTTATAGAAGGTCAACTCACTAACCTTCAGAAACTCAACCAATTCCAAGGCGGTCCTTTTCGCCTCACCGGATAAGTTTTCCTCAATGTAGGTTTCAATTTGCTTTGTCATTTGACACCCATACCTTTCAAAACCTCGTTGGTCGTAATACCGTTATATGTGTACGGAAGCTCCTCTATAGTAAACGGCAACGGTACCGTTCCTTCAAGTTTTATAAGCTTATAATTCGTTCTGAGTCTGTCGGCATTTCTGATGATAGACTCTCGTATAGATGGTTTCTTTATCGCTTCTGCATTCAGAAGCACATTTTCAAGATCCCCAAACTCGCATAGCAGCATAGATACTGTTTTCGGTCCGACCTTATCGGCGCCTTTAATGTTATCAGAAGCATCGCCGGTAAGGGATTTGAAGTCTGCATACTGACTCGGTTCAATGCCGAATTTCTCCCTCAGGTATGCAGGGGTACAGACAACGGTATTATCACCCCGATACCTGAGAATAGATACGTTCTCGGTGATGAGCTGGAAGAAGTCGCTGTCAAAGGAAGAAACTATTACTTCGGTGTTCTCACCGTATGTATAAACATAGCCTGCAATCCAGTCATCTGTTTCGCAGACAATGGTCTCCGTATGCTTGATGCCCATATAATCGAGCGCAGCGTACACATCAGGAAGCTGCGAAAACGGTGAATCTTCCTCCGGGGTCTGACTGTAATCAACGCGGTTTGCCTTATAGTCGGCGTTCAGCTCGGTGCGTTCATTCTCGTGCTCACCATCAAACAGAACCGCAATGTGTGTCGGTCCGGTTCTTCGGATGATCTTGAGCAGTGCACCAACAAACCCAAGGGTGCCTTGGATTGCTTTGCCTTCTGCATTTGTTATTCTCGACGGCATTCCAAAAAACATTTGGAACAGCAAATTACTGCCATCAACTATAAGCAATCGACTCATAGTAGATACTCCTTAATATCCCTGATAAACTGATTGCCACAACGGGCAAGCTCGCCGAATACACGGTCGATACCTTGTTCGGTCTTGTGCCAATTATCTTTGGTTATTCCCATGCAAATCACAGGGCAAACATAAAACTTTGTATTAGGAAACGCAAGACTATAGAGCATTAAGCAACGCCGAGCGTGAAAAGCTTTTCAGACTATAATCGCAGTTTTTATATCGAGTCCGTTTTCATCTGCGACTTTCTTAGAAAAGAAAGCATTATCCCTTGTGTGTCCTGATTTATCTTCTCCGTAAATACACGATAACGGAACACCGTTTTTGTAGAGCACATCAGTTAAAAAATCATAGTCCGTTTT
Organism: Clostridiales bacterium; assembly: GCA_019415985.1. Lineage (GTDB taxonomy): Bacteria > Bacillota > Clostridia > Oscillospirales > CAG-272 > CAKTAA01. The sequence goes on from DXYE01000041.1 coordinate 6,041, forward strand.
ATACTCTTTGTTATAGATATCGGCTTTTGATTTCACACCATCGAACTTCTGCTTTTTAACGCTTACGCCGCCCGATACAATGAGAATAGGTGCAAAGCCTTTTTTATAAAGCTCCGCCGCGTATTCGGGCTGTTCTGGATGCGACCCGCCCGGCAGAAAGATAGTGTCAACCTTGCAGGGATTATCAGAAACAAATATGAAGTCACCAATATCTCTTATGATTCTGTTTGTCATAATTTAGTCCTTCTCTACTTCCCAAATAGTCGGGAAATACTTTTGTATAAAAACACTCATAGCGTGTTGTGGGGATTGCTTCAAGTTACTTTTGGATATGTCTTTTCTTAATTCATCTAAAACGAAACTCATTTCTTTATCAGAAATTTCATTTCTGGTTTCCACTCTAAATAACCCGGTTTCTTCCTGTTTTTTGAAAAACACATATAAGTCAGGGATCATCGTTACTCTGTCAATTGCTATTGCCTCCGTAGAAGTATAAGCACAATTTATTTGAGTGGGCGCCTCTATTTTTTTCAAATTATCACACTCATACAAGTATCCTACTTTTTTTATATAAATCGTAAAGCGCATTTTCATAGTATTCTGAATAAATTACATTGCCGTTTTCATCAAATCCATAAGGGTAAAAACTAAAAGGTTTTGGCACAGGTTTTACCATATACATAAGGGCAGCCAAAGGATTTGTTGCGAAATAAATATACGGTTTGCCGTGTTCAGATAAAAATGGTTGTAGTTCGTTCAGTCCACCAAGTGGGCTTCCGTGATAAAATGTCATATTATAAAACTCCTTTGTACCAAGTCGGAACGGGATTCTTCATATCGTTATACAAATTTAATGTTATTATATCATATAATTGTGTTTTTTCTACCATTATGGCAAAGTAGCGGCAAGGATTTCTCCCTCTCGCCATTGCTATTAGTTATAAATCAAGTAGGTATTTACGATTCCTGTAGCGCTGCTGCGGATATTATTCATCCGAGCAACCCACTTCATCTGGTTTTCGCTTTGAGTTCTTTGGTGATATCCTCACACTCTGCCATCTGTTCTACCAATCGAAAAAACATTTTCTCTGCCTGCTCGTCAATATCGACAATGTAAGAATGTAACCTACCGCTTGTGAGCAGAGTAGTATACGTCACTCGTTTATGCTCTTTTAGATAGTGTTTGTGCCGCTGCCCACATACACCGATGGGCTTTGTTTCTTCTTCGGTGGGGAAGATGAGATTTGGCAAATAATAATCGCCTTGCAGCGTGTAAGTGTTACCCATTTTTCAAATAATGAATAACAATAAAAATGCTTTTATTTTTTCAAAATAAATATGATTCTAAATCTGCCGAAATATTTACAAAGAGGAAATGTATTGAGATAAAAAATAAGATTATTGTTTTTGAGGAAGCATTTGGAAATATAGTAATAGTATCATGCATTCTATTTATTTCGTAGCAAATGATTATTGGGGCTATTTCATTGGGGCCTTGCAGCACTCTTTCAATCATAATTAACCTTGTTTATACATTATCAAATTTAGCTCAGAATGTTGGCTCTGTTATTACACTTACATATAACATAAAACAATTTTTTAAATTTATGGATTTGATTTAAAAATTACCGAAAAAACAAACATTGCGACTACAATAAAAGAAAATGTGATATTAAGTTTATTAATGTTAGTTGCGATATCCTCATACTGATAAATATGTTTTAAGTAATTTGAAATTTTCAATAAAATATGAGCAGCATATTGCAATAGTAAGGGCAAATGGAAGCGGAAAGAGCACATTTTTAAAGCTGCTTTTAAAATTACTTGAACCTTCAATTGGTGAGATTAGATACAATTGGGTTATTTTAGATATGGTTGATTGTAATGATTATTGGAATCAGTTTTCCACTGTAAATGCGTTGTTATATCGAATTGTTATTTCCGCTGATTGTCCAGTTTCTGTTAAATATTGGTTAGTAGATATATTTGATTGATTTCGGCAAGTTAAACTGCAAGAAACAACGCAGAAGCAACGGTCAAATAATGCTGATTCAAAGCTCAAATCGGCACTTCATAACGATTATCACAATAATACTAATGAAAGAAGGCGCTTGACGGTATAAGTCTGAGAGCTACTTTTACGTATGTAATTCATAAGCAAGCTTAGTAAGCAGAAAAGTTTTACGGTTATATCCATAAAAACTAAGAGCATATTATTGGTTCTACGGAAGTATGGCATGGCCGCTAAATAAGTTACATAAAACCCCATTTATTTTTTAGTTTTATCTTGACACGGGGAGACGACGTTCTCACGGGTACGAATTTTGACCGCCCTTCTTTTAAGGAATTGTCGACGGATATTGACAAAGGGATTGCAAAAACCGTCATCGTCAAGGGTTTATCCCGTTTGGGCAGGAACAATATCGAGGTCGCTCCTACTCCGAAATCATCTATCCCGAAGCGGTCGTACGGTTTATTGCCATTATGGGCAACGTAGACACAGGCAGCCTTGCGAGTAACGAATATACCGCCTTTACCAAACGGTTCAACGAATGATATCCCAAAAGCATGAGCAAAAAGGTAAAGGAAGTCAAGAAAGCCAAAGGGCTTGCAGGCAAACATTTAGGTGCGCCGCCCTACGGTTAACTCAGAACCCAGACGATAAAACCCGCTGACTGGTGGACGAGGAATCGGCAGTGTCGGCAGGATATTCTATCTCTGTATGCAGGGATATGGTCCGACAGCCATTGCCAATATGCTGCGGGCAGATAAGGTGCTGACGCCATCCGCATATTAGGCGTCAAAAGGAATCGGCGTGCCGATGGTATCAGCAAATCCTTATAACTGACAACAGTCCAAGGTTGTGGAAATCCTTGAGGATATAGTATATATCGGCATAATGGAGAGCTTTAAATCTACCAGACTGGGATTTAGGAGCAGGAAACAAATCCCAACCGTTAAGGAAATGCGGGAAATGGAACGGGAATATACGCAGCGCACTACGGGTCAAACCGCCTGAATACAGGCATGGCAGGAGAAAATCTGAACTCCTGCCCGTACATATCAATTTTTCTCCTTATCGAGTGTAACTCAAGAGCCGGACGCACAGACGCAGAGCCGATAACACGCAGATTGAAAATGCGGTAATCGGCTCTGTTGTTTTGTTTGAAGGATCAATATGTTTGCTGTTCATTGTCCCCTTTCTCATAACTTATGGTCAAATAAAGCCTAATGGCTTTTGAGGGGTTTTGCGCCCATGAGTATGAATACACAAATCATATAATCATATAGTTATCTCTATCAATTCCAGTACGTAACGCCCATGCGGTTTATTCTGTATGGGCGTTTGCTGTTTTTATTCCCTGTTTTGACAGAAAGGGGTTGAATAAAATGATGAACACACAGCAGTATCGGGAACATATAGAGTGTACTTTCAACGCTTTTTGTAAGATTGTTCTTTACTATGCGGCACTGGTCGCATATAAGGAATTGAAGAGAAAACAGCAGTTTAAAGTGTCACTTGACTATCTTCGTGGAATGTTCTCTGAATCTGCTCCCCCAAAAAAACTTTGAAAAACACAATATTCCTACGGTTTTTACTGTTCCCGGGGAAACGGTAATTGTGGAAAGTAAGCAGTTAGCAGCCGCCTTGCTTCGACTGCCGAAAAAGCGGCGGAAAGTTCTGTTTTTGCGCTACTATCTCGGTTACAGCGATATAGAAATCGGAAAGATGTGCGTGTGAGTAGAAGTGCAATCAACCGCAGGAAAAACGCGGCGTTGAGATTGCTGCGAAAAGAAATGGAGGCATTGGCGAATGAAAAATAGGAAGTACATGCCTTACGAAGTCATTGAAAAACCGCTGTCGGAGAGCCGGAAGCGGTGAATACAGTCATACAGCACTATCCGGCTAAATCAAATATTTGTCTGAACTGCCCCGATTTGTACTGTCTGTACCAACTGGGGCAGTTCAATGCTGGGGAAGGGACGAATCACTTTCAATATTCTCTTTGTGGCGCTTTCCTGTGTTCGAGTCTCCATGACTGCTACGTTTTACTTATAAAAGCTTTATTGTATGTCTTATGATTTAAATGGTAAAAGTAACTGTGAAGCCTGCGTTTTGTGGAAATAATACAATTAATTCATAAAAGAACATATCTACAGTACGGTACAAATTTCAATTAATTATATCAGAAGATGCCGAAAAAGTGAGAATGCAGTAGCTCGAGATCCAGACCGGCGCTATACGGCCTTAAATTCCGCCGTGTCCGCAGAAAGGGGTAAAAACCGCCCGGCTTTTAGTGGGAGAGCGTATAATTATAATATAGTGGTTGACAAAAACCTACAGCATCTGTTATAATACTATTGTATTTTTAATTGGATACGAAAACGGAAATGATTTTTCCGCTGTTCAACAGGCGTTGTAACCAAAAGGCATGGAAATGCCTTTTTTGCATTGTATTAATAAAATCCATATCGTTTAAAGCCCGACTTACCTAATTTATAGAAGTTTGTTGTACTTGTGTGAGGGATGAAATCGGAACGTTGGGGCAACTGAATATCCAATTGACGGTGTTTATGAGTTCGGACGTATCGTTCAGGTGCTTCTGCATAGGCAGAAATTCAGATATTTGCGTAATCTTGCACTGAAAATGTTTTGTTTTTTCGAAAGGAGTCAAATAAATTATGAAAAAAGTAGCGGTTATTATGGGAAGTGACAGTGATTTTCCCAAGCTGAAGCCATGTATACAGAAGCTTCGTGCATTTTCGATACCTTTTGAGGTACGGGTGATATCCGCACATAGAACGCCGCGGGAGGCGGAAGCTTTTGCAAGCAGCGCCATGGACAAAGGCTTTGGCGTGATAATCGCGGCGGCCGGCAAGGCTGCGCATCTCGGCGGGGTTCTTGCCGCGTATACAACGCTGCCGGTGATCGGTATTCCCATTCAATCTTCCACTATGGACGGGATGGACTCACTGTTATCCATGGTTCAGATGCCGAGCGGCGTGCCTGTTGCAACGGTAGCGATAGACGGAGCGGCAAACGCGGCGATCTTAGCCGCACAAATTCTCGCTCTGTCAGATGAGACGCTTGCGCAGAAGCTGTCTGACGAAAAACAGCGAATGGAAGCTGAGGTCGTTGAAAAGGATCGAACGCTCCGGGAACAGGTTGAAAAAATTTAAGTTTTTATCGCATTGCGGCGTTCTATTCGGATAAGTAGCAGCAGGGACCGGGCCCGTCTGCATCGCTCATAAATAAAAGACTGCATTTCGATGCAGTGAAAGAAATATGATGTGGATGCCTGACATCAGGAAAAGTGCATTGTGCCGCTGCGGGACCCATAAATTGAAAACAAACAAGAGGGGAGTGCTTGAAGAAGAAGGCTTCTGTAACGCATGCCCCTGGTTTAGAAAGGAACGGTTATAAAAATATGAGTCAGCCGGTATTTGAAGGAAAAGTAAGAAGTATTCACGATGCGGGGAAGGATAGGCTGCTGATGGTTACGACCGACCGCATATCAGCATACGATGTGATCATGCCGACGATGATCCCCGACAAGGGAAAAATTTTAAATCAGCTCTCCATTTTCTGGTTTTCTTTGACAGAAAACATTGTAAAGAATCATTTTGTTACGGACGATATTCTGAAGTATCCGGAGCCGTTTTTGGGAGATGAGAATCTGCGCGGCCGTTCGATGCTGGTCAAGAAGCTGAAAATGCTGCCCTTTGAATGCATTGTGCGCGGTTATATATCCGGCTCAGCTTGGGAAAGCTATCAGAAAAATGGGACTGTTTGCGGCGTCCGCATGCCGGAGGGGCTTCGTGAGAGCGATCCGTTCCCGATGCCCGTATTTACACCTTCCACCAAAGCGGAGGAGGGGCACGATATGAATGTCAGCTACGAATATATGGCTAATGCGCTTGGAAGCGAGATGGCCTCCAGGCTGCGGGACAAAACGCTTGAAGTTTACACAACATGCGCAGAATATGCGTTAAGGCGCGGTATCATCATTGCGGACACAAAATTCGAATTTGGACTGGATGAGAACGGGGAACTGGTTTTGGCCGACGAGGTACTTACCCCCGATTCCAGCCGTTTCTGGCCTGCGGCGGAATATTGTCCGGGAAAGACGCAGATGAGCTATGACAAGCAGTACCTGCGCGATTGGCTGACGGAAAACGGATTTCGCGGCAAATCCCCCGCACCCGAACTCCCGCAAGTTGTTGTGGATGCAACCCGTGCAAAGTATATAGAGGCATATGAAGTTCTGACAGGAAAGAAGTTTAGTTAGAAATCAAATGCTTGAAATGAAGCATTTCGTGCTTTTTATATGTTACAGCAGGCAGGCAAATCCTTGGTCCGACCTTTTGAATCCGGATGCCAACAGAGATGATGACTACATGAGAACAGAAATGAAACGTACTGATCTGTGCAGCTGTTTGGCATTATTCTAACGTCCTTTATTTGAACATGATGATAACGGTTCCGTTGCCAGACAAAATCTGAACGGCAAAAATGTGCAAATTGCATATGAACAGCGGGAGGAAAATCAGCGTGAAAATTACATATGATCGGTCTTGTTGTCCAATTCTGTCACGCACAAATTCTCCTTAAAAATGTGACTTTACCCATTTTTGTTTCCAGCGGAAATACATTCGAATTTCATTGCCGTTTTGTGTTGCCAAAACAATTTTACTCTGCAAAACGATTTGTGCCGCAGCGCGGCGGAATGGAGATTGTTATGAAAAATGTAGCGGTATTTGTCTCGGGAGGTGGAACAAATTTGCAGGTCCTTTTAGACGCATGGGAGCGGGGGGAAATACCAGATGGGCGGCCGGCGCTCGTCCTTTCCAGCCGTGCGGAGGCCTATGCGCTGAAGCGTGCGGAGAGCCGCGGTGTACCGACTGTTGTCGTTCCCAGAAAGAATTATACTGACCGTGAGGCTTATACGGAAGCGCTGTGCTGCGAGATGGAGAAGCACGATATCGATGTCATTGTACTTGCGGGTTTCCTCAGCATTTTCGGAGAAAAACTGGTGCACAAGTACCCCAACCGTATCATCAACGTGCATCCCTCGCTCATTCCGAGCTTTTGCGGAGAAGGCTTTTATGGCCTCCACGTACATGAAGCGGCTCTTGCGCGGGGCGTAAAGGTGACGGGGGCGACGGTGCATTTGGTCAACGAGGTTTGTGATGGCGGACCGATTCTGCTTCAGAAGGCGGTGGACGTACTCGACGGAGATACCCCTGAAACACTCCAGAGACGCGTCATGGAACAGGCGGAATGGGTACTGCTTCCCCGCGCACTCCAGATGCTGTGCAGCGGTGAATATGAACTGAAAACAGAGACACATCGGCAATAACGGTGCATACCGGAACGAGACATGCCCGAATGGTACTGAGGATAATGCAGGTGTGCGTTTCAGCAGAAAAAGGGTACTTAACGGTGGTAGCCGTTAAAAGCATGCAGATGACAGGCTTTTAGCGGACTGCCGCGATACCAGATAAAGGAGAAAGAAAAAATGGAAAAAAGAGCTTTGATCAGTGTATCAGACAAAACCGGCGTAGTGGAATTTGCAAAGGAGCTTGCGGCATTGGGATATGAAATCCTGTCGACCGGCGGTACGGCCAGAACGCTTCGGGAAAACGGCATCGAAGTGACGGGTGTCTCTGATGTGACTGGCTTTCCGGAATGCCTCGACGGCCGGGTGAAGACGCTGCATCCTATGATCCATGCCGGCATTTTGGCCATTCGCTCAAATCCGGAGCATATGCGTCAGCTAAAGGAGCTCGGCGTAAAACCGATCGACCTTGTAGCCATCAATTTGTATCCGTTCCGTGAAACGGTAATGCGCGATGGCGTGGAACGCGAGGAAGTTATAGAAAACATAGACATCGGCGGCCCGACGATGATCCGGGCGGCGGCCAAAAACTGGCAGGACGTGGCGGTAGTTGTCAATCCCGCGGATTATAGCAAGATTATTGACGAAATGAAGATAAACGGAGCCGTCTCTCGGGAGACAAAGCTTCGTCTGGCTTATGAGGTTTTTGCGCATACTGCACAGTATGACGCCTTGATCGCAGCTTATTTGCGCAAGGAAACGGCGTCGGATATTTTCCCTGAGAATCTGACACTGACATATGAAAAGGTCCAGGCTATGCGATACGGCGAAAATCCCCATCAGCGCGGCGCTTTCTACCGAGAAATCGGAAAGGGCCTTGAGGGGACACTGACTGCAGCGAAGCAGTTGCATGGCAAAGAGCTTTCGTATAATAACATTAACGATACAAATGGCGCGCTTGATTGTCTGAAGGAATTTGACGAAGCGCCGTGCGTGGTAGCCGTCAAGCATGCAAATCCGTGCGGTGTAGGGACGGCGCCGACCATTTATGAGGCCTATATGCGGGCTTACGAAGCGGATCCCGTATCTATTTTCGGCGGGATCGTCGCCGCAAACCGCGAAATTGATAAAAAGACGGCGGAAGAGCTTGCGAAGATTTTTCTGGAAATCATCGTCGCACCATCCTTTACCGAGGAAGCGTTGGCTATCCTTTCACAAAAGAAAAATATTCGTCTGCTTGTTCTGCCAGATATTCAAAAACGAAACCGTAGAGAAATGCTCGATATGAAAAAGGTTGCCGGAGGTCTACTCGTGCAAGAACTGGATACAGAACTGTACGATGAGAATCAGCTCAAGGTCGTAACGGAAAAACAGCCGACAGCAGAGGAAATGCGCGATCTTCGTTTCGGTATGAAGGTGGTCAAGCATACAAAATCCAACGGCATTGTACTGGTCAAGAACGAGGCCACATGCGGCGTGGGCCCGGGCCAGACAAACCGCATTACCGCTTTGGAACTGGCCATAAAATATGCCGGAGATAAGGTGCGGGGTTCTGTGATGGCATCGGATGCCTTTTTCCCCTTCAGTGATTGCGTAGAAGCGGCCGCTAAGGCGGGTATTACAGCAATCATCCAGCCGGGCGGCTCCATTCGGGACCAAGAATCGATAGACGCCTGCAACCGGAACGGCATTGCCATGGTCTTTACCGGCATGCGTCATTTTAAGCACTAATCCATCCGAAACATAAAATCAGACCGTCTCTCATATATATGAAGCAGACAATACCTGTATATTGCGGTTGACAGCACTTTGACCGCAAGCGCTATTTCATATATAGAGGGGCGGTGTTTTTTATTTCTTTAAAATCGCTTAAAATTAGGATATGTAATCAAATTCAAGCTTCACTCGGAAAAGCAAAGCCGTGGTTGTTTTATCTTTGCATCATATTAGCCGTCCTTGCGGGTGTACTCGGCGTCTTTTTTTCTTATGAAAGCAGCGTGGCCTCTGATCTGGTTCTGCCAAAGCTTTGTTTACCGCTTTTTCTTCTCTTTTTGTTCGATACAGTTATGCTCATTCTGGCAGGGGCAGCAATGGGCATCGTATGGTCAAACTGCGTCCGCGCGAAAGAAATACTGAAATATAAAACGGTTATTCTTATCATCTGCATGCTCCTGTTTGTCTTCGTCCGCGCCCCGCTTCTGTTTGCCACAGTCAATTGTTTCTTGCTTTTTATCGCCTGCGCGGCAGTCTTGGCCCTATCCGTTGGAGCGGCTCTGTTATGTGCCAAAATAGATGCTTTTGCTGCAAAACTGATGTTGGTTTTTGCAGTTTGGTCTGCTTATCTGTTCTTCGTTTCTTTTGGACTGCTGTTGTTGAATTAAAATCCGGACGGTGAAACCTCAAAACCGGAGGAACCGCTGAAGGATTCACTTACATGGCGGACTATATGATCCAATGCAGCAGAGGCCAAATGGTTTAGAATGTATACCGGCGGTATCGACGATTGCAGCAGATCCGGTTCATTACGCAGCCCCTCTTTCCGTTCGATGCGAAGCAGGATCATTACAGGCTCTCCTTTGATTTTAACGCTTGGCTAGTTTTGCGTATACAAGTCATTTATTTCTTTGTCAGCCCCTTGACTTTTTTTCTTCCTCCTGTTATAATAAAATTATAAAAATTAACAAAATCAAAGGAGAGCCTCGCTATGAAAACTGCTGAAATTCGTCTTTCCACAATAGAGGATGTCCGTAATTTTGTCAATACCGTGAGCAAATATGACATTGACATTGATTTATCGTCCGGCAGATATATTGTTGACGCAAAATCCATTATGGGTATTTTCAGCCTTGATCTGATGAAACCGATTACAATGACGGCTCATGCAGACGATTGCGATGCCCTGATGGAAGATATTAAGCCCTTTTTAATTTAAATTTTCGTATATTTCGTAGAAATACAATGGAGCTTTTCAAGTGTGCTTGACATCTATAAATTTTTTTGTATGCGTCTCTGTTGAAACTGAAGTCATTCAGGTGTAAAGCCGAATGACTTTTTTGTTGCTTTGAGACCGCCTTGGGCAGATGCATTGCATAAACGCAGCCGAACCCGGAAAATATGCATTTTATATAGAGCGACACAATACGCCGATCCTTTTATACGCTATGGGGAATTCGGAAGGGACCGTGGCTGCGGCCTTTTGTGGGTATCTCCTATGGAAGGAGGAAAAGACAGCGTTATTTTCGCGACGTTTCCGGGGGCAATACCGACTCTGAAAATATCATTGAACCTCTGAGAAAAGCCTGTCTTCACCTTTTGTGCGGTTCGGCTAATATTTACAACCGTCGTGTATGCTTTAAAAGTGCATCGACGGCTTTCAGCACGAAAAATTTTTCAGCAGCTTTGCTTTTTTCCAGCTTAAATAAGTGCGATCGGAGGATAAATTGAGTTTAAAATAAAACGCGGCATCAATTTTTCATTCAAGAAAAATTCATATGTTTTTGATACAATAAAAAACAGCGTTGGACGGACACAGAAAATGAATGCGTGGAATACTGCGCAGAAAGGAATTTGCCGTTTGGCAATTGGTCAACAATATGCAAATGTTACATAAACTCGATACGTTCAGAGGGGTAGATGGACCGGTGCTCACCATTGTGATGGATGGCGTAGGCCTTGCGCCGGCAACAGAGGCGAATGCGGTACATGAAGCCTATACGCCCACGCTGGACAGACTGATGCGTGATTACCCTATGCTCAGATTGAGGGCGCATGGCACCGCGGTAGGCCTGCCGTCCGACGACGATATGGGAAACAGCGAGGTGGGACATAATGCGTTGGGGGCCGGTCAGGTTTTCAGCCAGGGCGCCAAGCTGGTTTCCGAATCCATAGAAAATGGAAAAATGTTTGCGTCGGATACTTGGAAAGCTTTGGTGGCGAATGTCAAGGAAAACCATTCTACAATGCATTTTCTCGGTCTTTTTTCCGATGGAAACGTGCATTCGCATATCGATCATCTGAAAGCCATGCTGATTCGTGCCAAACAGGAGGGCGTGTGCCGCGTGCGGATTCATATTCTTCTCGACGGCCGGGATGTGGGAGAGACATCTGCGCTCCAATATGTCGAACCTTTTGAAGCTTTCCTTAGCGAATTGCGGGGATCGGACTTCGATGTTCGAATTGCTTCGGGCGGTGGACGGATGACCGTTACAATGGATAGATATGAAGCAAACTGGGGCATGGTTGAACTGGGTTGGCGGACACATGTACTCGGGGAGGGACGGCAGTTCGCATCAGCGGCCGAGGCTATTAAAACATACCGGTCAGAGACCAAGGTGATCGACCAGGATCTTCCACCATTTGTTATCGCGGAAAACGGCAGAGCTGTCGGTACTATAGAGGACGGGGACAGCGTAATATTCTTTAATTTCCGCGGCGACCGTGCAATGGAAATATCGAGAGCTTTCGACGAAGAGACTTTTACGAAATTTAACCGGATAAGATACCCACGTGTCATGTACGCAGGTATGCTGGAATATGACGGCGATCTGCATATTCCGCGCCGGTTTCTTGTAAATCCGCCGGAAATCACAGGAACTATGGGGGAGTACCTCGCGTTGAGCGGCGTGTCGCAGCTCGCCATTTCTGAGACGCAGAAGTTCGGACATGTGACATATTTCTGGAACGGCAACCGGAGCGGTAAGTTCGATGAAAAGACCGAAACTTATATTGAAATCCCTTCTGACGTGATTCCCTTTGAGCAGAGGCCGTGGATGCAGTGCGCACAAATTACAGACCGTCTGATTTCTGAGCTGAAAAGCGGCGCATATCGGTATTGCCGTGTCAATTTCCCAAACGGAGACATGGTGGGCCATACAGGGAACTTTGCAGCAACGCGTATCAGCATAGAGGCGCTTGATTTACAGTTGGCACGTATTTTGCCTGTCGTGGACGCCCTGCACGGTGTTGCGATTATAACGGCTGATCACGGAAACGCTGACGAGATGTATGAAACAGACAGAGACGGAAAACCCAAACGAAACCAGGACGGATCCCTAAAAGCCAAAACCAGCCATACGCTGAATCCGGTCCCCTGTATATTGTATGATAATTATTACAGAGATGCTTACAGCGTAAAGGAGGGAGAGGGAAGCTACGGACTGTCGAATGTGGCAGCGACAGCTGTCAACCTACTCGGATATGCTGCACCCGAAATATGGGACGATTCGATGATTGCTTTGAAATCGTTCATATGAACCATTTTCTTTGCCTGATCCGCATCCGGAAGTTGGGCGGCAGATCATGGGCATGACATTCATTCGTGTTTTGCAGTGTTGAGCTTTTCTGAAAAAGAAGATTGAAGGATAAATTTCTCAAACGCAGATTTCGTGCCAGACATGCTGAAAAGAAAGGCAAGCATTTCCTACGGAAGTCGATCAAAACATTGTACGACGCAAAGAAGGAATGGTTATGCATAAGGTTCCGGGGGCGGCGCTGCGTGAAAAGCGCCGTACTGCGGCAAAGGTGATGGACTCCGGGAACTGGTGCTATGATTTTAGACCGGTGAAACAGACCGGTTTATAGCGCGAGTTTACCGGAGCCTCCGGCCCTGTCTCTTATACACATCTCCGAGCCC
>DXYE01000041.1:19022-21587 GCA_019415985.1 Clostridiales bacterium
AAGATAGAGAGGAGTGTCGCTGACCCTGCGGGAGGCGGCTGATAGATAATGAAACAGCGATTTGCAGCGGTGATACTTTGTCTGGTTCTGACATTGACAGGCCTGGGATGTTCAAGTGACGAATTACCCGGCGTTGGAACAGGACCCGAAAAGCCGGATACAGAACCGTCTGTCACCGACTTGCCCGCCGATACCGTAAACGACGCCGACATTCCAGACATGCCGGAAGATGTCCGTCTGTCGTTTATAGCGGCGGGCGACAATGTAATCCATCCGGGTATTTATATGGAAGCGGCGGAAAGAGCAGCAGGGAGTGCCTCAGCATACGATTTTAAACCGATGTATAAAGAGATTGCCGAAAGAATTGCTTCGGCGGATATCGCCTTTATCAACCAGGAAACGCTCATGGCAGGCGAGGATTTTGGTTACTCCGGATATCCGCTGTTCAACTCTCCTCAGGAGCTTGGCTTGGATCTCGAAACACTTGGATTTGATATTGTGAACATTGCGAACAATCATATGCTGGATAAGCATGAGGATGGTTTGGCATCCACAATACAATTTTGGAAGAACCGCAATGTTACGATGATCGGCGGCTATGAAAACGAGGAGGATTACAACAGCGTCCGCATCCTTGAGCGGGAAGGGGTAAAGATTGCCCTGTTATCCTATACATACGGAACCAATTCGCTGACTTTGCCCGCATCCTCGCCCATGGTCATCCCCTATCTGAACGATGAGGATATTATCCGGCAAACCGCACGTGCCCGTGAGGAGGCGGACTTGGTTTTTGTTTCTGTGCATTGGGGAGAGGAAAATCTTTTTGCTACTGTATCCGAACAGGAGCATTACGCCCAGCTTATGGCAGATTGCGGCGTTGATGTGATTATCGGGCATCATCCGCATGTGATACAGAAAATTGAATGGTTGGAGAGAGAGGACGGCAGCCGCACACTCTGTATTTATTCGCTCGGAAACCTGCTCTCTATGATGGCGAAAGGCTATAACATGCTCGGAGGACTCATGACGTTTGATATTGTGCGGGAAAACGGAAAAATTTTTATTGAAAATCCTGTGTTTCTGCCGACAGTCTTCCATTATAACCAGCGTTTTCGCGAAACGTGCGTCTACTATCTTGAAGATTATACGGACGAACTGGCCTCAAAGCACGGTGTTCAGCGATATGGAAATACATTATCAATAACAGAACTAGAGAATTATCTGACGCAGTACATTGATGCCGAGTTCTTGCCCGATGCAGACCGGTGAAAGCTTCAGCGCCGCGCATACGAAAGTTCGGGTTGCCGGTATTGAGGGCGCAAGAGCAGTTCAACCAAAGAGGCCCGTCCTGTAAAAGACTAGCAGACAGCTGTTTTCTGAAAACGATTGTTATCCTGTGCAGAAGGTGAAAAAAACGACAGGCGAAAAGAAAAGCCGCACCCAAGAAGGAAGTATTTATGAACGAAGCGTTTGTCGGATGGCTGCGAAAGCAGTATAAGATTCCGGAGGAAGAGTTGGTTTTGCCGACCGTACCCGTTTTCAGTGTAAAAAGTACGGCGGCTGCGAACCGGCATTTGAGCGTTATTATTCCTGTTTCCTTCGGGGTTTGGGAGAGTGTGTGCCTGATCTCCTGTTATGAAGAGCTTATGCCGGTTATGCACCGGTATGCAGAATCCGGCGGGGCGTCCATGTTTGAGGATGCCCCGCTTGCATGGCTGAACAAACAGATACAGCCATTTCTGGCGGCACGCGGCTATCAGTCTTCCAGATATTGGCGAAAATGGGGCTTTACTTGCCTTGCAGAGGATCCGCTGCAGATCAGGAAGGATATCTTGCGCAAAGATACGGTTCAGGTGAAAAACGCGGGAGGTCTTCTTCCTTATCGGAACAGAACGACATATTCGATCGAGGAGGGCCTTAGAGAGGGCAGAATTTTCTTTGCTACCGTCGAACGAAGGACCATCCTTTCAGCAGCAGTCACCCATGCCGGCAGCAAGACACCCGGTATCATTGAGATCGGTGTAGAGACAGCGCCGGAGGCGCGCGGCAGAGGTTTGGCAGCGGCGAACACGGCCGCCCTGGCATTGGCGCTGCTCGAACGGGGGACAGCAGTTGTTTATCAGTGCAATCGCTACAATACGGCTTCCCTGAAAACCGCATTAAAGGCCGGTTTTCAAATCAAAGGTAAATTTTTTCACTATGTAGCGCACATACAGTCATAAGTGCCGGAGACGTGCCGGTTTTATAAGAACCTGCCGAAACATGTTTTGCTTTCCACGCACCTCTAAGTGAAGGTATACCTAAGCCTGTTTTTGCAACAGCCACAGCGGAATGCTTGTGTTTAACACTTTTACATTTTGTAATCTGAGTCAGTTGTTATCACCTGAATTGGTGAAATATGTTAAGGTTTGTTAAACGCGGGTATTTTAGCGAACCAATAAAAGTATTAAAAAGCAGCATCGCTATTAAATTTCTATTTTATTAACAAAATATTAGGAAAAAGATGACAAACATGGAGAACATTTGCGGTATAATACACTATAAATCCAACCTTTTGGTGAGAAT
>DXYE01000042.1 GCA_019415985.1 Clostridiales bacterium
TCCACTCCCTTCCTGCTACCATTCACATAAAGTATTGGCCGTCGGGCTATTATGTAGAGTCTACCTATCAAGATAATTCCCGTTTCCACATGGCAGCAGTCAATAAGGACGGTTTATACAGTACAGTAGAAATTCTATTAATGGATGAACCTCAAACGGTATTACTTGATAACGAATATTCCGATTATTATCGAATATCTTTTGGCTCGAATGATGCCTTATGGACCTGTCACGAATCCGGAAATAACATTCTCACTTGGGCTGACCAAAATGTTCTTTATCAAGTGACCACGGCAGCATCGCTTAATGAGGCAATATATATTGCCGAAAATATCGAAATGGGATGAAATCTTCTAACGGTTGTTCTCTGCAATGCCCTAAACTTCAGAAAACAATATAATTTTTTCTGTGAAGCTGTAACCTTTTTATTGTATTTACGTATCCAATATGTCTTCCTTTATTTTTCTTGGAGGTTATACAATGAAAAAGTTTATTTGTATTGTGCTTACCGTCGTCCTCGCACTATCTTGCATGAGCGCTTTTGCCGCTGAGCCGCTTTCTTCTCAGGAAGGTGGAACAACCGCTCAAGAGAGCATTACTCCATTTTGGGTCAACACCCTTTCTATCATCCCTTCCATTTCTGGCAGCGCCGGAACATATTCCTGCTCAATCAATGGTGTTTCCGGGACAACCAAGATTTCTGCTACTTTGGTACTATACGAGAAAGGTTGGCTAGGCGGCTATACAGAGGTAGCGCGCACCAGCCACACCACATATTCCGCTTCATTCTTCAAGTCTGACTCCTACAGTTTCAGCTCCGGGAAAACTTATAAGTTAGAAGTCAGCGGAACTGTCACGCGAAATGGCTATGCAGAGCCTGTTTCTGCAACTATTGAACAGAAAATATAATTATTCCCGCATTTAAATCTTTCGAGGAAGACAGCAGCGGCATTGGTAAATATACCAATGCCGCTGTTTTTTACTTCACATTGTTCTTCGTCCATGTTACAATCATTAGAAACATATCTATATCTTATAGCTTCATTTTTTGCTTGATTGAATACGCCGTCTGAAACGATTCACTTCGGCCGCCCGGATGGTGCATGCAGACCGGCAAAATGGTGCATCGCCACCGTGATCATGGTGCAATGTCAACGCAGCCGTTAAAATGAATTTAGCATCGCAAGATGCGAATTCATTTTAGGAGGTCATACCAGGGTCAATCACAAAGAGATCCTTGATGTGTGAGTGACCGCGAAACGCTTCTATGCGGGGAACACTTTGAAAAGCGTTCCCCCCGCTCCCCCTCGAAACCCGCTCCATTCCTGCAGAATGGTTGCACCGTCCTGGCGGAAACAATACACAATTCCTGCGGCAGAGATGCACCATCATCTGCGGTCAAGCTGCACTTTTTGGCCGGCATACGCACTTGATGTAACTATTCTATTTTTATCACGTATACAAAGTATTCTATGGTGAATCGCAATTTTGCTAAATTGCGAGAGAGGAGACTTCGTAATGTATCAAATTGCTATTTGTGATGACGAAAAAATTTTTACTGATAAGTTGGCTCATATGATAAAACAGTATTCCAATGCTCATCACCATGTCATTGATCTACACCTTTTTCAACAGGCGGCCGACTTCATACAAAGTTCTCTGGAGTCTTACGATATCGTTTTTCTTGATGTCCGCTTTGGTGAAATTAGCGGGATTGAGGTTGCCAAAGCCCTGAGAGCAAAAAACGAGAATGCAATTTTGATTTTTGTATCCGCTTTCATAGAATATGCTATCATGGGTTATTCTGTACATGCATCGGCATATCTTCTCAAAAGTGACTTGGATGGAACTTTTGAAAGTTGCATGGATGAGATCTTCCCACAAATTGGCTCTAAGGAGATTTCAGTCCGTGTGCCATATGAACATGTAAATGTTGACATCCCTTGTAAATCTATCATCTACATGGAAAGCTATAAACGTCAAATTCAAATACATACGTCCCTTCCACGCTATCCTTCCATTCTTTACTACGCGAAGTTATCCGACATGATAGAGACTCTTGCACCCCATGGATTTCTTCGAATACACAAAAGCTATTTAATCAATCTTTCTCGCTGTCGAAGGATCCAAAACCGACTGGCCTACATGGACAACAGTACTGAACTGCCATGCAGCAGACAAAACTATACTGATATCGTACAAAAATTTCTTCAGTGGAAGGAGCGGGAAATATAATGGAACATCTAATGGAGATAATGACTACTGGCACAGAAACATTCTGTATTGTACTTTTACTCAATACATTTTTCGAACGAAAGTATACATCATACAGATTTTTCTTTCCGCTCTCAGCTGCCTTTCTCTTCTACCTTTGGCTGCCCTTAAACACGATACTCGCCACCTCATTCGTCACAAAACTTTTTATATCCATCCTCATCTGGCTTGTCTTTTCTCAAATATTTTATACTGGAGCACTTCCTTTTCATCTCTTTCTCTTATGTTCCTTTTTTATCATACTTTCCGGACTTGATTACTTTACGCTCCTGGGGATTTCATATATCTTTTCTTTCTCGTTTTCCGATGCTCTTTCCAATTCCGCACTTTACATCCTCGGTGCTTTCGTCTCTCGTACTCTGCTACTTCTATTCTCCATTATTATCTACCGACTTTTCAAAGCTAAAACATCTATGATTCTGAGTTCGAGCACTTGGATTGCGCTCTTACTGTTTCCTGTATTTTCAATCCTCTTATTTGGCGTAACCATTGAAATTGCAATGGCACAAAATAAAATCAGTTTCAACCTAATCCTCAGCGGCATAGGTTTACTGCTTTTTAATATCTCACTATTTCTTTTACTTGGCAAGCTGGAATACAGTACCAACCTACAGCAAAAAAATATTGCTCTCCAACATGAAATTGATCAGAACATGAAGTCCACAAATGCGCTCCAAGCCATCTTTAATGAGCAACGTGCACTGACACACGATTTCAATAACCACATTACAACACTATATATGCTTCTTAAAGCGGAGCATTACGAAAAAGCTACAGAATATGTAAAAGTGTTGTCCCAGAACCTACCGGAAAACACTCGTGTTGTCAGCACAAACCACCCCATTCTCGATACCATTCTCAATCAGAAATATACACAGGCCAAACTTCAAAACACATCAATGCGCTTCACTGTAAACGATTTATCTTCTTTCCCAATGAAAGACGAAGATGTTGTCACACTCTTAGGGAATCTTCTTGACAATGCACTCGAAGCCTGTCGAAAACTTCCCGATTCATCATATATCAATGTAAAAATACTAAAAAAAGAGGGGGACTTTTTGCTCTCTGTCGAGAACTCATCTTTGCCAGTAAAAATTTCCGAAAATAATTACGTACCAACCGATAAAGCTGAGCCACGTTTACATGGTTTCGGTCTTCAAAATATTGCCCATATCATGCAAAAGTATGGGTATGAATATACACTTTTTTACCACGACGCACGATTTCATTTTGTCTCAATTCTGTCATAAAAGTGCAGTTGGGAACATTTTTTGACAGT
Organism: Clostridiales bacterium; assembly: GCA_019415985.1. Classification (GTDB taxonomy): domain Bacteria; phylum Bacillota; class Clostridia; order Oscillospirales; family CAG-272; genus CAKTAA01. The sequence continues at coordinate 3,554 of DXYE01000042.1, forward strand.
TGGGAACAAATCCATTGTGAAAGAATTGTGAAAATGCTATTTTAAGCTTAAAGGAGGAGGATGTTATTGCTCCTGTCCTACTGCGAGAGGCTCACAGATTTTTTCATCAGCCAATGTGGCCTTCCGGAAACAAGAAGGTCTTGGTACATTTACGCATTACAAACTCGCATTTCTATGTTTCTTTCCACTGCCGGTATGATGTTGCTTGGCTGCCTTGTTGCCACGCCATACCAAGTGATCTGTTTTCTTGTAGGAATTTTATCTTTGCGCAGACGTCTCGGTGGCTATCACGCGAAGACGCCGCTGCGATGCTTATTCTTGTCGATTGGTGTATCCATTCTCTGTTTGAGCATTGTAAACAGCCTTGTTCAGTATAGTCTTTCAATTCTTATTTGGATTTTATTCATCAGTCTCTCTTTTGCTGTTTTCAATTCATCTCCTTATAGCCATCCAAACTGCCCGCTTACTCCTGATGAACTTGCTGTTTCCTGGATAAAAGCGAAGCATATTCTTATATGGAATCTGCTTTTGATTTTGTTGCTTCAAATCTTTTTTGCACATTCAAACTGCGCGCTTTATTGTGAAATGGGAATCATAGCGGCCGCTATTTCCTTTTTTGTATCGAAATTCAAGGAGGTAAAATCATCATGAACAAAATCGCAACTTTTCTTTCTGAAAAACTGGCTGGCAAACTGGACGACCTTGCTCGTCGCGATATGCGCGAGTGGCCCCCTACGAGCGTTCCCATCTACTACCAGCCGCAGCGCCCTCAGCGGAAAGCTGATAATACGGACAAATAAAGTCTTTCACCCACTCTTAGTGAATTCAGTATCGGCGCGCGCGATACTGATTCGATACGTCCGAACCAAATTTGAAATGTACAGGAGATGTGCTCTGGGGGCGCAGGTTTTTTGGAATCCATATGATACAGGTGACATTGATCAGTTCTGGTACAATGCCTGACTGGTTGTTGACAATCACCTAGAGAAATTTAACAGACTTAGAATCCAATGCGGTTCTCCGACTCTTTAAAATAGAAGATTCTGTTTTTCTAAATGGAAATACAACAAAAAGGAGTTTTGCTGTTATGAAAAAAAAGATTTTTGCTACCATGCTCTGCATTATTTTAATAATAGCAATAGCTGTTCCCTGTTTTGCCGATAGTGGGACCTATAATCAGTCCTTTTATTATAAAGCATGGAATGGTTCTGGCGGGTACATGAATGTTTATTCAACATCCGGACCTTATTCTGGTGCACCAATCAAAACTTGGGCAACAAATGCTGAACCAGATCAAATTTGGGATAGGTACAATCATGTAGGGCCTTACTACTTTACTTTACGTGCACGTGCCAATAATGCCTATGCTATAAATCGCAGTTCCACTAACGGTTATACTATTCTTTGGCCCATCGACACAGGATACAATGATTCCTTGTTTTACGATCCTGTGTCGCAACCAGAGTACCTTGCTGCATACCCCGAGACTGGATATCTTCTTGCTGCGAGCTCTGCTCAAAGCGGTGCGCAAATTTATTTTGGTGCGAACCAAGGATTAAATGCCAGTTGGGTAGTTCGTGTTGCACCTAGTAAATAGTATTGACTTGTTGGGTAGGGGGGAAGAAAAAATTCCCCTACCCTCTCTTTTGAGGAGGCTTTATGCAAAAACAACAATGTTTGATAATTTTAACTCTAATCGCTATGGTAATAACACTTTTTACTAGTTGTCGTACCCCTACATCGTCTTTCTCACATTCTTTTTCTGCTCCTAACGACGGAACCGGCGGTCTTTCTGACCAAAACAACAAAAGTGCTACTGAAATTACTTTCCAACTTAAATTAGCGGGAAGCCCTGCTGGGGCTGGTCCATATGTTTCGTCTGGAAAAGGTTTTTATCAACTCGACTATACCGCTGAAGGCCAAGCCAATATTTTATACTCTGATTATACTTCATTACAACAAGTCTATTTATGCAATCGTCCTGAGTGTTTACATAACAATGATACATGCAATAGTTTTGTGGATGTTAGCGATCAAATTTTGCCAGGTCTTGTATATTGCAATTCGTATTTACTTTTAGTTACTCCGACAGCAGGTAAAAATACTTTAGCGAACATTCAAAAGATATCTGAAGATGGAAGTCAAAGAATTCTTTTAACTGAATTTCCTGCAAACGAAAGACTATTAGGAGCAATTTATGCTGACAGCTTTCAATTGGTCACAACCAGAGAGACAGCAATAAATGCCAATACAATAGAGCGAGATATTATTTCAATTAATTTAGAAACCGGCACAATTAAAACTCTACTACAGCTGGACAATAATTCAAGTTCTATTTGCGGAGCCTTTGAAAGCAATTTGATTATAAAAGCAATCAGCGCCAATAACAGAGATTGTTCATTGCTTAAGATTGATCTCTCGAATCCAACCAATTCTTTTACAATAAAAAACTGGAAAATTCCAGAGTGTTTCGAAAATATTACAGATACTGATTTATTTTTGTATAATACAAGTGACAATTCATTTTTGCGCAGAGATCTAAAAAGCGGGCAAGAATGGATTGTTAATTTTAATGCACAAGTTGACAATTTAGGTCTTTTTCATCTGGTTGGAGGCACATTTGATCATCAATTACTATTTGATTTGACAACACCAGAAACAAAAAGCTCTGCGGCTCTAGTTGATCGATATATCATTAACTTTGAAAACAGCAGTATTGACAAGATATCCCTACTTGACAATCGTAATCGACCAATTTCAATTGTTGCCGAATTTGACGACTCTCTAATCTGCATCATTGGATATTCGGAGCGTCACGTAATGATATCTGATCCAGCTGATTCAAACAACCTAATAGCGGCTGTATCTTACACACCTCAATTAGCCCGAATTTCAAAAAATGATTATCTTAAATCTAATCCTAACTTTGACTTGTTTGCAACAACTGCGTAAAAGGAGCGATCAATACAAATCTATTGTGAAAGAATTGTGAAAATGCTATTTTGAGCTTAAAGGAGGGGGATGTCATTGCTCCTGTCCTGCTGCGAGAGGCTCATAGATTTTTTCATTAGTCAATGTGGCCTTCCGGAAACAAGAAGGCCTTGGTACATCTATACATTACAAACTCGCATTTCTATGTTTCTTTCCACTGCCGGTATGATGCTGCTTGGCTGCCTTGTTGCCACGCCATACCAAGTGATCTGTTTTCTTGTAGGAATTTTATCTTTGCGCAGACGTCTCGGTGGCTATCACGCGAAGACGCCGCTGCGATGCTTATTCTTGTCGATTGGTGTATCCATTCTCTGTTTGAGCATTGTAAACAGCCTTGTTCAGTATAGTCTTTCAATTCTTATTTGGATTTTATTCATCAGTCTCTCTTTTGCTGTTTTCAATTCATCTCCTTATAGCCATCCAAACTGCCCGCTTACTCCTGATGAACTTGCTGTTTCCTGGATAAAAGCGAAGCATATTCTTATATGGAATCTGCTTTTGATTTTGTTGCTTCAAATCTTTTTTGCACATTCAAACTGCGCGCTTTATTGTGAAATGGGAATCATAGCGGCCGCTATTTCCTTTTTTGTATCGAAATTCAAGGAGGTAAAATCATCATGAACAAAATCGCAACTTTTCTTTCTGAAAAACTGGCTGGCAAACTGGACGACCTTGCTCGTCGCGATATGCGCGAGTGGCCACCTACGAGCGTCCCCATCTATTACCAGCCGCAGCGCCCTCAGCGGAAAGTTGATAATACGGACAAATAAAGTCTTTCACTCACTCTTATTGGATACAGTATCGACGCGCGAGATACTGTTCCATAAGGAAAAAATAGAACAAAAAGGAGAAGTAACTCATGAAGAAGAAACTGATTGTTATTGTAACTTGTCTTGTCTTAGCAGTTGCTATGGCGGTTCCCGTATTTGCAAGATACGAAACATACGATATAGTAAGGAATGATATTGATCACATAGGTTACCAAATGTGTCTTAGTCTATATTCTACAAGAGGCGCGTATAATAATTGCCGTCTTTCTACGTGGAATTATGAGGGTAGTTCTGACCAACTTTGGGAAGCAAAATATAATTCAAATACTGGGGCATATACTATGTGTGTCCAGACCGACCCTAATTACGCCCTTAATGCGTATCGCGTACTTAAAAACGATTGGGATGGAAATTATTACCAAGCCGATGTGTATCCATATTATCAAAATCCAGATGCTGCAGTGACTTTCATTAGAAATTTGTCTTATTCTTATATCAAAAATATCACAACCGGGTATAACTTGACAGTTAGCGGTCGAAAAACACCTGCTCAGCCAACTGATGCTGATTCCACAAGTTATTATATTGATTGGTACGAAAAAAGTTTTCCGGTTGCTTCAGAATGGAGAGCGGCACCTATTGGTCCTTGACAAAAACACCAAGTTTCAGCTGCGTCACTATGCGTTAGCATAGTGACGCTTTCGAGTATTCAGAGGTGAATTATATTAATGAAAAAACATATAATGCTATTTGTAATATTGGGTGCATTTTTTCTGTGTTCATGTAGCTCAGAATCACAATCGAATCTGCCCGATAATAGTAGAAATGAATCTGTACAATTAAACAGCAATAGCCTCAAGATGATTACATCGAGTTGGGGCGCGCAAGAGTGGTGTGGAACAAAAGATGGGTTTTATTATTTGAACAGAGCAGACCAAAACACATACAATATTTCATATATAGATTATGTTAGCTGCGTAATGACACCACTTTGTTCTTCACCAAACTGTTTGCATAAAGATGACACATGTTCCGCTTATTTTCATGTTCCTAACTGTGGTGCAGCTGTTTTCACAGATGGAGATTATCTCTATATTATGACATTTTCCGATGGCACTGCTGAGCGAAACAACGAATTTCCACGTCTATATAGGATCGATAAAGATGGTAGCAATCGCAAACTTTTACTGGAACTATCACAGGGAGAAACCTTTTCAAGATATGTCGCCGCAGATGAAACAGCGTTATATGTTAATATTGTTGGATCAGAATTAAATCAACAGGGAATCTCTGATGTTTGCATTGTTCAGAAAGTGGATATTAATGATGGCACTGCTGAAACAATTTTAAATTTATCAACAAATGCTCAACTCTGCGGCGCACATGGTGATTCTCTTGTGTTTCAAAGTGTCGATATTCCTGGTGAGCTTGGGGATTTTGATTTAAAGAATATTAAAAATCGACTTTATGAAATTTCACTTTCTACTAAACAACAGAAAGATATTTTGACTTGGACAAATGGAGAGTCCAGCTGTATTATTGAGGGAGAGACGATCTTCTCATTGGATTATTCAGATTCAACCATCAATAAGCGAACCATCCATAATGGTGAAACGAAAAATTTTGTATGTCAAATACCGGATGATGTTGTGTATGATAAATGTATATTTAATTATTTGGATTCTCAAGTTCTAATTTTTGATTTGATTGAGTATGGTAATCCACAAACAAGAAGATTTGCGATTTCACTACCCAATAGTCAACTTCATGAAATAACGTTAGGCTTTTTAAACAGTGAGGTTTCATATCCATATGTTGTTTTTTCAAGTACAATAGATGGATTGTTGGTTCAATGCGGTACTCAACAATTTGAGGAAGAAGGCATTTTTTCAAATGGAGAAATGGATACTTTTACATATACAGAGCCGCTATTTGGAATTATAAAAACATCCGATTATCTAAACAATGAAAATAAGATACAAGAGATAAATAGAATTGACTGATTGAGGTGGTGCATGATATAAGATGTATTGCCGACGTTATTTTAATAAATACCTTTCTGCTGTCTAAATAGGGAGAGTACAACTGGAGGCGTACCTATGGAGAATGCTATATGCAATTTGGAATTGCAGGTTCTCACCAAAATATACAGCGCTAAAAAAGCAACTAAAAAGGCCCTGGCCGGAGTGAGTTTCACTCTCGGCCCGGGCCTTTACGGCCTTTTGGGGCCCAATGGCGCAGGCAAAAGCACCATGATGAATATCATCACCGGGAATCTGGACGCTACCAGCGGAAAGGTACTGTGGAACGGTAAAAATGTCCTGCGCATGGGGCGGGAATTTCGGCGCGTCCTTGGATATATGCCGCAGCAGCAGAATCTGTATGACAGTTTTACAGGCCGCCGTTTCCTGCTGTACATAGCAGCACTCAAAGAAATTCCCCGGAGTGATGCAGCGTTACAAGTACAACGTGTCGCAGAGCTGGTACACCTTTCCAGTGAATTGGAAAAACGTCTGGCAGCATATTCCGGCGGCATGAAACAGCGTCTGCTTGCTGCCGCCGCATTGTTGGGTGAGCCGCAGATCCTCATCATGGATGAGCCTACCGCCGGATTGGACCCGAAAGAACGTGTACGCCTGCGTCAGGTATTGGCCCAACTCGCCCATGACTGCATCATTATTGTTGCCACACATGTAGTCAGCGATGTAGAGCACGTTGCCAGTGAAATCCTGCTGCTCAAGAAAGGACAACTTGTGGACCAGGCGTCTCCTGCCGCGCTTATTGAAAAATACGCACCGGGCGGCACACTGGAAGATGTCTACCTCACCATTTTCGGGGAGGACGAAGCATGACACGCCTGCTTTCCGCTGAGCTGCGCAAGGTGTGGCACAGCCGTTTTTTTCTTCTGGCGTTTTCCGTGCTGCTCGGCGCCAACCTGTTTTTGCTGTGGTTCGGCACGGGCCATACGCCGGGCAATGTTCCCTCCTCTGCTTATCGAAAGCTGGAACAGCAGATTTCCGGCATGAGCATGGAGGATATGGATGACTTTCTGCATGAAGAGCTGGCCCGCACAGAGGGATTAAGCCATATCTATAACATCCTGCGCACAGAAGCATACAACAACGGTCAAAAAGACGAACGTCTCCGCGAAACCTACGCCGATGATTTTGAACAGTATTATGATATTTATGAAGCAGGCGGGTTCCTGAAATACGGGGAAACGCTGGCACAGGAATACCGTTTTCTGAATACCATCGTTCTGGAATTTGAGCAGGTAAACGGATACGAAGAATTTCTGACATCCATCGAACAGAAAGCCCGGCAGCTTTCCTCGATCTCTATTTTCGCGGAGAGCAAAAGCGGATACGACATGGAAAACATCCGTGTCACAGATGAAGCGTTCAGGGATATGCGCGGTACGTCCATTCAGTATTATCCGCAAAAAGGCATCATGACCGCACTGGATTTTGAACTTACGGATGTCGTAACCGTATTTGCGATGCTGCTCATTGCCACGGTGCTTGTCCGGGCCGAGCGGGACAACGGTCTGCTCGCGCTGGTGCGTTCTACTCCGGCGGGCAGGCTGCATACCGCTGGCGCAAAGCTGCTGGCATTGGGCGCAAGCCTCGCAGTTGTTCTGGCTTGCCTGTATGGCATCAACCTTCTGTACTGCGGCGGGCTCTATGGTCTGGGGCCATTGAACCGCTCCATTCAAAGTGTGCCGCAGCTGATGCGCAGCACATGGAAATTGACGGTCGGCCAATATCTGTTCTGTTTTTTTCTCACGAAATGGCTGGCGGCATTCATCTGCGGTATATGGGTAATGCTGGCGATGCTGTTTGCCAGAAGGCTTTTCACGGGCGCATTGGGGGCTTTGGCTCTTATTGTATTCAACCTGTTCATCCGATCTGTTATCCCTGCCACCAGCAGATTGAATGTGATCAAATACGCCAATCTCATAAGTTTACTGCGCACCAATGAGCTGCTGGGCGGATACCGCAATCTGTATTGGTTTGATCACCCGATTCCTCTGCTTTTGGTGGAGTGCGTTGCCGCTGTTTTGTTCGGTATATTGTTTGCGCTGGCATTCTGCTTTATTTTCAGCCGTCACTATTTTACTGCAGCGGGACGTCGGACAGGCAGAAGACTTTTCAGGCGTAAAATCCCCGCATTCACGACGCCAATGCGTCAGGAAACTTACAAGCTGTTGGTGATGCAGGGCACAGCATTATTGCTTTTGTTATTTGCGGGGTTTCAAGTCTATACCGCAGTGACAACGGAAAGCTACATCGACGCGGACGAGATCTATTACCAATATTACATGAAGCATGTGGAAGGTCCGTTGACGCAGGAAAGTGTTGATTGGCTCTCGCAGCAGCAAGAAGAATTTCGCCCCATCTACCAGCTCAATGCTGCGTTAATGTCGAAAAAAATAACTTCACAGGAATACCAGGCAATGATGCAGGGTTACTCCAGTTTGCAGCAGAAAATGAATGTATTCCAGCGTGTTATTTACAAGGCTCAGATGCTGAAAGAAAAACCTCGTATGGAAATGGTCTATGAATCCGGCTGGCTGAAGCTGTTCGATCAATATGACACGCAGGATCTGCCTGATATGCTTTGGGCATCTATCCTATGTGCAGTATGTTTTTCCGGGTTGTTCGCAATGGAGCGGCAGACGGGAATGATCAAAGTCATCGGCACAACACCGCTTGGACGGCGTGCCACCGTGCGGTACAAGCTGTTGCTTTCTTTTACTGTATGTGGCTTAATAACGGTGCTCAGCCTTTTGCCGCGCTTTTGGGTCTCTATCCGTGACTACGGACTTGGCACATGGATGGCTCCGGTTTACAGCATCAGCGAATATTACAACGCGCCGGAAATACCTTTGTTTTTAATGGCAGCAATCCAGACTTTTTTTCGATTGGCCGCGGTGAGCTGTATGGCCTGTGTGACGCTGGCTCTTTCGCAGCGGATTGGCAACACCTTTGGCGCAATGTTTGCGTCGCTGCTCATTTTTTCTCTGCCGCCGCTGCTCAGTGTCTCCGGCTTAACGAATGCGAAGTGGCTTAGTACATACCCGTTGTTCCACATCTGTGCACTCTTTGGCGCAAGTACGCAGGCGGTCGGAATTATGCTTTTGCTGATTGTTCTAGCCGTTTGCTATCTTTGCACAGAATACTTGTTCACTCATTTCAAATGAAGAGGTACTGAATATGCGCTTTTGCAAATATTGGGCAATTGGAGCTATTGTCATTACTTTGTTGTCTGCATGTAGTGATTTTAGGCAAGGAAACTCCCCCTCTTCCACTTCAAAGGACTTTACGTTACATGCGGTATCGGGTAGCGAACATTTGACAAACAGAAACATAGAGTTGATCACTAGTGTCTATGGCATTTCCAGCCAAGCTTCAACAGAAACGGGACTTTATGAAATTGTACCATCAGGGACAAAGGGGTCAAATATTATATACACAGATTTTGATTCTAAAACAAGAACATATCTATGCAACCGACCTGAATGTCTGCACAAAGATGAAAACTGCCCCTCGTGGATTGCCTCTGACTCCTGTCTGATATTCACAGGTGGCACTGGACACAACATCTTCATTTTGCAGTTAGAAACCTACAATTCTCCCTATACGGGCATATGGAAAGCCGAACCGAACGGCAATAACAGAAATCTGTTATTCCAGTTTCAACCCAACCAAAATATCGTTAATGGAATTGCCGCTGACGAAGAATATCTCTACATTACAGTGCAGGAAGTTGATTCTATTACATATCAGCCTAAAAAACTTATGTACCAAATCGATATTCAAACAGGCGAAGCAGCAGAGCTATTTTCGTTCAAAGCAAACGATTGGTTGTTTGGCGCATATGAGGATAATTTAATTATCCTGTCCTATGATTCGGCAGAAAAAGAATTTGCATATTACCGCTATTGTGTTACAAACGGAGAGACAGAAGAATTTTTCAGATATTCTGCTACTGACGATGAAAAAGCGCCTGTTACTGCGCTCAACGGAAATATACTATACCTTGTTCAACCAATCGGAAATACTAAAGCAGAAGTAAGTTGTATCAATCTTAAGAACAATCAAAAACTGGTACTATGCTCTGAAATTCCGTTTTTTTCATCTGAGACAACGACTATCCTTGACTTTGTAGACAATAAGATGATCCTTCAAGTGTCTGATACCCGACAACAAGATTCCAAATTGGCTAAGCACTACCAGTATGGCATCGATTTAAAAACCAGAGAGGTAAAAGAAAATCTATTACTTATTGAAAATGGAGGACAGGCTGAATTCATCAATATATGCGGTGCATATAAAAATGAATACTGTGTTTTATCAGGCTATGACCTTCAAACAGTAACCTTATTTGATGATAACGGTACCGCTTATGAATCGTCCATATACTTTCCAGTATACGCATTTATCACAAAGGAAGATTATTGGAACGGTTCAGAAAAATGGATCGCTCCAATTGATTTGACGAAAGGAGGGTAGCGTTTCAATTCTAGCCCATAATAGCAAAAATTCGTACAAACCAAAGGAGAGATTACGATGAAAAAACTTATTACTTTAGTTGCCAGTCTTTTGGCCGTCGCTTTATTGACAGTTCCAGCATTCGCAGCGGAAAATCAATCTTTAGCTGTAGATATAACCAAAATATCTATCTCCAATGAAGCCAACAACGACCTTCTAAATGCCGCGACTGAAAGTTCTCCGGTGAATGGCACCCGTATCACCACTTGGGATAATACAGGGCACGCAACACAACGGTGGGACTACTCTGAAAGTGTTCCTGGAAAACCTCAACATTATTGGTTAAAAAATTCCGCCAATAGATCTTACGCTGTTACATGTTACGGTACCGATGGACAACAAGTTACCCTACAGTCATTCACACGCAACATGACGACACAGCCCGTTAAATTCATTAATGAAGGCGGTTCTTCTTTTAATATTTACGGTTTGGCAAATACCACATATATTTTAGCTCTGACAACTACCGGTTCCTATAATGGTGCACCTGTCTTATGGAAAGGTTCAAACAATCAAAATAATCAATTGTGGGTTTTAGGCGCATGGGGATAAACCAATAAAGCTACTGATCTTGAACCCAGATTAAATTCTAAAAACATATTGGTTGCTGCTCTTGGCCCCGTTGGCTCTCCAACGGGGCTGCTTTTGTATGTAACCGGTATTGACCAGATCATCCAGCGCCCGGCGTACAGTGCTCATGGACAGCTTTGTGTCCCTGCTGATCGTGCGGACGGAGGGGAAGCATTTCCCCTCCCTGTCCGCACGGCTGCGCAGATACATGTATACCGTCACAGCCCGGCTGGGCAGGTCATCCGCCCAAATAGTATCGAACCAGCCGCTCACACGTTCTCCTGCATCAGCCCCGGCTTCTGCCGCTCCGGGAACCGCTCCTGCCCCGGTACAATCTGCTGCCCCTGCGGGATACCGTACTCTTTCAGTATCTTCCTTCTCAACTCTTTGCTCCCCGCATATTTCACTTCCCGCTGCGCATGCTGCTCCAATGCATACGGCTCTGTAAATGTGATGCCCCAATCCAGGAACAGCCGCAGTTTGGACAGCATTGGACGCCGCCCTGTCTTCATCACGATAAACTGCCCTTTCGGCATTGATTTCAGTTCATCCGGCGTCATCAGCCGCCGCCCCATCATCTGCAGGCTGCGGGACGGGTCGCTTTTCCCCCTGCTCACACTCCCCGTCATCACCGTCTGCTCTCCCAGCTGGCGCGACACCTGTTCCGCTGTATCGCCCGCGGGGCTGAACCCTCCCGCGATGGTATCCTGCGCATTGTCCAGGATAATGGAACAGCCCTCTTTCCCGTAGTTCCGTTCCAGCTGTCCGTAGGACTGGATGATCCCCACGATGCTCAGCCGCCTCGAACGCGCCGCGCTGAACATCAGCTCCAGCGACTCTATCTTCGGAAGCGATCCCAGCTCATCCAGAAAAAACATCACCCTGTTTTTCAACGCGCCGCCCTGTCCGTCCGCCACCACAAGGATCTCCCGGTACATCTGCTGCACCAGCAGGCTCACCATGAAATATTTGCTGCTGTCTTCCTCCGGCAGCACCACGAACACAGCGGACTTTTCACGGCAGAATTTCTCCGCGTCAATCTTGGTTGAAAAGCACAGCATCTGCTCAAGCTCTGAATCCAGAAACGCGTTCAAACTCGCCATTGCCGTGGAAAGAACGGACGCCATCGCCTGCTCTCCCGCGGTGAGCGCCGCCCCCGCAAACCACCTCGCCTTGTGTTCGGGCGGCAGGAGGCTCAAAAGCATCTGCAGCTGATTCTTTCCTTTCTGGCCGGACGGAGACAGGAGATCCTGTATCAGCTTGAACACTGAAACGATGTGCCTTGTCTCCGGCGGACAGAATTCCGCGACCAACAGGATCACCGAGGTGATAAGGCCTTCGGCCGCGTCATAGAAATAGGAGTTCTGTCCATGCTCTGTCCCGCTGCTGGATGTGACGACCGTTTTCGCAATGATCTTCGCATACTTCTCCGCCCGCGCCCTGCTTGCCAGATCGTCCGGGTGCGCCATATATGCGTCCATGTACTTGTTGACGAGATCCAACAGGTTGTTGCCGTCGCTGCACGCCGGATTGCGCAAGTCTAAAACCGAAACATCATACCCATATATGTCTTTGGCGATGCCCGCGTAATTTCGCGCGAGGTCGCCCTTTGTATCCGATGTGAGGAAACTCATCCCCGCCGCACAGCAATATTCCAGATTCGGATACAGGAAGTACGCGGTTTTTCCCGCGCCGCTCCCCGCCACCATCATTGCATGGATATCGTCGCCGTCCACAAGCGCCGTCACACGTTTGCCGCGCATTTCACAGCCCACCACCAGCCCCTGTACCTTTGGAAGATGCTTTCCCCGTCTCCACGCCCGCGGCCGGAACCGCACCCGGTGGAACGTGCGCCGTATTTCCCCCTTACCGGCAAACCGTGCCGTCCCGTGCTGCCCGTCTCCCACCGTCCTTCCCTTGATGCCGTCCAGGCTGAAACCCGCGCCGTTCGTAACGGCCGCCATCAGCAGCAGAAGGCCGACGCACAGCAGCAAAAGCACCGCCGTTTCCTGCCCTAACAAAATCCCATCCTCACCTCTTCCTCTTCCGCCTGTGTACTTTCCCGTCCGGACATTTCAAGCATACAGGAAACGTCCGCCGCCATCGCCGCAGCAGCGGTGTGCAGCCAGCCATCCGCCAGTTCCGCCTGCTGTCCCGCCGTCCGGGCCGGCATGCTCTCCTCCGCCGCCCGCATTTTCTGTATCTGTCCGCCCAGCGACCGCAGGCGTGCATCCTGCGTGATATGGTCCTTATGCGGCCGGTACAATTCCGCGGCCCTGTCTGCAAGCCGGTCAAGCCCGGCCGTCTCTCCGCCTGTACAAAGCAAATGCCGGGCACGCAGCAGCGCGCCCGCCGCCAGCTTCTGCAGGCAGCTGTTTTGGATCTCATCCGCCTGTGCCGAACAGGCCGCTTGAAATGTCCCCTCCAGATACCGCCCGTCCACGAAACGCGGCGCATGCACTGCCCGCGCCAAGACCGCATCCTTTACCTGTTCCAGCATCTGCAGTTTCGGGTGCGGCTGTGCACACACTGCATCCATCCCCCCGCGCGCTTTCAATTCCTCGTTCCAATCCTTCCATGCCGGAAGCTGTACAGAAACATCCGTGTATCCTTTTTCCCTCAGCCGACCAGTCAAACGCATCACACCCTCGATCCCACCGGCGTCATTGTCCAGCGCGAGCACGACGCCGCGCACCTCCGGATACTCTTCCAGCGTGCGGAACAGGGCAGTTTCCGCCGTACCGTTCAATGCCAGATAGTTGCCCTGCCGCCAATCTTCTGAACAAAGGGAGACGTACGACATGAGGTCGATCGCCGCCTCAAACACATACAGCGGTCCGCTGCCGCCCATATGGCGGAATCCATACGCTTTGTCGCTGCCCGGCGCATCATACCGGAACGCGCGCTGCCGCATCCCCTTGATGTGCGCCTGCCGCGGCGCGCCGTCCCGGTCCATCCCTACCAACACCAGGTTGCATTGTTCCTGTCCCTGACGTACACCTTCCGCCCTGCTCTGGTACACCTGACCGGTCTCGATAAAGTATCCGGCCACGTCTGCGGACACTTTCCGGATACCTGTCAAATACCGCCGCACCTGTTCTTCCGAACTGTCCTTCGACGGAAGCCGCAGCTGTTTTTGTTCCTGCCGCTCACATTGCACAGGACCGGCCGCAGGAGCAGCGGACTGTTCCAGCAGGAACCGCACCGCCTCCTTGAAATCCATATGAAAAAAACGGCGTGCAAATGAGATGGCGTCCCCGCCCTCTCCCCTGTAATGGCTGTACCACATATTGCCGCGGATGCTCACCGATTCCTCCCCCGGTATACGCCAATGCATTTCTCCCCCGCTGCGGGAAAGCGGAAAACCACGCATTGCAAGCAGCGGCGCGATCTCCATGTTCCGCGCCGCCGCCACTTCTTCTTTTGAAAAGATCTTTTTGTTTTCTGTGATAGCTCTTTCCTCCCTGCTGTATCCGTATTTCTTCTATTGGTATCTTCATACCGCATGTGTCACAGTGGCACATGCCATATTCCAGCCAAATGTCCCACCTGGCCCCTGGCGGGCTGTTTTTCTTTTTTGCCTGCGTCACATCTGCGGTTCAAAATCGTTTTCCGCATGGCCAAGCGCGCGCTGTTTCTGTTCCAGCTCCCGCCTGCGCTTTCTGTCCAGATACATACAGCGCGGACGGATGTGCGGCGCAGATGTTTCAAACATACGGCACAAACTTCCGATCACACCCAGCGCAGCGTCCATTGGGCCGAGCCTGTGCCACTGCGCACGCCGCTGCAGCAAACGCTGTGCGAATTCGTTTCCGTCCTGTGCCGCGCTTCGCAGCAGCTCCTCCGCTTTCGCCCAATCCCTGGGAACACCGTTTCCCCGGATGTACAGCTTTCCCAACTGGTATTTTGCCCAGGGCGTCACGAATCTGCGCACATACACGTCAGACGCCTGCGCCGCTTCGGCAAAAAGCCGTGCCGCGGATCCTGCGTCCACAGCACGGCCTTTCCCGTTCAGAAAATATTTCGCAAGCCTGTATTTGGCAAATCCGTTCCCATGCTCCGCAGCCCGTTCAAACCAGTCCGCGGCTTTCGTTTCGTCGAAGAACGGCGACGTCTCATCCGCGTGCAGCTTTCCGAGCGCGTATTCCGCAAAATGATTTTCCTGCTTTGTAGCCCGTTCAAAAAACATTTTTGCGCCGGCGTCATCCCGCGGCAAAAAGTATCCCTCCCGGTACAGCTTACCGGCCTGGTATTGCGCATATGCATCCCCGCGCTCCGCCGCGCCGAGCAGCGTCCGGAGCGCCGCCTGCACGTCTTCATCCGGATATTCTTCTTCACGGGCGGCGTCCAGCAGCCGCTTTGCACCGTACACCGCATGCTGTGCGCCGCGGTCCTGTGGATCCTGTACCGCGTCAAACTCCTGTTCCGGCTCCGGCGCGGGACAGCCTTCTTTTGCAATGCGCAGCACGATATTTTTCAGATGCCGGAACTCCTTTTGTGTGTGCAGCGGCGGGGCCTGTTCCGGCAGGCTGTCCCGGTATGTGGACAGCACTGTTTTGCGAAGCTCCCACCACGCGCTGTATGCAGCCTTCACCTGCGGCTGCTTTTCCAATTCGCTGATAATACTGTCCACAATGGATTTTACCGGCCAGGGGAGATACCCATACTGGAGTCTCCCCTTTCTGTCCCGTACTTCTTCCGACAGCCGTTCCAGCAGGGATTCCAAAACCGGCATCTCTGCAGGCGCATCCCGCATCCCGGCCACCGCCTCTTTCAGGCGTGCGCTGAACAGGTCCCGCAGTTCGTCCCGGCTCTGTGACTGGCGGATATATATTGCGTCCAGTTCATCCCGGAATATCTGCCGTGCGAGGAGGGAGCGGAGCTGCACCACCCCCTCCTTTGTGAGCGCCGGCTTTTGCACACGGTCCGCATAACAGACCAGATGTACATGGGGATGGTGCGCTTCGTTGTGGAAGGCTCCGCACCAATGGAACGACCCGACCGGCACATTGAACCGCGCGGCGATCTCCGCCGCATTGGCACGGAGCAGCGCGCGCCATGCGTCCGCTTTATCGTATGACAGGCGGGCGGCGTCTTCACGCCGCAGGGAAAGGATACATGTCCAAATGTTCCCGTCATGCTCTGAAACCGCACGCGCGGCAGCGTTCAGATCCGGCGCATCTTCCTCCTGTGTGAACAGGCCGTGTGCGCCGCTGCGCTGGACGCGCGGACGCTGCGCGATGTACGAAACATAGTTGGAGCGCGCGTCAAACAGTTCCAGATGTTCCTCCAAGGTCCGCGTGATGAATTCCGACGCGTTGCGGACAGTCGGCCGGCGCGCATAGTCCTCATACTCAAAGCTCCGGCGCGCATCCGGAAAATCCCGCAGCAGTTTTTCCACAAGGACGCGCTGCGCCTGCACCGCCGGCCGCGCTCCGTTCTCTTCCACATATTTCTCCACGCCCTCCCGCGTGGCAATGTACCGTATGTATGCCTGTGCGTGCCGCGCGGCGTCCGGCTTCAGATAGCGCCATTTTGTGACGAGCTTTGCCATCCGGTATCACCGCCGAACATCTGCGCCTGCACGGATTCGATCTGCGCGCCTTTGCGGCTGACCGCAACTTCCGCGCGCGCTTTCCTGCGCAGCTCCGCATACACCTCATCCGGTATGTCAAAGTGCGAGACAAGGATGCGCTGCAAAATGTTGAGTTCCACCGCCAGCGCGTACAATACCGACACGGTCGCCTTGTCAGACCGCTCCTGCCGCGCGCTGATGATGGACAGCAGTGTTTTTGAGAGATAGTCCTCTGTTTCTCTTGCTTTGATATATCCCAGGTAAAAGCGTGCAGCATTTGTCATAAAGGAATTGAATGTACTGCTCGCTGCATTTCCCAGGTTATCCAATATGTCCCGGTATACATCCTGCGGCAAACGGATCGTGATCCTTTTCCGTGTATCTATCTTTCCGCCTCCTTTTTCGCAAAACAAAAGATGCAGATGCCTCTCAGCACCTGCATCCTCATTTTTTCTTCTCACAGCAGTCGCTTGTAATCCCGCGCGCCATAGAAAAAGCGCATGACGACCACTTCTTTTGTCTGCTCATTCAAAAGATATGCTCCGACATAGTTTTCAACGATTAATTTTCGGTATCCTTTTTTCCGCAGGCTTTCATCATCTGCACGCGGGAAACTGAACGGATGGTTTTGAAGCTGTTCAAAGCTTTTTTCAAACGCTGTCATCAACCTGTCAGCTGCTTGCGGCGCGTCCAGACAAATCGAAATGTACTGATAGATTTCTTCCAGATCCGTACGGGCAAGCGGTGTTAGCTTTAATTTCCATTCACTTTCCATACTTGCCGCGCAGCTCCTTCAGTACTTCCATACCGTCCAGCAGCTCTGCTCCATCAGCAACTTCTGCCTCAGCAGCAGCCAGCTTGCGGTACATTTCATTCTGCGCCATGATTCGTTCATATACCGCATCATTCATCAGCACAAGATCATTGCGTCCGTTCTTCGTAATGAAGATCGGTTCATTGAGCGTTTTTGCAAAATGCGAGATCTCCGTTGTATTTTGCAGTTCACGGATTGGCCTGATCACCGGCATGTTTACCGCCTCCCTTTGTATATATATTGTATTACTATTTTGTTGCGCGGTCAATTCCTTATACTTCATATCCGCTATATTTGTTTTGATGTCAGCCAAAACCGGCTTATTTCCCTGTGCACAGGCAATTTTCTAATATTTTGATGTCAGACAAACCGGGAATTCGCTGTTTTGACGCCACCTCGGAACGCCGTTCAGCCCGCACTGCGGGCTGATGTATCTGGCGGACATCAAATTTTGATGTCCGCCTTTCTCCTGCTAT
>DXYE01000043.1 GCA_019415985.1 Clostridiales bacterium
CCGAAGGGCTGAATGACGAACAGATTCCTGTCTTTGCCATGCGCGACATTTCAAGCTGCTCCATGAACGGAATGGTTGGACTGATCGACTGGATGACACAAAATAAAATCAATTGCAGCGCCTATTTTCCTCCGGCTGGAAGTACCGGTGCGGTACACACAATTGAAACACTAGCAGGCGATGCATACACGGGCGGCGGTGGCAGTCAGCCCTGTATGTCGAGCGAAAAGATATATCAAAATGTAAAGGCAAGTATTGTGTCCAGTTTGGGTGCTCCCAACAACAATATGCATGTGGTTGCCGTGTCTCAGATGGACAATAATAATTACTGCAAATGCAGCGATTGTTATAAGGTTCTTCAGGAGGAGGGGGCGCCCTCAGGCATTTGGATCCGATTTCTGAACAGGCTGCTTTCCGAGCTGAAGCCGGATTACCCGAATCTTTACCTACAGACCTTGGCGTATGCACACACAAACGAGGCGCCGAAGCTGACAAAGCCGGACAGCAATGTGATTGTTCAGTATGCACCATGGTATGATTTTTGTTATAAGCACGCGTTCAGCGATACGAGCTGCGAAGTAAATGAGGCAGCTCGAAGACAGCTTGACGATTGGTGCAAGATGACCGAGCGTGTATGGGTATATGATTATTCTACGGGCCCCTTCATTGTTCCCTATATGACCTATGATGTCATCCTTGCCAATGCACAGTTCTTTGCGGAACACGGAGTAGAACGTTATTATGTACAGGGTCCAGGCGGTGTAGCTCTGCGGACAACCGGCTTTGAGAGCCTGAAGCAATACTTAATTGCTAAGGCTTTATGGGATCCGTATATGACGGAAGAGGAGTTCGAAGAGCATATCCATAAGTTTTGCATTGCGTACTATGGTCCCGGCGGTGTATATATGGAAGAATGTTTCCAGCTTCTGCGCGAAGGCTACCATAAGATGACGGCGGTAGATCATATGTTCCCGCACAGTTTCGCATTCGAGACTGTTCGGATTATCGATTATATCACCTATGGGGAGCAGATGGAGGAATGGTATGATTTGGCTGCCCTGCAAGCGGAAACCTCGGAACAGGAATCTCGTGTGGAGCAGGAGAGGCTCTCCTATATATGGATGAAGCTCTCGGCAGATTACGACTATGTGTATACATGGGGAGATAAGGAGTCGCGCGCGCAGTATGAGGAAGAAGTCACGGAGATGTATCAAACCATGAGGGTAAAAGCAATTGCTCCGCAGGAAGGCTGGTCGATGAATGGTGTGTTCCGTCTCGATTATCCGCCGACGATGTGGACTTGGGCCTACAGCAACGCCCCAAGCAAAGGCTGAACGATTTCAAGCCAAGCTTCACTGAGCGTAAAGCTCAGTGAAGCTTTTTTGTTCTAAAAGTATAAACGTTGTTTCAGGATTTTGATAAATTTGGGGGATATTTTGTATTACAACATGAAAAGGTTTCAACTGTCAACCCCACATCTTAAAATTTTAATGAAATGATTTTTCAGACGATGCTGCTGTTTCATTTACCGCGTGTGCTCAGATATTTGCAGGAGCAATGAGTCAGCTTATTTGGATGCGGCGGAAACTTTTTTGTTTTATAAAGTCCCTGATTTCGCCCTGGATATGGGCCTAGTAGACTCTGCGGTATTCATATAAAATATTTCCGCACGCATCAATGGACTCGCCCGTATAGGATTTTATCCTGCATATATTGTTAAATAATCGTGAATTCAACCTGTTATGAATTGCTATTTTTTGTATTTTACTATATAATTATTTAGATTAGATTATTTGCAGTGTTGTTATATTTTTACATATACAAACACAAGGAGGTGTGTAAGATGTCCAACGCTTTTATTTGCATTATGGGAATGGGCATCGTTTTTTTCGGACTCATTTGCATTGTGCTTCTATGTACTGCCATGAGCGCTGTTTTCCGCAGGTCACCCGAGAAACAGAAAGATGCTGAGAAGGATGATCAAAAATTCTCCCCTTTTTCCGCCGAGGTCGACGCACCTGACCGGCAGCAGCTTCTCGCCGCTATATCCGCAGCCATCGCCGAAGATATGGGGACCGATCTTTCTGCAATTAGAATTGTCTCCTTTAAAAAAATCTGAGCGCCCGCTTTGGGCAGAAAGGGATTGTCATGACAAAATACAGAGTGAATGTCAACGGTACCGTTTATGAAATTGAACTGGAGAAGCTGGATAACATAGATGCTGTACCGCAGAAGGCTGAACAGAAAGCATCTCCGGCCCCGGCTACTGCTCCTGCTGCCGCGGCGCCTGCCGGCGGTGAAACGGTCAACTGTCCGATGCCCGGAACTATACTCGCAGTCAATGTTGCCACCGGGGATATGGTAAAAAAAGGGCAGATACTCATGGTGTTGGAAGCCATGAAAATGGAAAATGAAATTATGTCCCCGGTTGATGGACGCATAACCTCCGTTCAGGTTGCCAAAGGGGCGACTGTTGAAACCGGTGCCGTGCTCTGCGTCATTTCATAATGCCACCTTGAGGTCGGCCTGTGCCTTGAGTTGCGGAAGCAAACCATTGAACCTATACTGAGCGGAAGGCAGCACAGCCCTCCCTTACTTAATAACGTCAACAGTGATGGAAGTTTTTGCCTTGCCGGTTCAAGCCAACTGGGTAAAGGCTTCCGCTTTGTACAGAAAGGAATGCTCATAAAAAATGGATGCTGTACTGGACTTTTTTAAAGAAACAGGCTTTTATATGATTGGCGGCGACTGGAAGTCGCTTGTCATGATCGGCATCGCCTGCTTTCTTGCCTACCTCGCTATTGTCAAAAAATTTGAACCTCTGCTTCTGCTGCCGATCGCTTTCGGTATGCTGCTAACCAATCTTCCTGGTGCAAATATGTTCCATGAGGAATTTTTTGCAGATGGCCATGTGCATTGGGATCTGCTCAGCGGCGGCGGTGAGATCACGCCCGGCCTGATCGACTATCTATATCTCGGTGTTAAGCTCGGCATATATCCGTGTCTGATTTTCTTGGGGATTGGTGCAATGACGGACTTTGGTCCTCTGCTTGCCAATCCGAAGAGCATGCTTCTCGGCGGGGCCGCTCAGATCGGTATATTCATTACCTTCGTCGGTGCGCGTCTGCTCGGTTTTACTGCAGCCGAGGCCGGATCTATAGGTATCATCGGCGGTGCAGACGGACCGACCGCTATCTTTGTCACAACCAAGCTGGCGCCGCATCTACTTGGTCCGATTGCGGTTGCCGCATATTCCTACATGGCGCTGGTGCCGGTGATTCAGCCGCCGATCATGAAGCTGCTGACCACCAAAAAGGAACGCCAGATTGTGATGAAGGAGCTACGCCCCGTCACAAAACGTGAAAAAATCGTCTTTCCGATTATTGTTACGATTTTCGTTGCATTACTCGTGCCGAGCGCAACACCCCTTGTCGGATGCCTGATGCTCGGAAATCTCTTCCGTGAATCCGGCGTTGTGGACCGTCTCAGCAAGACGGCTCAAAACGAGCTGATTAATATTGTAACCATTTGTCTGGGCGTCTCCGTAGGCGCAACTGCAACGGCTTCTACCTTCCTCTCGCCGTCCACGCTGAAAATTTTGGTTATGGGCGTTGTGGCATTTGGCCTCGGTACCGCCGGCGGCGTTCTGCTCGCCAAGTTCATGAACCTTTTCCTGAAAAACAAGATCAATCCTCTGATCGGTTCCGCAGGCGTATCAGCCGTGCCGATGGCGGCACGTGTTTCGCAGGTAGTTGGTCAAAAGGAAAATCCTGGGAACTTCCTGCTTATGCATGCAATGGGGCCGAATGTGGCCGGCGTGATCGGTTCTGCTATCGCCGCGGGTGTTCTGCTCGTCCTTTGCTGAAATCAGCGCTTTTCTTTGGCAGTGCAGCCCCGACTGACTGCCAAGGTGTGTTGCGTTCGGGGGAAAGGATTGGGTTAAAAATGGAGAAAAAACCTTTACAGATAACGGATACCATTTTAAGGGATGCGCATCAATCGCAGGCAGCTACACGCATGCGGATAGAAGATATGCTCCCTGCCTGTGAACTTTTGGATAATATGGGATACTGGTCTCTCGAATGCTGGGGTGGCGCTACCTTTGACGCTTGTATGCGTTTTTTGGATGAAGATCCCTGGGAAAGACTGCGTACGCTGAAAAAGGCAATGCCGAAAACCAGGCTGCAGATGCTGCTGCGCGGCCAAAATATTTTAGGCTATAAGCATTATGCCGATGATGTAGTGGATGCTTTCTGTCGGAAGTCGATAGAGAACGGTATCGACGTCGTCCGCATCTTTGATGCGTTGAACGATACGCGCAATATGGAGCAGGCGATGAAAAGCGTCAAAAAATACGGCGGCCTATGTGAGGCAGCAATTAGCTATACCATCAGCCCTGTTCACAGCGAAGCTTATTTTATAAAGCTGGCAGTTGAACTGGAGCAAATGGGCGCTGATGTCATCTGTATCAAAGATATGGCCAATCTGCTGCTGCCGGTAGATGCCTACCAGTTGATAAAAAAGCTGAAAGAAAATGTAAAAGTCCCGATTCATCTGCATACGCACAACACGACTGGAACCGGTGACATGACGAATCTGATGGCGGCATGGGCTGGCGTGGATATCGTAGACTGCGCACTTTCACCGCTCGGAAACGGTACGGCTCAGCCCGCGACAGAATCCCTGGTCGCTACCTTAAAGGGAACGGGGCGTGATACCGGATTGGATCTCAACGCTTTAAGCAAAGCAGCCGCTCACTTCAGAGGTGTTGCAGCAAAGCTGAAAGCCGAAGGCTTTTTAGACCCGAAGGTTCTGAGTGTAGATACTAATACACTGCTCTATCAGGTGCCGGGAGGCATGCTTTCCAACCTGATTTCGCAGCTCAAGCAGGCAGGAGCTGAGGATAAGTATTACGATGTTCTTGAAGAGATTCCGCGTGTGCGGAAGGATTTCGGTTATCCGCCGCTTGTGACGCCTACCAGCCAGATCGTCGGTTCTCAGGCAGTGCTCAATGTGCTTTCCGGCGAACGTTATAAAATGGTAACAAAGGAATCCAAGGGGCTTCTGCGTGGTGAATACGGGCGTCTGCCCGGTGAAATCAATACAGAGGTTCAGCGGAAAGCGATCGGAGATACGGAGTGCATTACATGCCGGCCAGCAGATCTGCTTCAACCCGAGTTGGAGCATTATCGCAAGGAAGCCGGAGAATTGGCAAAGTCTGAAGAGGATGTTCTGAGCTACGCGCTTTTCCCTCAGGTTGCTAAGACCTTTTTAGAGAAAAGAAACAGCGGGACACTTCACGCACAGAAGGAATCGGATACCGGCACAACGGCCGAGAATCCGAAAAATATATCCGACGACGGCGTACGGACGCTCTATGTCGACGATGCATCCCGTTCCTGATTATTGCTCCCCGCCGATTCCGGCAGAACTCTCCGGCTCAAACCATGATAAAGGGTCCTGTGACCCGAGAAAAGCAGGCTCCTTTTCAACCGATAGCGTTATGTATGGTAAAAATGCACTGATATAACCAAACGCAGGATGTCCCCCTTGTGAGAGGGGGACATCCTGTTTTTTAGTGCAGGACGGAATCCTCCTAATGAAAACGCCCCGCGATTGGGTTTTGCCTTTTGTTGAACCCCTTGCCCGTAACCATCCCATTTCTATAATGTACATTACTTGACAAATTTCAAAACCTATGATAAAATAACATTAATTATTAAAAAGAGGTGCGGCAATGATCATTGAGTAATTCAAATGAATAAGATAGTGAATCATAGTATCTGCAATATGCTGACTGCATAGCAGATTTGTTTTGCTGTTGAAATTTGGATTGCTTGCTTTTCATAGCAGTTGATCATTTGTTGTTCTATTTTTAGTTCCTTTATGGATTTTATTTATATGTGCAATAAGTGGTTCCATTTTCGATAGGCCATGATTCGCTGTCGAAAATGGAACTTTTTTATTTTGGAGGGATTGTAATGTTAGAACTGAAAAATGTAACGATATATCTCAAAAAAGATGGACGGAACATAGCGGATGCGTTTTGCTTTACATTAAAAAACAATGAGAAAGCTGCCATTATAGGAGAAGAGGGCAATGGAAAATCTACCCTTTTAAAATTTATTTATCAGGCAAGTCTCGTTGAAGAATATTGCAATTGCTCAGGAGACGTCATAAAAAAGGGTAAAACAGCCTATCTTCCTCAAATTATGGAAGAAAAATACCATAAGCTTTCACTGGCAGAGTATTTTGAAGCCTCAGAGTATTATATGCATACGGAGATTTTAGCGCAGCTCGACCTGTCCCTTGATTTTATTTTATCTGACCGGAAAATCATGACGCTGTCCGGTGGCGAGAGAGTAAAAATACAGCTTGCGAAATTGCTTATGGAAGAACCGGATCTGCTTCTGCTCGACGAGCCGACAAATGACTTGGATCTCCCAACGTTACAATGGCTGGAATCCTTTATTTCAAAAAGCAGACTGCCGATCCTCTATATTTCGCATGATGAAACCCTCATTGAGAATACGGCGAATGTTATTGTGCATATGGAGCAGATTGTCCGTAAAACACAAAGCCGAATATCTGTTGCACGCTGTTCCTACCATGAATACCTGTCTAACCGCCGCGTCAGCTTCGCACATCAGGAACAGGTAGCCAAAAAGCAGAGAGACGATTACGAGAAACAAATGGAGAAATGGAGAAAAATCTATAACCGCGTTGACCATGAGCAGGAAGTCATTACAAGGCAGAATCCCGGCGGTGCGAGACTGCTGAAAAAGAAGATGCACTCCGTACTTTCCATGGGCAGACGATTCGAACGGGAAAAAGAAAACTTTTTGGATTTCCCGCAAGTGGAAGAAGCGATCCTGGCAAATTTCGACGAAACCATTCGTCTCCCGGCCGGTAAAACCGTTCTTGATTTTACATGTGATAAGCTATATATCGGGCAACGCCTATTATCCCGCAATCTTCGGCTTTTTGTTTCCGGCAGCGAACATATCGGCATAACAGGCAAAAACGGTGTTGGTAAATCAACGCTGCTCGCTCTGTTGTGGGATGAAATCAAATATCGTCACGATATCATAGCCGCTTTTATGCCACAAAATTATTCCGAAGCACTCGATTTTCAGAAAACGCCTATACAATATCTCGCAGACAACTATACAAAGGATGAGGTAACCAGAGCCAGAACCTACATGGGCAGTATGAAATTCACCCATAACGAAATGACCGGTAAAATCGGCTGCCTCAGCGGCGGACAGCAGGCAAAAATATTGTTTCTAGACATGATATTAAAAAGGGCAAACGTGCTTTTGCTTGATGAACCTACCCGAAATTTCAGTCCCCTTTCGTGCCCTGTTGTCAGAGCGGCTCTCCGTGAATTTGGCGGTGCTGTCATCAGTGTATCCCATGATAGAAAATATCTGAATGAAGCCTGTGATAAGATTTACGAGCTTCGCGAAAACGGTTTGTTCCTTATTTCTAATTAAACACAGAAAATGCAACGTCGGCAAAGGGATTTGTTAAACGGGGCTTTTTATTCATGTTGATCAGCAGCCGGTGCGTCTACCGGTCTGAAAACGCCGGATGGCATCTGCCGCAATCCTAAGAAAATACACCAAAGCACATTGGGGCATCCTCCTATGGTGGATGTCCCGATGTGAAACCTGTCTTGGATTTTTATAATATACCCGCTCATTTTTTTTGCGAAAGGTATTGATTTTCGAGAGAATATATGGTATACTGTACAAAGTAAGCGGCCCGTTGGTCAAGCGGCTAAGACTCCGCCCTCTCACGGCGGCGACGGGGGTTCGATTCCCCCACGGGTCACCAGGAAAAAGACTGCATTTGTCTGTCGGATGAATGCAGTCTTTTTTAAATTCAGCGTGTCCGCCGATACGTATATGGGAGTGTGTGAAAATTGATCAATATTTTGCTTAAAGGCTTTGACATAAATGCCCCATGAAATTTATAATGAATTGAGAGACTGTATAAAACCGCACCACTCCGTCGCTGTTGTTGCGTTTTCTTTCCGCGATCATCTCGTCAAATCGCTTACAGACTGGGATGCATTGAACAGCAAGGAAAACGGCAAATATTACAGCGGTATCGTTGGCGGCTTTGCGGCATACGGTATACCCGAAAATCGCATCTCATTTGTTAACTACTTCACCGACACCAAGCAATCAGCGACCAAAAAAGTCGAAAATGCCGACATTATCTACTTTTTGGGCGGCTTGCCGGACAGAATGCTGGATTGTATCAGAGAATTTGACCTGTCCGGCGTTCTGATGAAACATACGAAAATTTTTATGGGTTACAGCGCCGGCGCAGTTATTCAGTTGGCGGAATACCATTTGTCGCCCGATGGTGATTATCCTGAGTTCAAGTATTTTGAAGGACTTCCATACCTGGATAAATTCCATATGGAGGTTCATTATGAAGGCACAGCAGTCCAGGAGGAATCCATACGGCGGGTACTGGCCGAGCGCGGAAAAACAGTGTATGCGACCGCTCACAGAGCCGGCGTAATACTCGTCGATAACGGCATCGTTAAACTCCCTTTAAACGTCAAAGTTTTCGATGCAAGGAATCAGCAGCCATGATATCGCGGTAAAAGCCCCTTCTTTTTGAGTTTCCTTAAGACCGCCATACACGTCTGGTTTTTCACTGAAAAAGGAACTTCAAGTTTTGATACGAATGTATTGAAGCTGCTGTTTAAAATATCAGCCATATATCGGGGGAAATCTATGGCTGCGAGAATTAATATCTGTTTGACAAATCCTGTTAAGCCTGAAAAAATACGGAAATGAACAGTATACCTTCTGAAACCGAGTTTTTCAATATTTTCGCATGATAGAAACAGACAAATTTTCTATACAAAAAAAGTTCCGGCCGTATTAACAGCTGCGGAACCTTTTTTATCCATATTATATACAACGAAACATACTAGTGAATTACTGCTCTCCGTCTTCCGCCTTTGACGCCATTTCGTCAGTGCTGTCTCTGAGAGAAATATAATTTTTTGCAGCAAATTCTTTCAACTGCGTCATGTATTTTTCAAATCTTGGATCTTCATGCTCTGCCATAAACAGCGCATCAGAGCGCAGCGTGGATTGGATCGTAATAGCGCGCTCTTCCTTTTTTATCAGGCCTAACAGCTTTTTATATGTATGGGGCGCGATGACAATACTGGTTATGGTTGACGCCGGCAAATTCACATATTCCGGACCATCTTTTTTCATATTAACAAAAATAATTTCATGCGTGTCAAAGAAAAATCTTTCTTCCATTGTGGTGACCAATCCTTTCATATGGAATAGACCGCTTATAGGCTTTGCCGCTGTATGTCTTTATTATAATATTATTATACATATGACTAACCCGTTTGTCAAGCAAAAAACGCGGTGCTCTTACGTAACGGAAGCTGTGCGCAGGTATGTGAATGTAAATAAAAACTAAAGCTGGATATCGGCATGATACGCCTTGTCCATTAAAATATATGGATATCCATGTGCTTTACAGGCCTTTAAATTTTCGAGATTTTCCCGAACCAATGCTTCTGTGTCAACAGAACTGTCGACTCTCTGTTCGACCACGTCGGCATATTTCAGAATATCATCGGTTTTCCGTCTGATATAATCCTCGGTCATGATGAGGCAGTAGTATCGGATTTGTGTCAAATAATTGTCTGCAAAATCTCTTTCCCAGCCAAAGGGGATATAACAGCCTTCAACTATGAGATTCTGCCGGTTTTCAATTACAGTTTTTACTATCTCCCGGACAATAGGCCACAGATAGGAAGTCAACGCCTGATCATCCTCCGGCTGCAAATTTGTGTATCCGCTGCGAATCAGCCCCATTTTCAGGTGATCTATGGACATATATGGAAACCGATAGGTCTCCAACAGCTTTTGAGCCAGCGCTGTTTTACCGGTGTGCGAGCATCCGGCAATGAGAATAACCATATCTGCTCCTTTCTGCCGATATCTGTTATATCATCAAGCAATATCTTTTACAGGAGAAAATCATTCAAACCGACATTGGAAGAATGATAGACGGTATCTTTATAATCTCGACCTCTGCCGAAGTTACATTGAAGAAGAATCGTTCGTGGGAAGCAGCAACGTGACCTCTGTGCCCTGACCGACTACAGATGAGATTTGAATTTGGCAGCCGAGCTTTTTCAGAATCTTATTTGTCAGATACAAACCGATTCCCGAGGCCTTTTTATCGGTTCGGCCATTATAACCTGTAAAGCCCTTCTCGCAAACACGCGGCAGGTCCTCCGGCGCAATGCCGATGCCGGTATCCTGGATCACCAGAGCACGGTTCCCCTCTGCATAGATAGTAATTCTGCCTCTTTCCGTATATTTCACCGCATTTGACAGAATTTGCTCAATGGCAAAGCAGAGCCATTTTTCATCTGTCAGAACCTTTAGGCTCAGTGGCCTAAGCTCCAGACTGATACCCCTGTGTATGAACATCGGTGCATATTTGCGTATCGCCTGTCGAACAATATCATTCAGTTCATATTCCCTAAGTACATAGTCCGTCGTATCGCTTCCCATTCTCAAGTAGGCAAGAACCATTTCCACATATCTTTCGGTCTGAAAAAGCTGTAGAAGCAGCTCTGACTCCTGCGTAAATCCGCCATCCTTTAAAATCAGCCGCATCGCGGCAATCGGCGTTTTAATTTGATGCACCCACAGTGTATAGTAGTCGATCATTTCCGTCTTTTCGCGTTCTGTTTCATGGGTAATTCTCCTGTTCTCTCTGTACAGTATGCAAAGGAGCTCCTGATATATCTGTTCGATCGGACTTTCGGCTTCCGGGAGCATTTCCGCAGAAGCTGTTATATCCTGCTGCAGCGCTTTAAGAAGCCTGTATCTCACTTTGAATCTCAGAAAGTCATATACTGTCAGGGCTAGACCGGGAACAGCACAGAGAAGTGCGGCATACAGAACCGATTCCGCCGGCAGACCGTACAAAACAAACACGAATGCAAATATTATAGCGAAAGAAATCAGCACGCTGATAAGCCTTACTTTGGAGCGAAGATATAAAGCGATCATTTTCATTTTAAAAACCATATAAGTTCATGCACATATGAAAACAACAAGCGGGATCTTTTAAGCATCGGTTGCCTTCATATTTCATTACTCTGCCTTTCTGTTCGCCGTTAGCCGGAGTTTTCGCGAGGCCTCTCTCGAATATGCCGTATTCCGGCATCTTCCTTCTTCAGTCCGTTTCTTCCACGAGATAACCGATGCCCTTCTTTGTCGTAATAAAATGTTCTATTCCCGCGCTTGCAAGCGTTTTCCGCAGTCTGGTCATATTCACGGTCAGCGTATTCTCATCTACATAAATATCGGTTTCCCATAGCCGCTGCATAAGTGTTTCTCTTGACACAATTTTACCTTTGTGCTCCAGCAATATCTGAAGAATGCGGTATTCATTCTTTGTCAGATCAAACCGCTCGCCGCCGTAAGTGAAAGTGGCGTCGGATGGATTCAGTACCAGCCCTCTATGCTCCAGCAGCTCGGGAGACGCGGAAAAATCGTAGCTTCTACGCAGCAAGGCGCGAACCTTGGCGTTTATGACGTCGAGATCAAAAGGCTTAGCGACGAAATCGTCGCCGCCCATATTGACAGCCATGACAATATTCATATTGTCAGAGGCGGAGGATAAGAACAGGATCGGAACCCTCGAGGTTCTGCGGATCTCGCTGCACCAGTGGTAGCCGTTATAGAAGGGCAGAGATATATCCATAATGACGAGATGCGGGGAAAATGCGCTGAATTCATCAGTAACCCGGCTGAGATCCCTCACCCGGCGCGCCTCCATATCCCAAGAAGCAAAGTGCTTTTCCAGAATACCCGCAATGGTAATATCATCTTCAACGATCAGTATTCTGTACATAACCATACCTGCCTTTACACCAATATTAAAAGGCCCCACCGCGCATAGTATCTTTTTCTGAGCTTTTGGGCATGAGGCCTTGAGCGATGAGATGTTACCCGTTATTTTACATCAATAGGGCCGTCCTGTCAAGAACGGCCCATCTCTAAATCTTTATGAATCTCCCTTCGCGCCCTTGCCTGTTTTCTTGGGTGTTTTCGCATGAAAAATTACATATAATCAGCCCTGCTTTACAGTTTTGCGGAGCAAAACGGTTCCTTCCCGCTCGCTTTTTGTGATACTGCAGCGCGGCCGAATGGAGACTGATAGGTATGAGGTACAGAAATTCCGACATAACGCCATAGGATGCAGATAAATCGTGGAGTTGTCTCTCGAAATGAGGCGCCTGATTCCTGTAAGCAAAGGATTGTATCCCAAACCGAATATCCGCATGTAAAAATGTTTGGTTGAGGGACGCTCCGAATCTTTCAAAATTGTAAGATTAAGGTTCATTTTGTAAGATTCATCTATGGCAGCGAATCAGCTTTGTCTGATATAATTGTTTTGCACCAAACAAAGGAGGGACTGACAATGTCCATTTTGGAAGTTAACAGCCTTAAAAAAACTTATACCACCCGATTCGGTGGAAATCATGTTCAGGCACTTACAAACGTCTCGTTTTCTGTAGAGGAAGGTGAATATGTCGCTATTATGGGCGAATCAGGGTCTGGAAAAACGACCCTGCTCAATATTTTAGCTGCCCTGGATAAGCCTACCGGTGGCGAAGTAAAGCTGAACGGAAGGAGTCTGGCATCCGTAAAGGAAAAGGATATCGCTGCCTTCCGGCGGGATCACCTGGGTTTTGTCTTTCAGGATTTTAATCTTTTGGACACGTTTTCGCTCCGCGACAACATTTTTTTGCCGCTCGTCCTTTCCGGAAAGCCCTATCCGGAGATGGAGCAGCGTCTGTCCCCCATTGCAGCAAAGCTTGGGATCTCTGAGCTTCTGAATAAATATCCGTATGAGGTATCCGGCGGTCAAAAGCAGCGTGCCGCGGTAGCGCGCGCACTGATCACCAATCCTCAGCTTATTCTGGCAGACGAGCCGACAGGCTCTTTGGATTCCAAAGCGGCCGACAGTCTTCTGCGTCTGTTCGATGGAATCAATGCGGAGGGACAGACCATTCTAATGGTCACGCATTCAACCAAGGCTGCAAGCCATGCCGGACGAGTCCTCTTTATCAAGGACGGCGAGGTGTTTCATCAGCTTTACAAGGCCAATATGAGCGACGAAGAGATGTTTGCGAGAATTTCCGATACCCTGACCGTGTTGACAGCCGGAGGTGAGCGCCATGCGTAAGAGTCTCTTTCCATCGCTGGCGCTTCAGAACCTGCGCAAGAACGGCCGATTTTATTTTTCCTATATTCTCACAATTATCGGTACAGCAGCCAGCTTTTACATATTGGCAGCGATTGCCACAGACGAAGGACTTCCTGAACTACGAGGCGGTATATACGTCAGTTCCATGGCTTATATCGGACTCGTGATTGCCGGACTGTTTTCCGTTGTCTTTCTGCTGTATACCAACAGCTTTTTAATGAAACGCCGGAAAAAGGAATTAGGCCTTTACAATATTTTAGGTATGGGCAAACGCCACATTGCCTGTATCTTATGCTTTGAATCCCTGTATGTAGCCATTCTCGGCATTATAGGCGGCCTTGTCTTCGGCATTCTGTTTCACAAGCTGGCTGCTTTGGGGCTGTTCTATCTGCTGCGTCTGGAGGTCCCTTTCGGCTTTTCGATCTCTATGACCGCCATTAAAATTTGTGTCGCTCTATTCGCTGCAATCATCGGTCTTACGCTGCTGCTGAACCTCCGGAGAATTCATGTCTCCAACCCCATAGAGCTTCTCCGTGGATCGGAATCCGGTGAGAAGGAGCCCAAAACGAAATGGCTGCTGGCTCTTGTCGGTATTCTGACGCTGGGCGCAGGATATACGATAGCGGTAAGGACGGAAAAGCCGGTTGACGCACTCGCCATGTATTTTCTTGCTGTTTTTCTGGTTATCGCAGGCACCTACTGCCTGTTCACCTCTCTAAGTATCGTACTTTTAAAGGCGCTGCGCAGACATAAAAAATTTTATTATAAAACGCAGAACTTCATAGGCATCTCAGGCATGCTGTACCGGATGAAGCAAAACGCTGTGGGGCTTACCAACATCTGCATTCTTTCGACCATGGTTCTGGTGATGGTTTCGGGAACGCTGTCGCTGTACATCGGTACAGAGGACGCCCTAAAAAACCGTTATCCCGGCGATGTGATGCCGCAGGTGCGTTTTGATCCTGAGGCTGCCGATCCGTTTCGTGCGGAGGCTGCCAAGGAGCAGGTCAGCAGTGTACTGAGGGACAGAGATCTGAACCCGACCCGGTTCGATGATTATACATACCTCGCCTTCACGGTCGGAAGACATGACGGCGCATTCACCACCGATCAGCAGAGCTATGCCGGTGCTGAGACCATGCAGCTCTGCTTTATCACAGCGGAGGATTACGAATTGCTGACAGGAAAAGAGCTGAAACTGGACAGCGGCGAAATAGCCGTGTATTGCAGAAACGTATCCATTCCGGACGTACTTTCCGTCGACATACAGGGATCGGATGTCTCTTATACCCTTAACTATCAGGTAAAGGAGCATTTGACAAGCTTTCCATCCATTAGCGACTTATCAGCATATATGACACCGACCTGCTACGCGGCGGTAAGCGATGAAGAGACAATTTTGGAGCTGTACCAGGGTCAGAAGCTCGCTTACGGCGATAACGCAAGCGATATGAGATGGGAGGCGCAGATTGATCTGGATGCGAGCGACGAAACAGCGATAGCCTGCGGCGATGCACTCGGAGATATGGAACTCAAAGACGCCGGACAGTGGGAGCTGTACCGCGTGGATACAAGAGCTCAAGAGGCTGAGGATTATTATGCGATGAACGGCGGTTTTCTTTTTCTCGGCATTTTTCTCGGTCTGATCTTTATTATGGCTACGGTGCTGATCATCTACTACAAACAGATTTCCGAGGGATATGAAGATAAGAGCCGGTTTGAAATTATGCAGAAGGTCGGATTGACACACGGAGAGATTAAGCGTTCCATCAATGCACAGATTCTCATCATATTTTTTGCGCCGCTTCTTGTGGCTGCCATTCATGTGGCGTTTGACTTTAAAATGATGATCAAGCTGCTGAATTTGTTCGCATTGACGAACTGGACGATTACGCTTATATGCTCTATCGTCACGCTGCTTGTTTTCGCAGTAGTATATGGCATTGTTTATGCACTGACAGCCAAAACGTATTATAAAATTGTGAGCTGAACAGCAAACAGGACCTTTGCCCGAGGTAAGCCCCGCTAAGAATCAAACCTCATCTACTGCGTGAACAAACGCTTGCATCCTCTGAATGAAATGTATTGTCATGGCAAAACGAATAGAGACCTTACCCCGTCTTCTCCTCTGCCAAACCTTATTCCCTACCGATTTGCTTTTTTACGTTGCCGTGTGTCCAGTTAGCTATCTGATTTGCATTTTCTCCGAAGTTGTACACGGGCTCTTTAAAAAATTAAAAACCGTATTAGAATAATAACGTCTGAGATGCGCATAAAAAGTCGGGATTAAACCGGTGCCGTTTGGTATACTGTTATCAGACAGGGGGATGAAAATGAACTGGATTACTGGAATGCAAAAGGCGATTGATTATATCGAGGAGTATCTGACAGAGGGGAACGACTATGAAATCGTTGCAAAGCTAAGCTTTTCATCAAACTATCACTTTCAGCGAATCTTTAGTCTCCTCTGTGGGTATACACTCGGTGAATCTATCGGGGACCGCCGATTGACACTTGCCGGAGCAGAACTGGCATCCGGCCGGAACAAGGTGATTGATGCAGCGCTGAAATACGGCTAGAAAGACCGGACAGCTTTGCAAGGTATTTCAGAAATTCCACGGCATCACACTGTTGCAGGCGCGCAGCGTTAGAAAAATGCTGAAAACATTTTCCCGTCTTGTACCAAAATTTTTATTTGAAGGCGGTAATATTCTGAATTACAAAATTGAAGAAGAGCCGAAAATGATTTTAACAGGCTACAAAACATATTGCACCGGCGCCCCTTACGGCAAGGAAAGAGAAAAGCAGGAAGAGTCGCTTTTTATGTCGAAAAATGGTGTGATCACAAATATAACAGATGATGGATATGATTACTATTGCTGTTATCTGTTGGAGGAGTGGGAGAGAAAAAATCTCTACAACCGAGAAGTGACAGGCGTTGATTTCGTTAAAAGTTTGGGAATAGAGAATATAACAATTCCTAGAACCACCTACGCAGTATTTGAAACCAAGGAGGTCAAGGGACCAACCTGTGACTTCTTTGATCTTCTCAATCTGAGCGTTCAAGTTTTAACCGAATGGATGCCTGAAATGGGATTTAAATTGGCAAAAGATCCTGAAATCCCATTCTGTCATCATATACCGTAAAGTGAATGCCATGCTCAAATCTGGATGCCGATAGAAAAGATTTGACAGCGCTTGCCATGCTTCTTACAAGAACCAGACATTCCAAATACTTCTATGACGGTCGCAGAAAGCATAAAACCGGAGAAAGATCCTGCGTCCGGATTCGAATGGAATCCGGACGCTTTATTTTGTGAAAGCCTAATGATTTTCCATAGAAAAACGGCATAATACCAAGAGAATTATTTTGTAAACACACGGGGTTCATAAGAGACAGGCGCCATCACAGGGCGTGTTCTGCGGGGATTGCATCCATACCGAAAAAATTAAACAAAACCTTTCTCCGAACGAGGCGATGAATTTCCTGCTTTTCGTTATCAAATGGAATGCGTTGCTCTCGCCCTCAGAATAGGAGCGTCCATATACTCTGTCTATCCAAGCTTTTATGCGTACGGATACGATTTAAAATACATGTCGCAATACGCGGAGGACTATCGAGAATATGTAAAAGATGCGATGTCGCAACATTCAGGGAGCGCAGTTGCTGATTTGCCTGCGATGGAAGCATCACATCCGATGTTCGAATTTGATGACGTCAGCTTTCTATACCCGAACACGGAAGGTTTGTGCTAAGCCATATTTCAATTAAGATACATAATGGAGAAAAGCTGTCCATTGTCGGATTGAACAGAACAGGAAAAACGACGCTGTTCCAATTGCTCTGCCGACTATATGAACCGACAGTAGGTGAAATTTTGCTCAACGGTGTGAACATTCAGAAATTCTCTTATGACGAATATATTGAATGCATCGGGGCGGTTTTCCAAGATTTTAAGCTATTTGGTTTTTCAGTCCGGGAAAATGTTTCTTTTGATGAAAATGCTGATGAAGCCGAGGTACTGAATTGTCTGCGAAAAAGTGGCCTGGAAGAAAAGCTTAACGATTTACAGGCAGGAATCGATACAAATATCAGCAAAGAATTTGACAGCAGCGGCATAGAGTTTTCCGGCGGAGAGGGACAGAAGCTTGCAATGGCCAGAACAGAATATTCTACCAAGACGCGCCCGTCATCATTTTAGACGAACCGACCGCTGCCCTCGATCCTATCGCAGAAGCAGAAATCTATTCAAAGTTCCACAATATGACCCAGAATAAAACAGCCGTTTATATCTCCCATAGGCTGTCGAGCTGTCGCTTTTGTGATAAGATTGCTGTTTTAAACAATGGTGAAATCGTTCAGTACGGAAGTCATTCGGAATTAATCTCCAAGCCTGGATTGTATTCCGACATGTGGGGCATGCATGCTCAGTATTATGTGTAAACACAGTCGCTTTCACTATAAAACTTTTTCAGGATGATACTGAAATTCAACCTTCTGTATCTTCCTTTTCCTTCTGTTTCGAATTGTCAGCTTCCTTTTCGTCCGCTTCCTTAGCGCAGTTGCACGGATTCCGGCAGCCTGTACAGCCACTGCACCCCGCACAACCGCCCCGTTTTTTTTGTTTCACAATATACCGGACTGCAACTGCCAGCCATATGGCAACGCCTGCTAAAATGAGATAATCCCAAATGCTCAAAAGAACCTCCCGTCTTCCATAAAGAAGCTGTACAGGATCAGCCGACAAAAAGCCGGCCAACTTGATAAACCAAGCATGCGGCGATCCAACCGACCGCACACTGCATGACAACTACGCCGAATGCCTGAAGACGCGACCCCAGCTCCCGTCTTATGGTCGTAACCGCAGCGACACACGGTGTATACAGCAGAGTAAACACAAGGAAACTCACCGCTGTCAAAGGTGTAAACAGGGCGCTGAGTCCCTCACCAAGCTGTGCGATGCTGGTACCGGTGAGGACGCTCATAGTACTGACAACCGCTTCCTTCGCGGAAAAGCCTGCAATCAAAGAGGTAGAGATCCGCCAGTCCGTAAAGCCTAAGGGGGCAAAAAGGGGTGCAATGCCCTTTCCAATCGCCGCCAGGAGACTATCCGCACTGTTTGCCACAACATTCAGCTTCGCGTCAAAGCTCTGCAGAAACCATATGACAATGGTTGCAGCAAAGATCACGGTAAATGCCCTCTGGAGAAAATCCTTGGCCTTCTCCCACATCAGCAGCAGAACGCTCTTGGCAGAGGGAAACCGATAGTTGGGCAGCTCCATAACGAATGGGACAGGTTTGCCCTTAAAGCGCGTCAGGTTGAGCAGAAGAGCGATCAGTATACCGATCAGTATACCCGAAACGTACAGTGCGATCATGACCAATGCTTGATACCGCGGGAAAAATGCGGCTGTAAATATGGCATATACGGGAATTTTGGCCGAACAGCTCATGTAGGGTGTCAGCAGGATCGTCATGCGACGGTCCCTTTCCGAGGAAAGCGTACGCGTTGACATAATTGCGGGAACAGAGCAGCCAAAGCCTATCAGCATGGGAACAAAGCTTCGGCCGGAAAGACCTATTTTTCGCAGCAGCTTATCCATAACAAAGGCAACGCGTGCCATGTATCCCGAATCCTCCAGGATGGAGAGAAAGAAGAACAGTGTGACAATGAGAGGCAGAAAACTCAAAACGCTGCCGACACCTGCAAAAACGCCATCGATCAGGAGACTATGCACCACGTCGTTGATGCCGTACGCTTCAAGCGCCTGATCTGCCGCAGCAGTCAGCCATTCGATTCCCCAACCCAGAAGATCGCTCAAAAACGCACCGATTACACCGAAGGTCAGCCAAAATATCACAAGCATGATGACCAGAAAAACCGGAAGTGCAAGGTATTTATCGGTTAAAACGCGGTCAATGCGT
The DNA here is from genome assembly GCA_019415985.1 of Clostridiales bacterium. Taxonomy (GTDB): domain Bacteria; phylum Bacillota; class Clostridia; order Oscillospirales; family CAG-272; genus CAKTAA01. The sequence continues at coordinate 19,214 of DXYE01000043.1, forward strand.
ACGCTCCGGCGATGCTCCCGGCTCTCTTTACATTTTACCACAGTATCAGCGCAAATTTTCTCGATAAATGTATATCGCATGTCCGCCAGGGCCGCATTGCGGTCCAGCCCTGTCTCCGATTCCATTTCCGTTATGCTGTGCTCCATCATATCGCGCTCATTCTCATTTAAACGCAGACGTTCAATAATGCTCTCGTCTCCCTCCACAAGCTTTGTCGCTGCAAAGCGTGCAGACATATCGATCGCACGGGCATGATCCTCGATAAGATGAGATACCGCATGGATACACCGGTGAACCGGACCATCTTCGCAAAAATCTGTAACCTTGGGGCGTATTTTATTACGGGCAGCATGGACAATCGCCGATATCAGCTCATCAATGCCCTCATTCTTTGCCGCGCTTATCGGAATGACAGGCACTCCAAGTTCCTCCGATAGCTTGAGCACGTCAACGGTTCCGCCGTTACCGCGTACTTCATCCATCATGTTGAGCGCAACAACCATAGGAATGCGCAGTTCAAGAAGCTGCAGCGTCAAGTACAGATTCCGCTCAATATTGGTTGCATCCACAATATTGATCAACCCATCCGGTTTCTGTTCCAAAATAAAATCCCGGGTGACGATCTCCTCACTCGTATAAGGCCGGATAGAATAGATCCCGGGCAGATCGACCACCGTACAGTTTTTTTGGGAGCGGATATCACCCATTTTCTGATCCACCGTTACTCCCGGAAAATTCCCGACATGCTGGTTAGAACCCGTCAGTTGATTAAATAATGTTGTTTTTCCGCAGTTTTGATTGCCCGCCAATGCAAATATCATATGGTATTGAATCCCTTTCGTTTTCTAGTGTTGCTCAGTGCTTCGGGCTTTATACGCCGATGAAAAGCCGAGCATCCATAAGTCCTCCCATGCCATATCATTTCAATGATACGATACCTGAACCCCTAGCATTAAAATTCCCCTCTGCTTTCCGATGCATTATCCCCACGACCGCCCCCATGGGGCAATTGACTGTTTCCCCACCATAGAGGAACCCCTGCTTTTTTCTGAAGCCGTACAGGATTAAAAAAGCTTGTATCCAATATCGACTTGAAACTGCTCTGCAAAGGTCCTCTCAACTTTGGCTCCTTGGAAGCGGAGTCTCTTTTTTATACACTTTAAATTTTTCGGTCCAAAAT
>DXYE01000044.1:0-14122 GCA_019415985.1 Clostridiales bacterium
AACCGGAGTTGTATTCTCACTCAGCATTTGGGAATTTACGGAAAAAGGATTCTGCATTGACAAAAAAATAAATTTAAGATATAATAAAAGTAATCGTTTCTGGAAATAAAGAGCGAAATTCTGAAAAAAGAGGTGAAGGGAATGGACGCAGGGGGTCATCGAAGTACAGCGGCGGCGGACAAAGCTTTGAATTGCCGAAGCTGGATACGGCAGGGCCAATATGCCTGGGTCCATGTCTTCGCAGTTCAAACTTTTCCTGCAGCCGGTGCTCGATAGCGTCGGTGGGTGTAGTCTGCTCATTCGGCGTAAACTCCTACCCATCACAGCGGCAGTGTAGCTTCTGCCGTGACCTTATCATGCTGGGAGGATTTACCATGGAAAACGAATTGCTGGAAAAAACAAGAAACTTGCTAAAAGAACGTAAATTTACACAACTTTATCAAATGCTGAAGGAAATGCAAGCGGTAGATATTGCCATACTGTTTGATGAACTCGATCTGACAGAAGTCCGCATGCTGTTCCGACTGCTGCCGAAGACGCTTGCCGCAGAAACCTTTGTGGAAATGGACAGCGATACACAGGAATCACTGATTGCGGCATTCAACGATAAAGAGCTTCAGGAGGTAATGGAGGAGCTGTTTATTGACGATACTGTCGATATCATCGAGGAAATGCCTGCGAATGTTGTCAAACGAATGATACGGCAGGCGGATCCGGAAACACGTCGGTTGATCAATGAGATTCTGAACTACCCTAGCGACAGCGCCGGGAGCATCATGACAATCGAATTTGTCGATCTTCACAAGGACATGACGGTATCGGAAGCATTTGATAAAATAAGGCGGACAGGCTTAGAAAAAGAAACGGTTTACACCTGTTATGTCATCAACAGCGACCGCAGACTGGAAGGTGTTGTGACCGTTCAACAAATGCTGCTGGTCTCCTGGGACAGTCGAATTGAGGAAATCATGGAGACCAACGTGATTTCCGTCGGAACGCTGGAGGACAGAGAAGAAGTCGCCAATAAGCTGAACAAATATAATTTTTTGGCGCTTCCGGTCGTTGACAATGAAAACAGGCTAGTTGGCATCGTCACCTTTGACGACGCTATTGATGTTCTTCAGGAAGAGGCCACAGAGGATATCGAAATCATGGCGGCTTTGGTTCCGTCAGATAAGCCATACTTGAAAACAGGTGTGTTCGAGACATGGCGTAAAAGGTTCCCTTGGTTGCTTCTGCTCATGATTTCCGCAACCTTTACCGGACAAATCATTCTGTCTTTTGAAAATCAGCTCGCCGCCTGTGCGGTTTTAACCGCTTTTATTCCTATGCTTATGGATACGGGAGGAAACGCCGGCGGTCAGTCTTCTGTCACAATTATCCGGGGACTTTCTCTGCATGAAATTGAATATAAAGACGTTCTGACAACGATATGGAAAGAGCTACGGGTGGCGCTTCTTTGCGGGGTTTCCCTTGCCTGTGCAAATTTTTTGAAAATGCTTGTCGTCGATCAATGGATTCTGCACAACGATGGCGTGACGCCTATGGTTGCGTTTGTAGTGTGTCTGACAATGATCGTAACCATCTGCGTAGCGAAGGTGATTGGTTGTACCCTTCCCATTGCCGCAAAACGGATCGGCTTTGATCCGGCCGTCATGGCAAGCCCATTTATTACCACCATTGTGGATGCTCTTTCTCTTCTGACGTATTTTCAGATTGCAAAATTGCTTTTGCCGATTTAATTAAATAGGAAGCCTGTCTTCGATGGTTTTAGAAATGATTCGGAATGATTTTTTCTGTGCACAAACAGAATTTTAATCGTTTTTATGAAAGCCTGTAAGTTATCCTTTTTCCCATTATTATATGGAAGGATAGCTTACAGGCTTTTTCATATGCATAGCAATGCGGTACTCGGTAAAGAATACATGCCATATGCAGGATATCGTGCATTCTTGACACTGAGAAAATAAAAGAGCATTGTTATACAAGTTCCTTTATACAAAATAAGAAAAACAGTCACGCAATGCCGATACACTGTCACAGTCTCGGAAACCGAATCCAATTTTATTAAGAAAGGAAGTCTATGCAGTACAAAGCTGTTCTGTACTGCATTGCATATCACGTTATGTCTTCCATATGGACTGATACCTCAGAGCATCCAAAATTTGAAAGCTTAAAAAAAGATATAAAAACCGAAGTTCTAATTATCGGCGGGGGAATGGCAGGTATTCTGTGCGCCTATATGCTGGACCGAGCAGGCGTAGATTATGTCCTCGTCGAAGCTGACCGAATCTGCAGCGGCGTTACAAAAAATACAACCGCTAAAATTACTTCCCAGCACGGCCTGATTTATGCAAAATTAGTTCGTCGATTCGGCAGAGAAAAAGCGCAGTTGTATCTTCGCGCAAACGAAGAAGCTCTGAACAACTTCCGTGCCATATGCCGGAATATCGAATGCGATTTTGAGGAAAAGGATTCCTATGTATATTCGCGCAGCAGCAGAAAAAAAATCGAGGATGAGATAAAGGCGCTTGACAGGATCGGGTTTCATGCGGAATTTACAGATCAGCTTCCAATGCCGTTCACGGTTGCGGGAGCAGTGAAATTCAGCGAACAGGCACAATTTCATCCTTTAAAATTTCTGTCGGCCATAGCACAAAATCTGCATATATATGAACAAACCGTGGTCCGGGAAATGGTTAGAGGGACCGTCATGTCGGATTATGCAAAAATCAAGGCAAATCACATCATTGCAACTACCCACTTCCCTTTTATTAACAAACATGGAAGCTATTTTCTAAAACTGTATCAGGATCGCTCCTATGTTCTTGCACTGACCGAAGCGCCGAATGTTCATGGCATATATGTGGACGAAGCGGATAAAGGCTTATCCTTTCGAAATTATAAAAATCAACTGCTGCTCGGGGGCGGAAGTCATCGAACGGGCAAAAGCGGTGGTTGCTGGCAGGAGCTCCGCGATTTTGCACGGCAATATTATCCTGGTGCTAAGGAAACATACAGTTGGTCCGCGCAGGACTGCATGACACTGGATAGGGTTCCCTATATCGGACGTTATTCCGCCTCGACTGAAAATTTTTACGTAGCCTCCGGCTTCAATAAATGGGGAATGACCTCTTCCATGGTTGCGGCTATGATTCTCTCTGATTCCGTTCAAGGCAGAACAAATCAATATGCACCGGTATTTTCTCCTTCCAGAACGATGCTTCGTCCCCAGCTTGCCATCAATGCTTTCGAGGCCGTGGTCCATCTTCTTTCCTTTTCAAAGAGGCGTTGTCCTCATATGGGATGCGCGCTGAAATGGAATGCTCCGGAACATTCATGGGATTGTCCTTGTCACGGATCCCGTTTTTCTGAAGACGGCAAGCTGATCGACAATCCCGCAACAGGAGATTTCAAGATAAAAAAATAACCACATCCCCATATGCTCTGAAATATCGTGACTCAAAATTTATATTGATCTTTTCAATGCTTCGCAATCCTACAGACTTCCTAAAATTAGCGGTATTCTTTTCTTCGGCGGATGCATACGAACTTCTGGTACGGTTCCATCCCTGCTGACAGCAGAGTTCGGTCAGCGATAATCCCTTTTCTGTACAGAATCCTTTTACAGCTGCCGTTCAGATGAAATTTTATATTTTCCTCTTGACAATAAGATCTTTTTCATTTATAATATAACAGTAATATATAACGCCGTTATACAGAGGTTCCATTATGACTGCGGTTCCGTCCACAACGCTGGAAAGCATACACAAGGCAGCCAAAGCAGAATTTTTGGCAAAAGGCTTCAAGTCTGCTTCCCTGCGCAATATTGTGAAATCTGTTGGTATGACTACCGGCGCCTTTTATGGGTATTACAACAGCAAAGAAGAATTGTTCAGTGCATTGGTAGATGAACAATATATGACTTTCATGAACAAATACCGGGAGGCACAGGAATCTTTTAAAAGACTTTCTCCTGTCGACCAGCATGATCATATGGGAGACATTTCCGGTCAATGCATGGATTGGATGGTGGATTATGTCTATAATAATTTCGATGCATTCAAGCTGCTTGTATGCGGTTCAGAGGGAACCAAATACGAGCACATGATTCACGATATGGTGGAAATCGAAGTTGAATCCACCCGCGATTTCATAGAAATACTGAGAGGACTGGGACTGCAGGTTCCTAATATTGATCCAAGTTTAGAGCATATTTTAATCAGCGGACTTTTTTCGGGCTTTTTTGAAATGATCAAACACGATATGCAAAGAGAAAAGGCGTTGGAATTTGCCCGAGAGTTGCGTGCTTTTCATATGGCGGGCTGGCGAAAAATGATGGGGTTTTAAACCCTATTATTTTTCCGGCAAAAGTTAGTTTTAACTAACATTTCGGATAGATATTCAGGGAGTATCCCTATATCATAAAATCCACAGTGAAATGGGAGGAATTCTTTTGAAAAGGCAATCAAATCTTTCACGCTTGCTTGGTTATGCAGGAAATTATAAGTATCTAACCTATGCATCCTGGGGCTTGTCCGCCTTAAGTGCCCTGATCGCTCTCATCCCGTATTGGTACATATGGAGGGTCATGGAGGAGGTTTTGTCGGTTTCACCTAATTTCAGCCAAGCGCAGAATTTAACACACAATGCTTGGATGGCTGTGCTGTTTGCTGTGCTTGCTGTACTAGTATATATAACCGGACTGATGTGCTCCCATTTAGGTGCGTTTCGTATCGCCACCAATATACGCATACAAACCATGCAGCACATTGTAAAGCTTCCGCTGGGTTTTGCCGAACAATTTGGCAGCGGCAGACTTAGAAAAATTGTCAATGAATCCAGCGCAGCAACCGAAACCTATCTCGCACACCAACTCCCTGACAAAGCGGGTGCTATTGCTACGCCGTGCGGTTTACTCTTCCTGTTGTTCGTTTTTGACTGGCGTTTGGGACTTCTGAGTCTATCGCCCGTTCTGCTCGGTTTTCTCATTATGATGCGTATGACCGGTGCAAAAATGCAGCAAAAGATGAAAGAGTACCAGAATGCTCTGGACGATATGTCCAATGAGGCCGTAGAGTATATCCGCGGAATACCGGTTGTAAAGACCTTCGGGCAAACCATATTTTCGTTCAAAAAGTTTAAAGACTCCATTGACCGTTATCAAAAGTGGGTCATTGCTTACACCAAACAGCTCCGTGCTCCAATGCTGTTTTATACGGCAGCAATCAACAGTGTATTTGCTTTTTTGATCGCCGGCGGACTTGTTTTGACACAGAACGGTGTCTCCGGCAAATTCCTGCTGAATCTGATTTTCTATATCATCATCACGCCAATTATATCTGTAACCTTGACTAAAATTATGTTTCAAAGTGAAAATGCCATGATTGTAGAAGACGCGCTCGGGCGCATAGACAGTATTCTTTGTTTGGAACCGCTGAGGGAAGCTGAACAGCCCCAACTGCCTCAAGATGGATCGATAGAGTTGAAAAATATACGCTTCAGCTATGACGGGCATAAGGATGTCCTGAAAAATATATCTCTATCTGTCCCCGCCGGGCAAACCGTTGCCTTTGTCGGTCCCTCCGGTGGCGGTAAAACAACGCTTGCCCATATTATCTCACGTTTTTTTGATCCGCAGAGCGGTTCAGTATCGATAGGCGGTGCGGATGTGAGAAATATTCCGAAAAAGGAACTGATGAATACCGTTTCCTTTGTTTTCCAAAACAGCAGACTGATCAAAGCATCTGTGTTGGAAAATGTACGTATGGGCAGGCCAAATGCCACACGGGAAGAGGTTATGAGGGCGCTCGAGGAAGCGCAGTGTTCAGATATCATTGAAAAATTGCCCAATGGCGCGGACACTGTGGTCGGCACAAGGGGTGTCTATCTCTCCGGAGGAGAACAACAGCGTATCGCCATTGCCCGTATCATACTGAAAAACACTCCCGTTATTATTCTGGATGAAGCAACCGCCTTTGCGGATCCTGACAACGAAAGCCGTGTACAGGCTGCATTATCCAATCTTGCGAAGGGCAAAACGGTGATTATGATCGCTCACCGCCTTTCTACTGTTGCAAATGTCGATCGAATTTATGTCCTGAAGGATGGGGAAATTGTCGAAAGCGGAACCAGTACGGAATTGATCAGTCAGGATGGTTTTTTCAGCGAGATGTGGAAAAACTATCAAACATCCGTACAGTGGAAAGTCACAAAGGAGACAAAGAATTAGAGCGTGTTTCTTAAGAAAAAATAAACTCGTCGGCACTATTGCATGGCTTATGGCAGAAAGGATCGGTCATCGTATGATTAAAAAACTTCGAAAAAAATATGCCCTGTCTGAGCAGGGCGCAAAGGATTTGATCAAGGGCTGTATCGCCTGTGTTTTACAGAATATTTCCTTTATGTTTCCGGTGGGACTGCTTTATCTTCTAGTCAGTGATCTGATGAACGGCGGCGTAAAGGGCAATAAAAACGTGCTCTATATTATCGGATGCTGCATTTGTATTATTCTGATACTGCTGACAACCTGGTTTCAGTATAATGCAACCTATTTTGCAACCTATGCGGAAAGCGGCAAACGCCGTATAAGCCTTGCAGAAAAGCTGAGGCAAATTCCTCTATCCTTTTTTGGGAAAAAGGATCTTGCCGATTTGACAAGTACAATCATGGCAGACTGTACTTTTTTGGAGCAGAGCTTCTCTCACTTTATTCCAGAACTGTTCGGCTCAATCATCTCTACCCTACTGATCTCTATCAATCTCTTTTTCATCGACCTGCGCATGGCATTGGCTGCTCTGTGGGTTATGCCTGTATCCTTTGCCATTGTAGGCTTTTCCTCAAAGGTACAGGAAAGAATGAATCAGAAAGCGATGGATGCCAAAATGGCCTGTGCGGACGGTATACAGGAGTGTATCGAGGCCGTACGCGATTTGAAAGCAAACAATGCAGAGAACAGCTATCTGGAAGGGCTGAATAAAAAGATCAAAGCCGTTGAAAAACGCTCTATTATCAATGAATTCGGTCTGGCGGCATTTGTCGTCTCCGCTTCTCTCATTTTAAAGCTGGGTATTGCGACGGTGACGTTGGTTGGAACGTTTTTGCTTATACAGGGATCGCTGAGTGTACTGACCTTCTTTATGTTCCTCCTGGTCGTTTCACGTCTTTATGATCCTCTGCAAGGGGCTCTTCAGAATTTAGCCGCTGTCATCAGCACCCGTACCAATATTGCACGTATGAACGAAATACTGGAGCATCCCGTTCAGAGCGGAGACAACAAACTGACAAACAATGGATATGATATTGTCTTTCAGCATGTTGGCTTCGCTTATAATAAGGAGGAAACCGTACTGAAGGATGTCTCCTTTACAGCACGGCAGGGGGAAGTTACGGCATTGGTTGGTCCCTCCGGCGGCGGCAAAACTACGGTCTCCCGCCTGGCTTCACGCTTTTGGGATATCGGCAGAGGAAAGATCACTGTAGGCGGTATGGATATATCCCAAACCGACCCGGAGACACTGCTCTCGCTCTATTCTATTGTTTTTCAGGATGTAACGCTGTTTGACAACAGTATTTTGGAAAATATCCGAATTGGAAACAAAAACGCAACGGATGACGAGGTTCTTGCTGCAGCCCGTCTTGCAAACTGTGACGAATTCGCAGAGAAGCTGCCGAACAAATGGCACAGCAATATCGGTGAAAATGGCTGCGAGCTATCCGGCGGTGAACGACAGCGTATTTCAATTGCACGTGCGTTTCTGAAAAACGCGCCCATCATTCTTCTGGACGAAGCAACCGCATCGCTTGATGTTGAGAACGAAACCTTGATTCAGACAGCGCTGTCTCGATTAATCAAAGATAAAACCGTACTTGTTATCGCGCATCGAATGCGGACCGTCGCCGGAGCAGACAAAATTGTGGTATTGGACGGCGGTAGAGTGGCAGAAGAGGGGACGCCCGATGCTCTGCTAAAAAAAGACGGCATTTACGCCCATATGGTCAGATTGCAAACCGAAAGCCAAAATTGGGTTCTGACATAAAGCCAACAGAATTCCGCCGGAAACCTACAACAGATTACGAGACAGTACATAGGTTTTAGCTGTCTAACATATCGACTGTATATTTTCAGCCGCAGCAGAAAGATACTCTGAGACTGATTAAAGGTTTGTTTTTTCGGCCGCATGCTTTCCTTTTGAAAAGGGCTGTAAAATAATTTTTACAACCCTTTCTTTTTTCTGCTGTTCTCAATGATATTTTTCGTGCAGGTCCAGTGCCTGGTTTCCTTGCGTCAGTAGCTCACGGCATCTCATGGTTTCCGATGCACATTCTCTTTTTCAAAGGCGAAAGACCGCGAAAAAGGGAAACCATAAAATCCGCGCTGACATTGCCCTGATAAAACAATCCTCTTTCCGTTAAGATATAGCGATCGCCTTTTTCTTTGACTAAGCCTCGGTCTTTCAGCCTTAGCAGATTTTCATCAAAGAAAGCTTCTATCGGCGCACCAAAGGCTGTCTCAAACGGCTCCCGGAGAACATAGCCTCTTCGAAATCCCATAACCATAGCTCGCTCCCGCTGCTGTTCCGATGTAATTTGAGGACTCATCCTTTTTACAGGTATTATTTTCTCATTTAATAATTTTATATATTTACTGACATCAGATTCGTTCTGATAACAGTATCCGTTTACATAACCGAAACCGGAGGTACCCATAGTCAGATTATCTCCAAATCCGTCATATGTTGCATCCCAGAAAGCAGATCTTTTACCAGCCTTTCCATACTCCTGAGCACTCTGAAGTACATATCCGCTTTGCAGAAGAAAGCGGTGCGCTTCGACAAACATCGCATACAGGGTAACTTCATCCTGATACGCATCGTCTGACTTTGATGTACCCCTGCGTCTGCGCTTATACAAAGCTGTGTTGGCAAATACCGCCAGCTTGTACACAGATATGTGTCCCATGCCAAGCGCAGATGCTCGCCTCAGATCTTCCATAAAAATGTCCTTTTCCACACCCGGAAAACCGTATATTAAATCCACGGATGTATCTCCGAACCGATAATTTTGCAAACGCTTCAGCCACAGCTCCGCTGTTTCGCCGCTCACGGTTATGTTGAATTTTTTTCGTACCCGGTTGTCAAAGCTCTGTATGCCTGTGCTGACTCTGGTGACTCCGTTCTCCTTAAGCACTGCGAGCTTCTCGTCGCCTGCGTTTTGAGGATTGCACTCAACAGTGATCTCGCTTTCATGCAGGCAGAAGCACCGTGCAAGCCTCTTCAGAATCCGGTCAAGCTGAGACGCCGAAAGTGCCGTAGGTGTTCCGCCACCCACAAATATGGCGTCGATTTTCCTGTCTATAAACCGGGGGCTTTGCGCATACAGCTCGATTTCTTTTAGCAGTGCCTCCACAAAAGCATCTATCTGCGCCTGTTTCCGCAGCGTAAGCTGCCGGTCATATACGCAGAAATCACATAAACTGTCGCAGAAGGGAACGTGTATATACAGGGAAACCGGCCATGGACCGCCGGGTTCTGTGTGGTACGGAGGTTTCAGCAACCGCGCCGATGCATTCGGTGCGATTTCTCTGCAAAAAAGCGGATAATTCATGACCGCTACATCGTAATGCATTTCGAACTCCTTTCAGCCATTTGTACATTCTCCGTCCGGTTGCTCCAGAGCGTCTAAGCACCGACTAATATCCTCACCGAACAGATTGCACTCTGCTTGGCTGCGCCGGTCCCCCCACTGTATATTTTCCGATCGAAAATCTGGCTGACGCGCGTCCACTCTATGCAGTAAACGCTTCAGAGCCTTCCTGTCCCGGTTTCTCAATTCCTCCAAGATCAATTTACCGGAAAGTGAGCGGGTTAAAATTGGAACGCTTGGGGATATTCGGTTTAATATCATATTTAAAAATTCCTGACATGCATTGCTGTACCGAGTTGACTGTGCCCAAGACGTGATGAATAAAAAGAACGGTATTTTAAAGAGTTCGTCTTTATGATATTCAATAAAATCATAAAGGTCCTCCATAGGTTTACCGATAAAAATCGGTGATCCGAGTATCATGAAATTTACATCCGGAGGTACGGGCTGTGTAATCCGTCGTACTTCTGTTTGATGCTTTCTGATCCCCTCAGCGATCCAATGCGATACCCTCTCAGTAGATCCATATTTTGTGGCGAATAGTAAACAACCGTTCATATAAGACTTACTCTTTTCAATTATATATACCTCACCTTTTGATCAGTATTTTTATTTATTATAAAGCTTGCACAGCCGATAGGAAACCTGCGTATGGTTTGATCAAATGGATATTAGGCACTTGTTGTCATAACATCCGTCAGCATTGGTTGTTTGCTCTGTCTTGTGGGGAAGAAATGGATAAAAGCATTTCCTTCTTAATAGCATTCCTGCTGTTGACAATGCCATGTTATTCATGGTAAAATATGCACGGTAGAACCATACATCACCGTAAAGCCGTAATAAGCTATGCGCCGCAGTATTATATTCCGTAAGACTGCCTTTTTTCACGGTTAAATAAACAAATCGGTTTTTGAACTGCATCGATTAGTACCATATAGGAAAATTTCGGTATGATTGAACGAACAGAGGATGGAGCTTTCATCAAATTATGGAACAGACAAAAAATAAGGGGATTTTTATTGCCTTTGAGGGGATTGACGGTTCAGGCAAAAGTACGCAAATACGCTTGCTTTCAGACCGTCTGAAGGCCAAAGGCATACGTTGCTACGTCACACGGGAACCTACGGATTCTCCGATCGGTTCTTTAATTCATCAGATTATGACAGGAAGAATATCAGCGGATAACAGGGTCATCGCCAGTCTGTTTGCTGCTGACCGTGCGGACCATCTGCTCAATCAAACAGATGGCATCTGCCGCCAGATTGACAACGGGATAACTGTCATTACTGACCGTTACTATTTTTCATCGTACGCCTATCACAGTGTGGATATGGATATGGACTGGGTCATCTCCGCCAATTCGATTTGTGCAGACATTCTTCGCCCTACAATCACTGTTTTTCTTGATATTCCTGTGGAAGAAGCGCTTGATAGAATTCGGCGGGACAGATTTCATACAGAGTTGTATGAAAAAGAAGAACGGCTGAAAAGCGTACGAACAAATTATTTTAAGGCATTTGAAAAACTAAAAGCGGAAGAAAAAGTCTCGATCATAGATGCCGTTGGTAAAGCTGAAGAAGTATCCGACCGAATTTGGGAGGCCGTTCAGCATCTTTTTCTTTGATATTCCGTGGACGCTTAGCTGTCTTTTTGAAAAAATTCTGCTGTTATACAACCTTCAGCTTAAAGGGGGACTTCAAAGAACGCAAGCTCCTTATTCGTTGTGAGAAGAAAAGAATAGAAAAGACCCGTCAGATTGTAAAAACAAGAATTTTTCACAGTCTGACGGGTTGTTTTTAGTCCTAATTTGCTCTCGGCATACATTTCATTGCTGCAATTCGCTTTCGGTTTCCAAGTCCACAGCTTCTCCCAGGGCAAAAGAGTAAAGCTGCAGTCGGCTGACGCGGCAGCCGGTCAGCGTCTCACACGCTTTCCGATAATAGGAAAGCTGCCTTTGATGCCTTTTCACCAAGGTTTGCCTCACTGCGTCACGATTTTTGAGATCTTCCCCAGCAAAATGATCCGTCTTATAGTCTACTACCGTCATACTGCCGTCCCTGTTTTTGAAAAAGCAGTCAATGACTCCCTGTACAAGCACGGATTCGTTTTCAAGGCTTTCCTTTAATTCCGCTTGATCCGTCAACTCTGACGCAGGATAAAACATGTTGAATCGCACCTCCCGATGCAGTTCCGGCGCAGCTCGCATCTCTTCAAACAGTTTACTTTCAAAAAATTTCTCAATGGATGCCGTATCTATCAACATAGCATCCTCCTCCGTCATGAATTTTTCACGCGCGAGCCGCTTTGCTTCGGCAGATACGCCTTGGTCTAACACGCGTTCAAAATCGCAGAATTGCATAAAAACATGTGTTGCTGTACCACGCTTTGCGGCCTGCTGTCTGTGGTCCGCTTTGACAAAGGCCGGAGGCTGAAATTCCATCGGTTCCTCTTCCCCGTCGGTCCGCCCGGAAAGTCTCAGCGTATCCCATCGTTCGAAAACCGGACCATCCAAATCATCAAGAATAGAGGGGTAAAGCTGAGATACAGACAATTTAGCCGGAAGCACTGCCGCATCGGCGTACGGATAACGGAAAGAAAAACGCTTCTCCACAAGGGCCAGGGCTGACCGGTAGGTCATTTGCCCAATATCCGACAGCAAGGACGGCTCATCTCGTACGTCCATGTTTTTTTTCTGCTCCGTCATAGGGGTTGGATGCGAGTAACAGGAATTAGCAACACCGATATGGCATGATGCTTTACCGCCTGCTGCCATGACAGCAGGTAAAATCCAATCCAGACTGCATTTACCGCTCATGAGCCGCGGTCTCGAAATATTAGCTGCAATTTCCCTATATTTCTCCATTGTTTTTTCGGGATCTTTTACGGCGGCGGTCAAATACAGACGTTCTCGAGGCCGCGTCAGTGCCACATATAAGACACGCATCTCCTCCTCAGCCTGTTTTTCCGAAACCGCCAAAGAAATGGCTTCTCGCACAGGTGTGTTGATTCTCGCAAACCCGGTAGAATCTCTCAGATACATCGCCAGTCCTGCATTTTTTTCCATTTGAATGTTATCTCGAAGATCGCTGCGATTGAACGGCTTAGATAGGCCGCAATAAAAACAAACCGGGAATTCCAAGCCCTTTGACTGATGTACTGTGAGAATACGCACAGCGTCAGCTTGTCCGGCTTCGGCTGCTATGGGCAGCGTTTCCTTTCTTTCTATCAGTGCCATGATATACAGCACAAACTGATGCAGCCCCTGAAAGGATCCCTGCTCAAACTCACGGGCATATTCGTAAAAAAGCATGAGATTTACACGCATCTGTTCCGGTGTGCGTTTTGCCTCTTCACCGTCGTTCCAGCGTTCCTTCGCATAGATAAGGGAGAAAATTTCCAAATCACTGTATAAAAACCAGAGAAGCTTATCTACAGGCATACCCTCCGCTCTGTACTGGTAATAGGCCAGGCGTTCAAGAAATCGCTGACCTTTTTGAAAGCCGGTTGTCTCCACAAATCGTTTTAAGGCCTCGTAAAAGGACCCATCCGTTTCCGTTTTTCTGATATGGACCATTTCCTCCAGCGTCACGCCGAAAACAGGACTTTTCAGTGCTCCGGCCAAATAAATATCCTGAAACGGATTTTCAATGCACTGCAGAAGACACAGAACCATGAGGACCTCTGCATTTTCAAAGAAATTCTCTGCCGCACGGTTAATGCTTTGAATCCCACGCGCCTGAAGCGCATCTTCATAGGCCGCAGCAGATGACTTTGTACTTCGCAGCAATACGGCAATGTCTCCGCCGCGGAGTGTGCCTCCGTCGCGCTTGCGGCCGTTTCGAAGCAGTTCTGCGATTCTATCCGCCACAACTTCCGCCTCTGAGATTTCTTCATCCGCTGTCTGTGATTCTTGATCCGTACTTTCCCGCTCTGGGCCGCCGCAGCCGGTCTGCGGACACAGTATCAGCTCCACCTCTTTCTGAACCGGCTCTCCGGTATCCTTTTTTCCTTGCTTCAGCGCATCCTCCGGCCTATATGAGATATCTCCGCCGCATATGCCGAATAGGGTCTCAAAAATTGCATTGGAAAAGGATAAAATATGGCCATCGCTTCGAAAGTTCTCAGAAAGAAAAATCGTTTCGCAGTCATCGGGATGATCCGGCTCTGAAAACGCCTCGCGATACGCAGCAAACAAATCCGGAGATGCACCGCGAAATCCGTATATGCTCTGCTTGATGTCACCAACCATGAAGCGGTTGTCACTACGGGATATTGCTCTAAAAACCGTATCCTGCAGCGGGCTGACATCCTGATATTCATCAATATAGATTTCATCAAACTTTTCCGTTTCCAGCAAAGCAGCATCCGTTTTCTCTCCGTTTTCACCTATCAACAAAACGGCTGCATACCTCTCGATATCTGTAAATGTCAGAATTCGCCTTTTGTTTTTTTCCTTCCTTTCTCTTGCCTCATATAC
>DXYE01000044.1:14132-20012 GCA_019415985.1 Clostridiales bacterium
TACCGATAGAAAAGCATGCAAATGCCGAAGCTGGAGGGCCAGACTGTTCATAGCCGCAGGTATGAGCGCTTCGTCGTATACATAAAACCGATCCCTCAGGCTCCGAATCCCCCTGACAAACTCATCCCGCATCGCTTTGCAGGCAAGGATTTGTTCGGTCTTCATAGCGCCGCGGATCCCGGAGCCAAGCGCGTGCGGTTCATATTCCATGATCTGTCGGCGTGTTTTTTGATAATCGCAATCCTCTGCCGCCTTGAGCAGCGTATCAATACAAGCGGCATCGGCTGAAAAACCCTCTCCGTAATTTTTTATATATACCTCATGTTCCGAAAGCAGTGGCATGGCGCGTTCATATGCCTCTTTGTATTCTGAGAGGAATGATATCGTATATTGTCGTATCTGTTCCCCCCACGGTGTCTCAAAAAACGAATGCTCCACCGCTTTCTCAAGGCGTTGTGCCTGATCTCCGATCCAATGAATCCCACGCGGCAGAGCGTCTGTTTTTGCCTTAAGCTCCAAAAGAAAACGTGCGAGATTTCTTTCGCTTCGGGCGTTGACCAGACAGTCGAACAAAGATGCCGATTCATCGCCTGAAATCTGTGCAAGTGTTCCGTCGAGTGCGTCTGAAATCAGCTCGTCCATAACCTCGGCTGACATCAGCTTAGCCTCAGCTTCATCTGCCACACGCAGCCGCGCGGGAAGATTGAGCGCCTGAAAATTTCTGCGCACCAGTTCCAGACAATAGCTATGGATAGTACAGATTTTCGCCTGTGACACGCCTGCAAGTTGCCGCTGCAAATGTCTGTTCTGCGGCTGTCCTTCCAGGGCCTCGGCCAACGCACCTTGGATTCTCGCACGCAGTTCTTCCGCTGCGGCATTGGTAAAGGTTACGACCAGCAGACGAGACAGTTCAAGCGGCTGACTGTGATCCGTTAATCGTCTCAGCAGACGCTCGGTCAGAGTTGCTGTTTTACCTGAGCCGGCTGCTGCCGACACAAGTACGGTTTTGCCTCGGACATCTATAGCGCGTCTTTGCCCCTCTGTCCAAGAAGGTGCCGACTTTTCTTCCATATGTAAAGCTCCTTTTTCCGTAGTCCGTATCCACAAAAGCTTTCTACGGCAGCGACTCTCCTGCATCGCAGTATTTACCGCAGATTCTGACGGCATACCGGTTTCATTGCACAATGCTCACAGGGACTCTGCGGCGCGTCGGGCTGCCGCCGGTGCAGAGGAAGCGCATCCGCATCGCCGCTCTTCATTTCCATAGTAATCTTTGATACCGTTTCTGAAACCTGCCGCATAAGATTTTTAAATTCTTCCAGCGTTGCAATACTCGAGCCGGCCGTAAAAGTCGAGTCTTTTTTCAGCGCCGCCGGTGCGTATTTTCTGCTCAGCTCCTTGTCCATCGCGCGTATGACTTCCAAATCGTTCAAGACGAGTCCGTCACGTTTCAGAGTGTCTTCCGCAAGCTTCTCAAGCTCATTTTCACTGACTGGCGCGTCCAGCGGCAGATCCGGCGTTCCAGCGGAAAGATATAAAACGCCCGCGGGCATCCGTTTTTCCCCGTACCGTTTGCCGCCATTTTGCCAAATGGAAAATAAATACAGAAGCATTTGCAGATTTAACCCCATTTCGATATCAGAAACGGAGAACTTCCGAACGCCCGTCTTGTAATCGACCACTCGAAAGTATGTTACACCGTCTCTGATGAAAGTGTCTACGCGGTCAATCTTACCGAAAACATATGCTGCGCCCCCGTCCGGCAACTCGACGGCCAGCGGAGGTATCCCTTCCTCACTTTCGTACGTCACCGGAACCTCAAAATCTCTCGGTTGAAACCGACTCTGCCCGAACTCCTTCTGCAAATTGCTGCATAAAAACACTGCGGTACGGCGCAGCTTGCCAAAGAGATACTTCAGGCGCCCCCCTCCACGCCGTCCATTATCAATTCTTAAGACATCTCGGATGTATTCATCCAATTTTTCATCCACAATTTTTTCAATTTCCGTTCGGGAATACGAGCCCTTTCCCGCCTCTGTACGCGCTGCGTACAAACGCATGAATTGTTCCAGAATGTAATGCGTAAAATTACCGATATCCGCGTAACCGATTTCCGCACGCCGACTTTCCCTAAGTTTTAGAAGATATTGACAATAATATGAAAAATGACAGAGTAAATAGGTTTCCAGTCTCGTCTGCGTCAAGTTTACAGTATGACCGAACAACAGAGACGCCGTCTCCATACTCAAACGATTTCTTCTTTCGGAAAGCGGTATTTCCAGCGCTTCAAGCCATCTTCGATACGCCTCGATCTTTCCCGCCTGTCCTTTGTAATACTGAAGCAACGCGTCACCGAGCGGCGTCCCCTTGCAGAGCGCCGTCAGCTCAAAGGAAGCCCGCTCTCCGCTCACGCGCAGTGAAACCGGAAGCGATGCATAGGGTACTGTGTGGATGCCGGACAGACGTACTACTTGCTGCACACCGACCGAAGGCCTCAACGCTTTTCCGGCTGCATCAGCCTCTGCATAAGTAAGAATCAGTTTCTCCGATGCGCCCGAAACCGCATAATAAAAGAAAAAAAGTTCTCTTGCTGTTTTTCGCTCTGTATCCTCCGAGATTTCTATGCCGACGCGTCGGAGGACCAAGGCCTCATAATCGGAAAAGAAAGCACTGTCTTCAACATTTTTGGGAAACAGGCCATCGTTTGCACCGACGATATACATAATTTTTACGCCGTCGGTACGGAGACGCGATGCATCACCGATAACGACCTCATCTATGGAAGTCGGTATATTACCGATATCCACATCCGACAGAACCATGTCCAGCAGCCCGGCATACTCGGAAATAGATACAGGCCAGTCTCCGGCGACGTCTACAAAGCGGTCCAGCGCGTCCATGGTGATTCCCCACAACCGCTCTGTTTCCGAAGCTCCGGCGCGGTCACCGTATTCACGGCTTAAATCTGCATGCTTTCTAAGCCTTTCCGGAATCTGCTGAGAGATCATATATTCCCATAAAGCCAAGGAGATTTCCCGAACCGTACAGCCGCGCTTCCCATTGATTTTGAGACGAAAAGCTTCCAGCGGCCGAATTAAAGCCTCCCGTACAGCATTGACGGTTCGCAGAACAGCCTCTGTCCGCTGAGAAACATCTGCCGTATAACCATCCGGATTCATACTCCAAGCATATTCATCCGTATACCGGCTGCCGTTGAGATTCCATGTTGTTACATATTTTTCAAACAGACAGACCGCCTCTGCATCAATTGGGCAAAGGCCGGTTCTGAGCAGCGAAATGACATCCTGTCTGCGGTAATGATATTCAAAAATGCTGAAGATACTGGTAATCAGTCGGACAAGCGGCTTTGTCATGATACCGACTCTGCGTGCCATAAAATAGGGAATCTCATATTTTTCAAACATGACATCCAGAATACCCTCATATCGCACCGTATCTCTGGTTACGACCGCAATATCCCGATAACGCATACCCCGGCGAACCTGGGACAAAATGCTCTGTGCAATAAATTCTGCTTCCGCAAAAACATTCTGTGCATAGCATATAAAAACCGGATGAGACTGCTCGTCCTGAACAGGAAAGGACTTCTCATGTATACCAAAAATCCGGTCCTCTAAAAAGCGAAGCATCTCACAGCCTGCTCTGTGATTCTCCCGCAGGGTAATAGTTCTTATCTCCTTCTTATAAAAAGCTGACATCTCTTGAAGCCGACGTCCGGTTTCGAGGGGCTGTTCAAAAATCCAAGCTCTCTCCGATTCCTCCGGTGTACAACATAGCGTCACCGAAACAGATGCACTCTGCCTGAAAATATGCCCCAGTACCGCAAACTGCTGTGATGTAAAACCGTGAAACCCGTCGATGTACACATACTTTCCGGTAAAAAAGTCATACGTCTCCAGCACCTCTGCCAAGCGTGTCAGGTCATCGGCCGGGTCATCATAGGTCCCCTGCATCAACGCCTGATACGCACTGTATATCAGCGCGCAGTCATGGAGCTTTGCGCGCAGATGCATCTGACTGCTGTCATTGTCGCTCAGACGGTGCGCTGCGGCCTCCAAAGTCTGCGGCGTCAGTCGGTTTCTCTTACACTCCCCGACCGCTGCGATCATTTGGTCAATCCAGGCTTTATCCTGGGGGTCCGCATGTTTATACGTCAGTAAAGACCCGTGGACATCGGTAACCGCCTGCCGCATAATGAGGCGTTTTGCGCCGTTACCGATATATCTGTAGGAAAGTCCTCCTGCTTCGCGAAAAACGCGGTTGGCCAGACGGCTGAAGTTCAGTACCTCCAAACCGACCGATGGTATATCGGATAAAATACCGGTCATTCTTCTCTCAGCATTGACGGTTTCCTGTTCCGGCACCAGAAGAATCGCACGCTTTCCGCTGCGCATCCTTTCCATTATTTGCTCTGAGATCCAACTGGATTTCCCGGCGCCGCTTCTGCCATATATCAATGTTACCATCCGTTCTCCTTTTATCCTTTCCGGAATTTCACAATTGCCGCTTTGACAGAGCGGCGGCCTTCTCTAGTATAATTTTCATCCTGTTTCAAGGGACTGTATAACAAAGAAATTTATTGTTATTGTATCATGTTGCAGTTGAATTTTCAATCTTTTTGACGAAAGAAAATGTAAATGCAGCTTTTGAACGTACATATTTACATAACGTATGAATTCTGTCTGCAAGAATTTCCGGTCCAAGCATGTGCCGATATCCCTATCATAATTGTTCTCTGTCCCGAAACATACGCGCTTGCAATAGGAAATATATATAGAAATTTACTCAACATACTCTAAATAATAGGATATCAAGTTTCTCCCCGTGATATGGGATAGAAGCCTCAATTTACCCTGTATATAATTTAGTAAAATAATGATGTTTTTGCGAGTATTTTTTATTTTAAAATTTTGTACTATAATATCTCGATCATACAAAATCCAATTTTAAAAATCAGAAATGTAATTTGCGACGTGGGATTAGCGGATGACCGCGTTTCGTTCGACGAGCGGTTAAAACTTGCTACTTCGGTTATTTCTATATCTCAAAGCTATTTTTTCCCATAATATACTAATTGGGTTTAGGGGCAATGGATATAACAGTTCTTCATTTTAGTCTCAAAATACGGGTAATGAGCTTTTTCCGGAATGACCAAAGGACCGGCGCAGCTTTTGCCGCGCCGGTCCTTTGGTCAATTGAAATAATCTTATAATAATCAGAATGAAAATTTAGCTGAGTTCCTATTACGAAAGCACAGCGGTCTCCGTAATTATTTTATTTTTACGACAACCTTTTTGTCAACTGAGCTGGCAGCAGATTTCATGACCATGCGTATTGCTCTTGCTATGCGTCCGCGCTTTCCGATAACCTTTCCCATATCGTCAGCCGCGACACTGAGTTCCAAAATAATGTCGTTACCTTCAACAGTCTCTATAACAGCGACGTCTTCCGGACGGTCAACAATGGACTTAGCAATGATCGCTAAAATATTTTTTAAATCTACCATAATTTAATTTGCTCCAAAGCTGTTTACTTAAGAATTTCTGATTTCTTCAGAATACTTTTCACGGTTTCCGTGGGTTGTGCGCCGTTGGCAAGCCACTTTTGAGCCTTCTCCGCATCGACTCTGATATCAGCGGGATCAGTCAAGGGATTATAATACCCGATTTGTTCAATGAAACGGCCGTCGCGCGGATATCTGGAATCCGCTACAACAATACGATAAAACGGCGTTTTTTTTGCGCCCATTCTTTTTAATCTGATTTTTACTGCCATATTTCTTTATCCTCCAAATCCTTGTATCTATATTCTAGGGGACTGTAAAATAGTCCGTCTATTCAAATGCATTGCCGCAGTGTC
>DXYE01000045.1:0-6858 GCA_019415985.1 Clostridiales bacterium
CTGTGTTTATCGATGAGCGGCATATAAAGCTCAAAGATGTTATCCAGCGCTGCGTGGTCGCCCTCTGTTGCACGAGTCAGAATTTCAGCAAACTCACTTTTGGTCATCTGCTTCACCTCCCAAACTTTTCCGAAGCTTCTGCAGAGCCAAATATTTTTGGTCATAAACATACTTAACGGAACAGTTCATTTTCTGTGCAATCTCGATAGCGGTCAATTCTTCGATAAAGAGCATTTCCAGCACTCTCTGCCGCATCAATGGGAGGGACGAAAAAGCGTTTGCCAGCTTCTCTTCCTCAAACTCAAAGGACTGCCTGTTGCTGTATGCTTGCACATACTGCTCTTCAAAATCTACAGAAGGTTCCATTTCCAAATCCTCCAGATAGATTTCCTGCGCCCTTCGTTTAAGCTGTCGGATATAATCCAGTTTTGCGTGGATGATAACCTGCGATATGTAGACAGTGAATCTTGCACGCAGTTCATCCCGATCCGTGTCCTTGGACACCTTTTAACCTCCTTCCAGACGCGCCGCTGCGGCGGTGGAAGGAAGGTATATATGGTAAAATGCCGAAACGGCACGCTATGATTACTAGTGACCGTGATGCCTCTCCTGTACATAGCATTAAACAATCATTGGAATCACCCCCTTTCAAAGTGAATATAAAAAAGCGGTCACAGCACACAAAGGCATACTGTAACCGCTCAAAAGCGCAAAATAGAACAACCACCTCAATAAGGTCGTTGTAATTTATCTTATGTATTTGTCTTCGTCTTTTATTTTTTCGCCCACCGGCGTCGCTAATGATATTTTGTCATTTGCACTCCTCCCTGTTTACTTCTGATCCGAATTATCAATGACCTTCAAAAGGTTTTCTATCATTTCACACGCAAGGATACGCTTGTTCAGTGGGTAGCTTTTTAGCTTTGCACTAATTTCGTGCAAATAAATAAGTTCCGGATGATCTGAGTCTGCTACAACAAACTGGTCAATCATCACACCCAAAGCATTTGCTATCTTGACCATCATATCTAAACTCGGAACACCTCGTCCATTTTCAATTTGCCCAATATGGCTATTGGAACAACCTATGATTTCTGCAAGTTCTTCCTGTGTGAGTCCTGCAATTTTACGGTACTTTCTCACATTAGCACCCAGTTTTTTGTACTCCAAATTCATACACTCCTTATATCTCAATTTTATTCCATCATCAACACAGTTTGAAGAAAGCAAAATTCCAAAACACGCAGTATAAGTGGAATTGTATAAGAAATGTTTGAAAATGAAAGGGAGAAGGGGTCCTCACCCTCGGAGAACCCCTTCTTGCTTACTAATCAAATAAGTCCAGATTGTGTAGCATCTCGTCTATATCCGCATCTGCAATTATAGGCTGGCTACCAGTGTTCTCCAAGCCGCCACTGGCCTGAGCGACTGATATTTTCTCGTCTATAATACTGCGGATTTTTTCTTCTAACTCAGCCCAAGAAATATCCGGCTTAATCTTTACTTGAATTCTTCTGTAATCCATATTGATTTCCGGATGTGATTCAAGGTACTGCGCTACAGCTTCAACAATAATAGCGCTTTTCTTATTTCCAATCTTTTCTAAAAATTCGCCGACCATATGGTTTTTCTCCGACGAATCACCAAATCCCAAGGTATATCTATACTTACCATCCTTCTTCACACTATCGGCCTCCCTGTTATGCTGTCGGGCGATAACCTAACTGTTTGGAGGCGAGCATCTGATATCCTATGGCATTCGCTTTGGTATCTTCAATGAAATCCGCTTTGCTAACGAGGTTGGATGCCTTGATATATTCTTCAAAAAGAATAGAACCGCCTCCAATAAACATTGCCGGATTTGCTCTTAGATCTACCTGCAGCTCGCGAAGCTTATGCAGGATATCTCTGGTATGTGTCTCTGTAGCTTTTGTAATTGTTTGTATCACATCCTCCGGCAAAAATGTTTCTTCACCACGCAGCACAGCACTGATATGCTCGTCCTCGATCTTCATATCGTGCAACGCACCAACTCTGCGAATGATATCATTGTTCATTGTGATGACGCCCAGCTCCAAGCTGCGGCAAAACTGTAAATCCGGTTTGCCATTTCTGAGAAGCAACACATCCGTAGTGTATCCTCCGATATCTACGACAAACATCATCAGCGTGCTGAGGAGTTTCCCAGCATACGGTACAACCGCTGCATATGCCTGAGGATAAACGCATACATTGCGGATAATAATGCTGACAGGATTATCTTTGTAAACAAAATTGACCGTGCCTGTCCGCTTGAAATACTGAGCAAACTTGTTCTTCAGTATGCCGTAATGTTCCGGCGGGAGACCAACCGCAAGGTCAATGGGTTCAAAAGCAGACAGCCGTCCGGCGCTTTCCAGTTCTTTGGCAATCGCAAACAGTGTAAGAACAAAGTACCGCTCATCCTGTGTCTTATCACGCATATAGGAGAGTCGGTTGCCGGTAAGCGTCCAAAATCTTCCGTCGTATTCCATTATTTCATCAGTCATCGGCGGTTTTACTGTATGCTCGGAAAGTCCCGCAACAAAAGAATGGTTGAGGGTTTTTATGGCGTAATTGCCGTGATCAATTGCAATAATCATTTTGAGATACCTCCTGAGTTTATATTTTATCTTATTACACGGATGTTTATCCGCATTCGCAACATCAAATACTCATTTTCTTTGAAATGCGCATAAAAAAACGGGCAGAAAGTTGCAACTTCCGCCCGCCTTTGGTTTACTGTGAGATTGATGACTGGATGAGATATTTCCAGATATAATCATCAAGTCCCTTATATTGCGGATCCCAGAGATAGGTTCCATACACAAATCCCATGCTGCTGAGCATTCCTACAAGGTTGTTATATCCGTTTTGAACATTTGGATTACTGAGAAAATCCATATCAAATGCGGTCATTATTTTTGTTGTTCCCATTTCTCGCAAATAAGTAAGCATTCGCTCTAAGTGTGTAAGAGAACTAACGCCCGGCACTGCGACTACGGTTTGACCTGTCAGATTATGAATGACATCCGCTTTCATCGGACCTTCCGTAAGCAAAATGGTTTGCCTCGGCGGTCCAGCAAGATGTGCCCAAGCTTCAGCGCCGCAGCCGTCGTTTTTTCCCACACTGGAAACCCAGCGAAATTTTCGACGAGTCACATTATCCCTTCGTATCTGAAGACCTTGAATTGAACCGTGTTCTTCCCGAACCGGTATCAAAATCCCACGCTTTTCATTGATAAACGACCATTCGCCGCTATCCGTCTTATAAAATCCAGGAACACCGGCAAGATAAAGTCCTTCATTCATCAACTGTTTTGCAAGCGCTTTCATTCCGATAACCGGTGTCGTTTTATATCCAAGCCGCTCAATCATCTCATCAGATAACCCTCTATCGTGTAAATTCTGCCGATGATCAGAGGCCAGCGATAATTTCGAGAGTAATGTTTGATAGGTTTCATGCCTGCTGTCCACATCAGTAAGCGGACAATCAGGAACCTCTTTGACAACAATCTGCTGCCGAGGTTTTTTTATTTCGCCCTGCACATTCAGTCTCGCAATCAGAGCATCCCGAACTTCATTACGCGGTATGCCGGTGTAATGAGAATACAAATCGAACACACCGCCGCAGAATCCGCAGCGCGGACATCTAAACACATCTTTTTTCAGATTGATATTCAGATGTTTTTTTCGCGGATTATCATCGCAACACGGACAGGAAATGTTATATGCAGATCTGCCGTATGGCGGATATGGCAATCCAAGCAGCGGAATGATATCTGACATATGAAAAATATCCATACAGCCTCCTTTCCGGGGGACGGATTATCCGTCCCCCTAATTTTATGAACATCAAGCTGATGTTTTCTGTACGGCATCCTCACATATCAGTTTTGCCGCCTCAGTGATTTCGGGCGCTCCTGTAAACTTAGTTGCAACCCAGTTCAACGCCTTCGGATCAATCGTAATCAAATCTCCCAAAGTTTTTCCACTGTATTTCTTGATGGGACACGGTGTCTGCATCGCGAGTTTCAGTTTGTCGTCATAGGACAGCTCGGCAGGAACTGTCTCATACTCTTCTTCTTCGGGAGGATTATCAGGCGCCGGTTCTGATACCGCTTCAGCTGTGCTTGTCGGCACTACGGTAGCTGCCGGTTGTATTTCCGCCGGAAGTTCCGAAGGAATATTTTCTACTTCTTCGCCGGCAATCGCAAACTGTAATCCGAACCCAGCATTTCTAAGTGCGATCCCAATAGCCGCTGTCTGCGCCCATTCCCTGGGAGAGACTGAAGGCTTTGTTGTCGATACACCTCTTGATGCTGTGGCTTCCGCCAAATAGCACTCCACCGGATCCTGATAGTTGGCATAGACACGAGCAGACGCAACAAAACAATCTTTTCCGCTGGATACCTGAACAGCAATTTTCCCCTGCGGATATACCAGCCGGAACCAGGCCATTTGAATGACCACCGGCAACCGCTTCATTTTTTCACCGGTCGAAAGATCAGTAAATTCCACAGCGAATGCCTCCGGGTCAAATCCCTCCACATTGTTGATAGTATTAAGTTGTTTCAAAGCCAACATCTTGCTTTGTTCATTCGAGTTCAAACTCATTTTTGTTCCTCCTTCAGACTGATATAGGTTTCCCGATACTGTACCCATGCGGGAAGCACGGTCGTAATCAAGGTATTGATACTTTGTTTATAAAGTTCCGCTGTGGTGGGCTTAAAGCTGCTGAACTGTTTCCTACAGTTATTCACAACCTGTAATAAACTGTTTGCTGCTGTTTCCCGCACCTGCTTTTGCTTTTCATCTGCCGGCTGTCCAAACTTGTGATCGGTCAGCATATGGTAGATATACACATCCCACATCTGATAATGATAAGCAAGCACCTTGGTATCAGTTGTAACAGGCGCTGTTTTCACAAAAAGCTGGCAAGACTCCAGGACATCAATACGATATAAGATCTCCTGATATACAAGCACCTTGTCAAGCGGTAAAACTCCATTCATAACCTTTTCTACTAATCCCGTCCGAAGATCGGTATACTTCTCTAATAATGTTGCCATAACCGGCTCCTTTCTTATTTTCTGTCGCTGAATTCAATCAGCCGTTGTGCTAATAAAGTTCCTCGTTTTTCCGTGTCCTGTTTCTTGATGGCAATACACAGGGCGCGGCGTTCCCCCACAATAATGACTCGCTCTTTTGCTCTTGTAATCGCTGTATAAATAAGCGGTCTTACGAGCATGATCGCGTGCGCACACTGCAGGTTAATGATAACCGACTGATACTCTGAACCCTGCGATTTGTGAATCGTTGACGCATAGCCAAGGTCCAGTAGGCCAAGCTCGGTTATATCGTACTCAGCCATCCGTCCATCTCCGAAATCAATCTTTACAACGGTTTCACTGCCGGAACCGGAAATTTCGGTAATGTACCCGACATCACCATTGTTGATATCCTCACGGTTCTTGGTCTGCATCACCTTGTCACCAACACGGAAAGCGCGTTTCCCCAGCACAACCTCTTTCTTGGCGGCATCAGGCGGGTTGATTTGTAATCGGATGCGTTCATTCAGTGCATTGACACCGGTATCTGTTTTCTGACGGTATGGCGATAGTAACGCTACATTATCTACGCCAAATTTCGCTGTTTCTTCCATATAAATGCGTTCCAAAATCTCTGCAGATTTCGGAAGCTCACTGGAATCCACGAACCGAAAATCATCACCGTAATCCATAGACAGGTTGCCGTGGCGGATCAGTTTTGCGTTCGTTGCAATTCTGCTGCCTGCGCTCTGCCTGTGAACCTTGTCCAACCTTACAACCGGTATGACACCGCTCTTAATGATTTCACTGAGCACTGCTCCCGGACCAACAGATGGCAGTTGATCTGAGTCTCCGATAAACACCACCTGACATCTGTTCGGTATGCCCTGCAGGATGTGTTTTGCCAAATAAATATCCAGCATAGAGACCTCGTCCACCAGCACCAAATCAGCTTCTAATGGCTCCGGTTCTCCAAACATTCCGTCCTCTCCAGCGAAGAGGCCGAGTGCCTTATGAACCGTTGATGCCGGAAAACCTGTTGATTGTTCCATACGCCTCGCTGCGCGGCCCGTAGGAGCACAGCAAACGACCTGATTCCCGGGGCACTGGCTCCGATAAATATCAAGAATCGCTTTCTGAATCGAAGTCTTACCCGTACCGGGACCGCCCGTAATGACGGAAATAGGGGACTGGAGCGCTGTCAAGACTGCATTCCGCTGTTCCGGATCCAAACGGATACCCAGTTTTTTCTCTTCCGAATTCAGCGCTCGCTCAATGTTATTGCATACAAACTGCACACGCTGCTTTGTTTTGCGGTGAAGCATCTTTGCCAGCTGTTCCTCAGCCTCTGCTGTTGCGGGACGGTATACACTGTCCTTATAACAGACCAGCCTGCCGGAATAAACCAGTCTGGCCGCACGGTTTGCCGCCATATCTTCTGTCAATTCCGGTGTTTCGAGAATCTTCAGTGCTTCTTTGATGAAACTGTGCTTTTCCATACACAGATTTCCTTTTCCTTCTGCTTCCTGAAGTGTGTAAAGAAGTCCCTCATCCACACGCTCTGGAGTGAGTTTTTGAAATCCCATACTCATTGCGATCTTATCGGCGGTATGAAACCCAATGCCCGGAACCTCACAGAGTTTATAGGGATGATTTTTCACGATATCCATCGTTTCGTTGCCATAAAGCTGATAAAACTGGACGGCTCTGTTCGGTGTGATACCGTGGGGCACCAAAAAGGCAACCACATCACGAGCGCCTCGATTGGCGAGATAGGACTCACAGATCT
>DXYE01000045.1:6868-10335 GCA_019415985.1 Clostridiales bacterium
CACCAAACTCCTCGAATATTCTCTCAGCTATCTTGGGTCCAATGCCTTTAATCTGGCCGGAGGAGAGGTAGGCAATAATCCCTTCTTTCGTTGGTGAAATTACCTCGTTATAGCTCTCTACTTCAAATTGGACACCGTGCTTTGGGTTTTTACTCCAATGCCCATTTAGCTGATAGCGCAGATTGTTAGCCGTTGGCAAGCAGTATCCCACCGCTTTTATCTGAGTGACATCATTTCCAACGAAGTCCTGAACCTTTTCACAGGTGCGGTACAGGGCAATCATATAACTGCCCGGATTCACAACCGTGACATTCTGCGGATAAATCAATCGTTCAAATTGACATATCAAAATCTTTGCTCCTTTCTACTGTTATGACAAAACGGGAACAAGGATTTTCCGTGTTTGCGGCACAAAATATTCCTCTTCCCTGACTACATATTCTTTTGTGAGTCTGACAGCGGTACGGATCATATCGTCTGCCAGCTTATCAAACTCCTGAACCAATTTGACGCGCTCTCTCAGTTCGTACATTTCCCATTCCTCGAAATCCGCGTCATCATCCGTTCCACGATTGGGGTAATAGTGTTCACGATCCCCCTGGTAGAGCACCAAATACCCTCCGTTGCGACCATTAAATCTTGCCTGCCACACATAATCGTGTTTTTGAGCAAAATCATTCACCAGGTCGCTTTGGAAATAAAAAAACTCCGGGATATCCAGCATTTCGTACAGTTTGTCTGCAATCTCTTGATCTAAACCAAGCTTGTAAATTTTGAGATTGCACGCATACGAATATGAGCCGTTCCAGGAGTTCATTGTAGGGTATCGGAAGTGATGCTCAAGAAAATCCGTCATCGCCTTACGGGATCTTAAATCCACCGATTGATAAAACTTTCTCATTTGAACATCACCGCATTCTGCATATGGGACAAAGGTGCATCAAAGCTGAGCATATAATGCTCTGGCTTGAATTTCACCAATGACTTATTGCCGCCGTTCTGCGTCACGAGTTTCTGCACCATAACATACATTGCATCGTCAAAGGTATAAATCGACATATTCAGGGAGACTGCGTGAAGAATTTCACCACGCATACCCTGACTGATGCGGCTGCCGCATACAAACAGCATATCGCTGTCCGACAACAGCTGCAGCCCGAATGTCAGAGCTGCTGCGCGTTCTGAAGGAATCTTATCGCACAAAAGCATTGGCAGATACGCATGGGGCGCCCTTGCAGCATAGCCCATTACCGTCATTGCATAGTACATATACGCTCTGGCGTTCCGCATATTAGAAAGCATTTCCTCATCGGTCTCTGCGCTGAGCGGCGAGCAGATATACACCTTCTTGCAGCATCGGTTGTTTTTAAGAAACTGCGACTCCAGCCGGCTTTCCCAGTTGTCTGTAAAAATGTTTGTTTCCATCAATATCGATCCTTTCTTATACCGCCTTTGTAACCGTCAGTTTGCGGCTCTCGGAGGTTTTTTGAACATCCTGATAGATTCCGGGATATTTCTCCTTGAGCGCTTTCGTATCGGTTCTGTGGCTTGTTTTAGTGGCAAAATCAATGAGATATTTATCCGTAGTGGTCTCAAGAAATCCATGTTCGTGAGCCTTCATCAATTCTGCAATTCGCACAGTATGTGCCTCAATCTCCTTTTCATAAGTTTTGATTTCTGCCCGCCGATCAGCAATCTGATCTTGCAGGAGAGCAATGCGTTTGACCTGCTTTTCCAATTTCCGAGGCAGTTCAATGGTAGGAAGGGTCGGACTGCTTGCGCCGTAAATCCTCGCGAGCGATTCCAAAGCCAGCTTTGGTTTGACAGTGCTCATCGTAGGCGGTTTATCATGTTCCAAGCTCCAAATCCATTCATCTAAACGCTCGAAAATCAAATCCTCTTTTGCCTGATCCCTTTCGATTGATGGAATCGCAAGGTCATTGTCCGGATTGTTTCCCCATAGGGCTGAAAATGCGCCGATATTCACATCTGCCACGCCCAAGTAGAAACGCAGCTGAAGTTCATAATAAATCGGAATGGCATCATCCGCCCAGTCATCGGCCTTATGGTAGGTACAGCTTTTGCACTCCAAAATCCCAGGTTCATTATCTTCTGTGCGAATAAACCTGCGGTCGAAGTTTGCCAGGGCATAGGGATGGTCAGCGTGCTGATAAAGACCAGTATCCTCATAAACGGTATTACCGCTCCTTTTGGCATACCAGTACGCCGCAATAGGTTCTAACAGATGCCCCATTTCAAGCTGACTGGAATTTGCTTTGACAGGAGGTTTCATCCTTCCTTTTTTAATCATCCACAGTTCTAACGGCGTTGTCCACGGACTGAGTCCGAAAATAGCCGCTACATCACTGCCTCCGACCGTATAAGGAATCTTTCCGTCCGGTCCGTGCATTCTGCACTCAAGCCAGCGGTCATTGTCCATTCCAGCAGTATCGCATAGTAAAATAGGAGCTGCCATCAGTAATTCACCGCCTTTGCCAGATCATAATCGCTCCACCGTAATGTCAAGACGCGCGCCATATTTTCCTCTATGACCAGCATCTTTCCTTCTGGTGTATTCTGCGCTTTCAAGCTGAACGGAATCTCCTGAAGGGCCATAAAGACATCGTGCGCCGTTGCCGTTCCGCCGCCATAGGACATCTCGAACATTGCAATCGCTTCAAGTGCTGCTTTTTTCGGCAGACTGAGTTTCTTGCAAATACGAGTCATCGCATTGACCGGATACTCCAGCGTGATATCCATCAGGCTTTCCAGTTTTTTCACTGTGTCACCAAATTGCGCGAACAGCTGATCAAGAGCCGCCTCAAAATCCTCGACTTTCTTCTGATGCCGATGATCCACGGCAATGCAGCTTCCAATATGGAACGGATAGCGCATACCGCTCAAGAATGCGGTCACTTTAGCAGACGCCACACCGGTATCGGATGTTGTAAACCGAATGCCCGGCATCAGCTTGCTCGCCATTTTTGATTTACCCTCTGCTATGAGCATTTTGGTATAGGTGCCAAGCAATTCTTCTCTCTGATTTGGCAGGATCCATGCAGCGCTGGAAACGGAATGATCACTGTATCCAGACTCAAATTCATTGCCCGGAAATCTCTCATCCAGTTTCTTAGTCAGCACAGCAAGCAGCTCGTTAATCGGTAAAACCGAGTAATCCGATGAGTCACCGGAATGAACTGCCGATACCTTTTCATCGCGAATCAAAAGCAGTGCCTCAGATGAAAATAAGTGGAGGCATTCGTTCAGAACCTCTGCCAGCACCTTTCGGCTGAGTTTGGGCAGTGCCGTACCGCCGATTTTTGCCCTGTCCAAAAGGCTTTTATAGGCTGTCATACGAACGGGATAGTATTGCCCATCGACCCGTATGGCAATGCCCAGATTTTCCGCTGTATCTGTAACAGCGTCTTGCGTGACACCGGCAGCGAACTTCGTAATATCACTATAGA
>DXYE01000045.1:10345-19160 GCA_019415985.1 Clostridiales bacterium
GCAGTTCGTTGACCTGGCAGCGATACCACCGGCTGTTTTTCGCCTGAGTGTCATGGTAGTCCTGCAGCATTAACGCAGAACTGAAGGTTGTGTAGAAGTTGTCTTCACATTGTTTTTGCATATGAAATGCTCCTTTCTGTTATTGACGGTATGCTACCGCCTTGATATATAACAAAAGCCAGCAACCCCTAAGGACTGCTGGCTTATGCCCAAAAAATTGGCCGGAAAACAAAAAAAGTGCCATCTGCAAAATTGCAAATGACACTCTGAATAACCTGAATACTATGGATTTCCACTTGGAAACCTTGAAACTATCATAATTATTATAGCAGAGTTTTCCCGTATAGTCAATTCATCGGGGCAAAAAAGAGCATTCACTTATAATCTGAAAATTATCCCACCTTTACTCATATTCATCCGCATCCCAAATTCATCATTCTTTTTCCAAACGATTAGTGCGGTTTATCTGTAATACACACATCACGACAACACCAATGAATCCGCCGAACATAAGACCGCTAAAAAAGTATATCCATCCCATATCTCTCAGCTCCTTTCCCGTTTTGACATATATAGAAAAAGAGGTGCCGCCGCAGCAACACCCCTTAATCTCATCAACTATGCGCTCTGCGCGCTTGTCCGAAGGCTCCACAATCCTCGTCCGTTGCTCATAAAATGAGACGGATGGATTTGCAAGGTCTGCCGGATTTTTTCTTTCCACCACTGATTGTTCTGTGCTTTTTTGTGTGGCTCAATCTGTTCATAAAGCCAGGAAAGCGTTACAGGTCCTGCGGCGCTTTCCAGCACAGACGCAACGACATCTTTCCAAGTGGCTCCCGGCATATCCCGAATATCCACTTTCCGCTTTTCCGAAAACAGAATCGGATAAAAAAGGGCATCGTCTTTGCGTACAATCATCACATATTCGTGCAGAATCGGAATGAATTTTCCGCTGTACTGTATGTTATCCGAAAAGCAGTTGTGTTGTGCCTTGATAATGATGTTCTCCAGTGTACCCGGCTTTGTAATTTCCGCCAGCATACTGAACAGCTTTCCTTTTTTCTTTATGTCTCCCATCAGGACGGCGATACGGCCGCCTTTTTCGAGAGCAGAAAACTGTTTCATCATCGCATAGTTCATTGCTTTGACAAACTCATCCCACTCTGCGATGCGCGACAAATCGAACTGGCAGGGGTTATATCCATACCTGTTTTGAACATCTGAAGCCCGGTACATTACATCGGAATACTTAATGATGTCCCAGTACGGGGGATGCCAGAAAATAAATTCCGGTCTGTCAGGTATTTCAGAATTCATCAGATCAAACCCGCTGTGCAGGTCGTAGAGCTTACTGCTGATGCCGCATTTGGCGGCGGCAGCACCTGTCGTACCGCTGCCGCACATATAATCACAGATTTCAGACGGCTTGAAAAAGCCAATTAAGTCTTCGATCAGTTTCGGAGAACAATTCCCACGATATTTGTTGTTTCCGCCTTCACCGCGTTCCGGATAGGATACGATACTGGTAAGAGGCCGAATAGATTCGCTCGTACAAAGCATTGCTCACACCTCCTTTATGCGATATGATAGTCATCCTTTCGCACATCTTCGTGCTGCACGGGATATTCCTCATCGCCGATAATAATGCTCTCTTCTTCCAGGCAGCCATTAGGGCTGTACGGACAGGACTGAATGTCGTAAATCCGTTTTGTTCTGGAATTCACCTTGCAGGGTGTAATGATAACCGAACCGTCATCCCATCTTGAGACATAGAGAGCTTCTTTTTCTGCTGCGCCTGTTTTGGCTTTTCTCATTGCTATAATCAGCAAGCAGATGAAAATCACAAGCAACAGCGATACGCTGTTTGTTATCAAAAACATCAAGCCGCTTTCATTCAGCACAAGATTTATCGCATAGACTTCCATTAGTCCAATTCCAAGCACCATTGCGAGGTAGGTCCTCAGATTCAGATCCCTGCAGGAATGCGTCGTGATAATTTGTATGATCTGCGGGATATACCCGAGCGCCAGGACAAAACCGCCCAGCAGCTGTAAATAATCAAAGAATGTCATTGTTCCTCAGCCTCCTCATTTTCCTCCAGGTACTCCTGGACAAGATCCTTGGCCACTTCCGAAACACAATCCCAGTAATGCTCCCAATAAGAATCGTTCTTGTCGAGTGCTTTCTGTATGCGTTCGGAAATATCCGGATCTGTACAGAGGCGATGGTATTGCTCTTCCGTAAGAGAAGAAATTTCGTCCTGCTGTTCGATGTGAGACTGAAAGTCTTCAACTCGGCATTGGTCTATATAACTGCGACCAATTATCCCGACAGTCTGCGGAGACATCAGGAGTGTTTCCTGTACCAAGGCGATTTCATAGTGGCTTTCGCTGTATTCACCATCCACCCAGCATTCGTAATAATCGCTCCCTGCCTCGGTTCTGAAAGATTCATTATCGTTCCACAGTGGAATGCACCCAGCATCCAGCTCCTTTGCCAGCTTCTCACACAATATTCGTTTTGCTGTATGATAGTCTGTGCAAGGCGTCACGGAATGGTCGGACTCACCATCCACTGCCCAATCCTCAGACACGAGGTAGATATTGAGCTTTGTCAGTTGTTTATCTGCCTGTTCGATTGTTTCAATCATTTCCGGCGCCATAATGACTTCATCCAAAATAATATCCTCAATCGTCTTTTTACATTGATAAAGTTCCGAAAAACGCTTTTCCAGCTCTGCGATGTCATAGGGTAAAACCGGGGCATCAAACGAGCAATAGATATCCGGCGTTTCATTTTCGGTTTCTTTATCCTCACCGTCACGGATTTCAATGATAGACCCCAAGAGTCCTTGATACTCGCTGGCATCTGTTCCAACGATTCTGTCGCCGATTTTATAGCAGACATCCTCATAAAAGAACTCTGCTCCTGGTTGTTTGATAATCATATTCAAGACCTCCTTATATGTGGTAATCCACGCCGACAAGCACCGTATCATCGCTAAGCGAATCAATATACTCGTCAAGTATCATATGCCAAGATTTTTGTTGTTCAGCGCCGACCTGTATATCATCTTTAGACTGCCAGTCATCTGTATCAACGATATCGTGAATATATATTGGGTATTTCCACTCATTCGGCATAGCTTCTCTTTTCATAAAGGATTCCAATGACTCACCTTTATAGTAGATATACTCGCCATAATAGCGGACTCCTTTTTCATCAACGATACCGCTGAATTGTTCTTCTGGTTTGTTATCTGCAACCATACGCTGCAGCCTTTCAAACCATTCGGTTCTTTTTTGAGTTTCCCATTCTCGCATTTTCTGCCAGTCGATATCTTTCTTCCGGGCTGCGCACACCCACCTGTATCCTTCCGGGGCTACGAAGTCCTTTTCCGAATTACACCAACTGCGCTCTCCAGGGGAAAATTCTGTGCAGGTATCTTTGACAAGGAACATATCTGCCCATCGTCCGCCAATCGAATACCAGTCCCACATTCCATTGTGATTGTACCAGTAACCATACCGCTCTTTCTGCTCATCAAAAGGCACCCCTCGTTCTTCAGCGTACTCCTCAAATGTCTTAAAGAGTTTTGTACGAGGATAATCCGGGAGCACCGTCATTTTCTTCGCTTTCTTTGTGCGTTTCATATGATGGAGTGGTCCCGCATATTGCTGAAAAACTTTACCGTCTGAAATGACGAACCTATCCCAAAAATAATAGGAAGTCGCTTCCAAAATCGTGCCGTTCGGCAATCGGATACAGTCCGTTTTGCCGTCAAAATATGCGTCTTCCAATTCTTCCGTCCGGTCGTCAAATTCCAGATATTTCGGATCTTCGGTGCCTGCGTCATATGGTTTCATAATTTGGCACACACTATGGTCAAGAGCACGGGCAAACTCTGTGGTAAGCCCCGACAGTCTCTCGATTTGCAGTTCAAGCACGATATTTTTTGAATCCTGCTTATAGGCTTCTCGTAATTCTTCCAGACATTTTTCAACTTCTTGGTTCTCTGCCTGATTTTCTTTGATTTTGGGCATTTCTACAGCTACCAATGAAATAAAGTGCATAATTTTCTTCCTCTCCCACAGCAAAGGGCAACCGTAGAAATCTCTCGGCTGCCCATTCTGTTGTGTATAATGATTTTGTTATACCCGTATGTACCGCTTTAGAGCAGCGGCCAACTTAACGGGCAGCTGATTCAAATCTGAGATGTCCATAAAGGAATCTCCATAAATGCGTTCAATGTTTTCCTTATCGTCGCCGATGGCAGCAGCAACGAAGATCAGACCTTTACGGCGGTATTCCTGCTTGATGCCTCGGAGATCTTCCTCAGCTGCAGTACCACTGTAACCCCAGTCTGCCGGCTGACCATCCGATATCAGGATTAACAGCCGAATCTCTTCTGTGCGTTTGCTGAGTTGCTCCGCAACAAACCGCAGAGCAGCACCGTCGCGATTGCTTCCTCGTGCTGAAATATCCATCATACGGTATTTATCATCACGGTCAAAGCTCTCAAACTCAGCATAGGAGTACAGGTCAACGCCTGTGCTGTAACCGGTTGAATGACCATATACCATAATCGGGATGTCCAGCTCCTGACAGAAATCGTAGAGGATAATGGCTGCGGCTCTTGCATAGGTTGCTCGGTCTCCGCAGGCCATCGATCCGGACTCATCCAGCAAAAGTGCAACAGAAAGCTGCGGTATATCGTTAGGGAGAGCATTCTTATAGAACACCTTGCCGTCATTTCTGCACAGAGCGTGCGCGTCCAGACGGCGGCCCATAACGAGGCCGGTCTGCTTTCCGCCTCGCTGAGAGTCTTTCAGTTCTTGTTTGACGCTTTTTTGCAATTTCTTGGAGATAGCAAGCAAGGGAGCGGAGATTTCCTCATACTGGGTTTCCAGGTCCCTGTCAACATCCGTGATCCGATGAACTTGAATGGCAACACCGGAATGAATATCTCCATAGGAAATGTTTTGTGCAGCTT
Source organism: Clostridiales bacterium (assembly GCA_019415985.1). GTDB lineage: Bacteria > Bacillota > Clostridia > Oscillospirales > CAG-272 > CAKTAA01. Next base: position 15,339 of record DXYE01000045.1, read on the forward strand.
CATTCAGCTCACGAAGCCTCTCGTTTTCCAAGTCCTTGCAAGCCTCTTTTTCTGCCATCTTTTCAAGCAGCCTCTCAATATCTGAAGCTGCGCGGTCATAATTTTCCCGTTGGTAGTCTTTATCATAAGTGATCTCGCCACCTTCGGGAGCATAAGCGCTTTCAGTCTGATGATACGGAATTCTTCCGCCTTCTTTGTCAGTCGTTTCCTGCTTTCCGCCCCCGATACTACCCGTTGCATAACCATCAGCAGTATCTTCGTCTTCCTGCGGACTACTGCCAGCGCCTTCTTCCTCCGAATCCTCCTCAGACTCAGAATCGTCTGAACCTGTAGATCCTTCTTCAGAATCTTCGGTTTCTTCGGGTTCTTCCGAGGATCCATTTGCTGCAAGTGCTTTTGTCGCTGCACGGCCTGCGGCGTTTGATGCTTTTCCTGCTATTGAATCGGCACCGGGAACAGGAGTACTGTCTCCGCTGCCTTCTTCTGAGCTGCCAGTCATAGAGCCAAGCCGTTTCGATAACACGCCGGAAGCAGAGCTTTCATTGCCGGCTGCCTTTTCAGCCTCTATCTGCTCTTTTATCCTGTCAATGTAACTTTCGATGTAATCCCAGCAACGGACAAGAACAGTACTTACCGTTGTCCACCGTTCCTTTCCGCTGGAATTGAGCAATGCGCTGTCAAGTTCAGGGATCAGATCGAATATAGTCTGAATACGCTCATCAGAGAGCGATTCCTCGCCATACTTGATCTCGCCGAATTTTACATAACAGAGCATAATCTGCATAATGCTCTCAAAGATATGAGAGGGATGTTCTTCATCCTCCTCTGCTTCGATAAGCTGCGTGACCGTTGGCAGATCCTCAAAAAACTGTGTTCTAAGGAATTCAAGGCTTTGGCCGAGCGTACCGGGAAACTGATTCAGCATTCGGCTCTCAATATATCCGTCTTCGATGATATTCCCAATATGATGCGCCAGATACTGTAAAGCCTCCAAACTGCTTTGATCCCTCTTTGCATATTCCCAAAGCGATTTTTCCCTGCGCACATCCGCACTACTTTTGAAAGCAGGCGGCGCAGGATACCACTTATAGGCAGCAAGGAAGTTCGTATAGGTCTGACTTGCCAAAAAATCCGTAAACAGAGCGTGTCCCAGTTCGTGCGTAAACAACCCTGTCACAATCATATATCGATCCTGACGAAGGCGATTTCGCTTGGTTACAATCGGATGCCCTGCATTGATCAAGATGTTCAGATTGTTTGTTACCGCGATAGACTGCTCTCTCGGCTTCCAAATAATCTTCATTTTGATACGGCGGTTGTATTTATACCGCCGTGTCTGTGCAGCCGCCATATCTTCATAGTGTCCCGCAAGAATGCGGGAAGTGAAAAACTGGCGGTCCGTAATTTTTTTCCGTGTTTCTTCAAGCATCTGCTTGACTTTTTTGTGATTCACCCTTGCCATTGATAGGGTATCCTCCTTTCAACAGATTTTTATACAGCCGACTTCCTTCTTGTGGGCGGAAAAATCGGTTCCAAAACCGAGACTTTAAGTGCCTCTCTGTCCTCCTCGTCAGAAGTTGCCTTGCTGATAATGGTGTATAGAGCCGATGTGTAGGCATCACCCGTAATGTCCGTACTGATAATCCAGTCAATCAAGCTTCTCATACCGCACGAACCGTCTGTGATACCGTTCTTTCGCATATATTCCGACATATCGTTGACTACCTGTACCATTTTGGCAACCTGATAATCATCGTCAAAGCCGGTAACACTCATCGCGCGCTCTGCCATAATCTCAGGGCTCGGCAATTCCACATCATGTACCAGACTCATTCTGTCGATAACTGACTGATTAAGCCCCCGGCATCCTTCATAAGTGACATTGGTTGTGACCACTACGACCGCATCCGGATGACGGTTGATGATTTCACCTGTCGGCAGCGTGATCGAACCGGTTTGCTCCAACATCGAGTTCAGTCCGACCAGTACGCCGGGCTGCATAATGGTGGTGGGTTCCTGAATTTCAATCACATAACCGTATTTCAGTGCTTTGATGAAATCGGTCTCCACATAAGTATAGGTCTGACCCTTGGACTGCTCGTCTTCCGCACGGCGGCTGAGCTGCTGGACTTTGTCCGTAACCTTTTCGAGTACAAGTGCCATACAATCCTGTGCTGTAGCATCTTCTTTTTCTTTGCCTGTCAACGCCTGATATACACCTGCGGGATCATAATCCATATCGTCAAGATCGGGCAAGTGCATCAGTTTTGCTACATTGGCATAGTTAATACCGCCCATTGCTTTGAGCGCTTCCTTCTCTTTATCCAGCTCAGCATCTCCCGTAGAAACCGAATCAGTCTCGGGGAAGATCATTCCGATAAAGTCGAAAATCTCTGTGCCGGCCGAACAGGTGTACTTCATATACGGCAGATTCAGCCCTGCAGCAATCGCTTTTGCACCCATTGTCTTACCGGTTCCGGCAGGACCACGAAGCAAGAAATTACGCATCTGCGTTGGCTTACCGGTCGTGATACTGGCGTGCTTACAGATATCTACCACCTCTTCCGGGATGATATACCAGGATGGCAACTGCGGTACGAGTGACTGCTCCAGCGCAGATAGCTTTCGGCTCGGATCCAGCGGATATTTGCCAACGAAATCGCTATGCGCAACCGTTTCTACCGCTTTTTTTACGGTGACTCGGGTCGTGCTGGAAAAAATCGTAAACTCACCTGCAACTACATCCGTTGGCTCATAATTGCCGGAATCCAGCTGGGTAGATGAAATATTCAGCACATTACCTGCTTTATCAATACTCACCTTGAGATGTGCCGCACAAGTTTCATCTTTGACCCTGCGATATGCGTTATCGCAAAGCATCGCCATATCCTCTGCAGCGGCATTCAGATCCGGATAACCATTATCCATATGATCCTTATAGCTCAAAAAATGCGAATTGAATTCCTCATCTTCCAGTAATGCCGGCATCATAGCCGTCAAAATGGCCGCGCCGTCGCGACCATTCTTTCCGACCAAATACTGCTCAAAGGTTTCCACGCTTTTGTCATACACAGACGCCATCAAAGCTCCGCTTGCTTTGTTATAGATCACAAGATGATAAGCGTCTGGACTTACCGCAGATTTGTATTCGGCAATACACAGATTATCGCGTGTACCGACAGCGCCTTCCGACATTGCTTCCATATACCGGATCATCGAGTGGACTGCCTTGATGACAGATCCACTCAGCGTTGCCTCCGTACCATCTCCATAGGTTGACGATACCTTGATTTTCTTGCTTTTCAAGGTGTCAAAAGGGGATGGAAGGGTACGGGAGTAATCAAAAATTTTAATTGAACTCATAATTAGTTATTTCCTTTCTGCACTTTCAGTGCGTGAGATTGATTTGAATGCCGGCGTCCTGACAAACAGCATTTTCAATACCGGCGCGGATCAGTTCATTGCAGATATCCGGCCAGCTTTCTTTTACCGGCAGTTCCTCTGCGGTTAGCAGCACGCTCTCTTTTCCCTCAGCAATTGCCTCGTTACAGCGAGCGTTTAACTCAACAATGTGCGCTTCGGTCCATTCATACGCCAGCAGTTCATAGTTGACAGGGCGTTCTTCCTCAGATTCGGGTTCTTCAGGACTTTCAGAAACATCCGTTTCTTCCTGCTCCTTTGTATCCAGTTCCTGATTTTCAGGCGTATCCTCTTCCTCAGCCGAACAATACTTTATGCCCAGCACCTGAAGATTTGCGATAACAACCTTCGCCCTTCGGTATCCACCGGCTCGATTAAGCAGGACATATACCTCTTCGCCGT
>DXYE01000046.1 GCA_019415985.1 Clostridiales bacterium
CCCCACTGCTGCCTCCCGTAGGAGTCTGGACCGTTTCTCAGTTCCAATGTGGCCGGTCAACCTCTCAGTCCGGCTACTGATCGTCGACTTGGTGAGCCCTTACCTCACCAACTATCTAATCAGACGCGAGCCCATCTATGCGCGATTTTTTCTTTGATATACCTTCCATGCAAAAAGTATATGTTATGCGGTATTAGCACAAGTTTCCCTGTGTTATCCCCCTCGCATAGGCAGGTTGCTCACGCGTTACTCACCCGTCCGCCACTAGACAATGGAGGCAAGCCCCCATTGTCCCGTTCGACTTGAATGTGTTATGCACGCCGCCAGCGTTCATCCTGAGCCAGGATCAAACTCTCGTCAGTTTTCTATTATCACATGCTTTTTGCATGTCATAACCAAACCCGAGTTTCCCTTTGCTTCTTTCGAGTTCTCTCGCTCTTTCTTACCTTCGTGTGTTCTTTTAGGAATTGTCGAGATTCTTCTTTGTCTCGTTGTTCAATTTTCAAGGACCATTTCACTATCCCTGCACCTTTCTTTCCTTCTTCCATCGCTCTCAAAGGCGCCTCACCGGACAGCTTGACTATTCTACCACATCTCTTACCCTTTTGTCAACCCCTTTTTAAAAAAAATTTTTTTCCCTTTCTTTTTCGCCTCCCTCCTACCTCCACCCCCCCTCTCTCTTACCTTTGTTGGCGGCAAACGTATTTTAAAGCCTGTTAACGGAATCAAATTAACACCTTAACACCTTCTGTTTAAACTCGCCTGACTAATTTTTATATATTTTTTCTCTATGAAAATTTCAACCACATTATACTTTGTACACCATGTCGATCATACCAATGCCGCAAAACAAAAAGCTGGAGAGACTCTCCAGCTTGTAGGCAGTACGAATATCCTTAGGCATCTCCCTGCGTATAAGCAAGTATCCCCTCTGCAATCCCGCGCGCAGCCTCCTGCCGCCACGTATCTGAAAGCAGATTCTCCGCATCTGTGCGATTGGTTACAAAACCGAGTTCAATTAGAACGGAAGGAACATTGACATGTTTGATCACATAATATGCGTCGTCCGCCGACATGCTTTTCAAAATGGGATCCTTGCCTCCGACCGCAACATGAAATTTTTCAGCGATACAACCCGCAAGAGATTCGGTAGCCGCATCATATCCGCCGTCTAAGTGATAATATGTACGCATACCTCCTACCTCTTCATTTGCTTCAAAGGAATCGCAATGTATCGATACATACAGATCGATATCATGTCCGTTTGCATATGCCGCCCTTTCAATGGGATCCATCAAAAATTTGCCGTCGGCGTCCAGCGTTGCTCCTGCGGGAACCGTATTTGTGTCATGTGTCATTAAAACCTCCATCCCCGATGCCTGCAGAAGCTCCCGTACTTTCAGGGATACGTCCAGTGTAATATCCGCTTCTTTCGTATCCGATGGAAGATAGCCCGACTCTGTACCGATATCATCATACCCATGTCCGGGATCCAAACATACAACCCACGTATCCGTATAATCCAGCACCTTATGGTTCGGGCTTCCTTCGATATTCGAGGACTCTGTGTCACTTTCACCGTCCGAGCCGCCGCCGTGGGCAAAGCTCTCCTGTCCGCGCATCAACATCGAAACACCGGCAACCGACAGGCTCACCGCAATAACAATGACAGCCAGCAAAATTAAAAGTATCCGCTTCTCCCTTTGTTCTCTTAAACCTCTGTACATGTCCAGTCCACCTCTGTATATCAAATCTTTTAATCTGTAGTCCTCATATTATACCCGCTCGTCTGATTGGAGTATATCATTTATTTATGAACTACCTGTGTTATTTTAAATGATTTTGCCGATTTTTTGCAAATCCCTTGCTTTTTACAAAAAAATGTTGTATAATAAAAACAAATGATGCGACACGTACTGTTTTAAGTTTATTTTTACTGTGATTGCCGGAATGTTTCAATCATCCCGTTGTGTAATCGAAGGGATGCCGCTTTCCCGTAAATCAGATTTCGACACAATCCGGCTATCGTTCATTCCTGCAGACAAAAACGACACGGGATGCGGAGATGTTTTCCGTACTTTCCCCATGCCCTGCGAGACTGTCTTCAGCCGATTCATAAAATTCATTGTGATTTGCCACATATATTCCTCCAGTCGGCGGTTCTTCGCCTTTCGTCACGCAAACTTTCGTTCTGAAGAATGGCCACAACATTTCTCTGCACGCGAAGCATATATATCTCAGCAAATTTCAGAAAGGATTTACCGTATATACGGTAAAAACGGAAACCGAACATGTTTGGAGAACAACTGAAACACTACCGCAGGCTTAGAAAATATACACAAAAGGAGCTTGCGATGCGCCTGAATGTTTCCCAGCAGACCATCGCCGCTTGGGAATATGGAAGAACATCTCCGTCGCCGGACATGATTGCGGCCATAGCCACCATTCTGGAGGTTTCCACAGACCGTCTCCTTTGTCAGGAGACAGACGAGTTGACCGAATATCTTGCGCTTTTAAAGGAGCGCTCCGATATGCGAATGCTTTTCAGCCTTGCAAAGGATGCGACGGTAGAAGAGGTTCAAGAGGCTGTCAAAATCATTGAAGCGCTGCGCGATCATAAATAACCCTTTAAATAGATACATGGTATTCCGAATTTATCTCGGCACGAACCTGCGTCGCGGTACACGCCCCTTGGTTCTGCGATTTTTATACGGAGGTTCGGTGTACCGTTATCGTATTTTTACTTTGTCTGTATTGTATGGCTGCAGCTATATATGTTCAAAGCGGAAATAAACGATGCAAAAACCATTGACTGAAATGAATTTGCAGGAATTATGGACATTATTTCCCCTTGATCTAACCGAACATCAAAATATATGTCAATGCTGGTACAAGGAAGAGAAAAAAGGCTGTATGGAATTCTGCGGACAATGAACTGTAAAATTCATCACATCGGCAGCATAGCCATCGCTTTCATACAGGCAAGACCGATCATCTATATTCTCATCGAAATTCCGGCAAACTGCCCAAGGACGGGTGCAAAGATCTTTTAACCGCGAATGGTTGTATCTGTATGTCACAAAGTAAAAGCAGAATGTCTTTCCACATGGGATATACAGAAAGCGGTTTTTCGGAAAAAATTTTTCATCTACATTTGAGATATACGGGGGATAACGACGAATTATATTTTAGAGATTTTATGAATGACGCTCCCTCTGTGGCTTAAGCGTATGAAAGCCTCAAGCTCCGCTTAGTAAAAAAGTATAAATACAATCGCGATGTCTAAACGGAAGCAGAATCGGCTTTTATCACAGAAAATATACGAAAGGCAAATCTTGAAGTACAGAGGGAGATATTGACTGACCGCACCACGGCTCTTCGGATGTTTCAGCCGGTGATCCGCGGCATTTCACAGCATAAACGGCAAAAATCAAGCTGCCCGCAAAGAAAAGAACTTTGCGGGCAGCTTGATGTATTCGACATTCGAAATTCAATTTGATTTCACGGACCGAGGGGTTCTAAAACCATCAAGGGGCTGCTCGTCTGTTTGTCAGACCTCACTCTTTTTAGGGCGTAGACTTGGCCGGTAATCACAATTATGCATCGGAGAACCGAAATCGTTGGGAGCCGCCCATTTCACCGCATTGTACAGAATTTTCTGTACATACGCATTGTGAAATGACGCGCAGGTCTCGTGTCCCGGCTGAAAATAGAAGACCTTTCCACGTCCTCTGTAAAAGCAGCAGCCGCTCCTGAAGATATAGCCATGCTCAAACCAGCTTCCGAAAACCAATTCGTCCGGCTGCGGGATCATAAAGGGCTCTCCATACATCTCCTCCACGCCCAAATCAATACGCTCAGGTATTCCCGCCGCTATAGGGTGCGCCGCGTTTAGATTCCAAATGATCTCATCCTGATTGTCTCCCCACAACAAATATCCGCTTGTCCCCAGTATCCTCTGGAAAGGCTTTGACATATGAGCGGAGTGCAGAGGAATAAAGCCCATGCCGTCGAGAAAGACACGGTTTTTGATTTTGTCTGCCAGTTCGTCCTTCACCTCTCCGTGACTCATATGACCCCACCACAGCAGCACATCCGTCTGTTCCAGCACATCGTCCGGCAGTCCCTGCTCCGGATCGTCCAACGCTGCCAATCTTACCTCAAACTCTCCATATTTATCCAAAGACTCCTTAATGCAGGCATGCAGACCGTTTGGATACAGCGCCTTTGCTTCTTCATTCGTTTTTTCATGGCGGAATTCGTTCCATATTGTGACGCGGATTTTATCAGCCATTGTTCATCCTTCCTTTCTTGAAAATCCAAGCTTGCTCCCGCGGATACGGTCATACATCGTAAAAGCTTCAATTTTCCTGTGTATTTCACATATCAAATTATGCCACACAAAGCAAACAAAGTCAAGATCAAATTGTATAGCGCTAAAACGCATCCGCGGCGGTCGTCTTGCCTCGTTCCATGGATCCTGTCTTTTTTCGCAGGCACATATTTTCAACATAATCCCTTAGCCATTCTCCGCCCGCCCTGTATCGAAACAATCTATATAGCCCCGCTCGACCGACTGAGAAGAGACGCGGAAGCTCCCTCTATCATGTCGGTAAAAGGCTGCATCCGCGTCCGCTGCATTTTTTAAATTATTTATTTTTCGATAAAGCAGCATCCTGCCTCTCCTTTGCCGCAGCATAGGACAGAATCAGTTCAGCCGCCGTTTTGGAGTCAATTTTCGAGTGGTTCAGCATAAGATCATAATTTTCTCGGTCTCCCCACTTCTTATGCGTATAAAAATTATAATAAGAAGCGCGTTTTTTATCAGCCTTTGCAATAATTTCTTCCGCTTTCTGTTCTGTAACGTTCTCATATTCGCTCACACGGCGGCGCCTGAACGCCAAATCAGCATATACAAAGACACGCACTATATTCTTTCTCTCCCGCAAAATGACGTCTGCACAGCGGCCTACAAAAACACAAGGACCTTCGCGTGCGGCCATTTGGATAATCTCCGTCTGCGCCAGATATAATTGGTCGTTCAGCGGTATTTCAACATTTCCACCGGTATACAGGCTTTGCATTATGTACGAACCGGTAGAGATAGCGTACAGAAAGCTACTGGTTGCCGTCTCGTCTACCTTCGCAAGCACTTCCTCAGACATGCCGCATTTGGCTGCCGCTCGCTTTGTGATCTCTTTATCATACAGAGGAATCTTCAATGTATTTGCCAGCAATTCTCCGATCTCCAGTCCTCCGCTTCCATACTGTCTGCCGATGGTAATGATTGATTTCATAATTATGACCATACCTTTCATTTGGAATTGGGTCTGATTTTTTTATGAATTAATTTTCTATTTTCAAAGAAAAAATTTGATTTTTCGAAAAAACGATGGGGTGGCGGCAGTGAACGACGCATGGTGCGCTTAAAGGAAAGCTTTACGAAGCCCCTCGTTTCACCGAAGTCGGTACGATTGTACATATATGCATATAAAATCCCCTGCGTTGTTTACACTTTCGGCCTTATTCTTCCGGCTCTCTTATTGGATATTCTGCCCGCTTTGATCACCTTATATCATATATTTCTATAAATATTATACAATGTTTTCCCGTCTTTGTCAAGACGCCCACAAATTCTTCTTAATACGCTGTAACACTCTATCTGTCAACAAAAGGAAGCCCCGCGACAGTAAAGAAAGCCTCAGAAATTCCGGAAATCGATTGGATTCCCGGAATCCCTGAAGGTTTGCACGAACCATCATCGCGGAAAATCGGGCGGCCGCATACTGCTTTATCCCACCCACGCTTCCACGGCCGCTCCTTCTCCAAGGAGAATACGTTCCTATATTTTGGGTTTTCGTTTTATATTCCCATGTCCTTTTTATACATTCGGACATTCATTAATTTTTGAGAAAAGGATAAATATATCCGACGGAACTTGCCTTTCTGCAGCCTCTTGCGGGATTCATTGAAGTGTAATACCAAGCCGCTTGGCTGCCTTTGCTGATGAGAAAGGTAAAAATGGATGCAATAGAATTGCGATATTGGCGATGAGATAAGCGCACTGATCGATTATATTTCTGCATTCGTCTATATCGTAAGACCTTGTTTTCCAGGGCTGGTTGATTTCATAATAAGCGTTGCTGAAGCGAACCGCCTCAAAAATTTCCTCCAGCGCATCCCGTAAGGCACCCCTTTTGATTTTCGCCATGCGTCAGCCAACAGTAGCGCCGGAAGGATGATCGTATGGAAAGGTATGTTGTCCTTTCCATGAACATAAGAATGCCGGCCCTCGAGCCCAAAAATTTCTCTGAAGTCCATCCCCCTTTCCTCACAGAGTACCGCGGTCGCTGATAAATATCTAAGAACATTCTCTGCCCATATATAGATTTTCTTTGCCTCATATCCGGTTTTGGGAACGTCTATGCCCAAGTCAAGGGCTCTGGTTATCGCACGGTCGCGAAGTCCTTCATCGATATATCTTTTTGTAAATGCAATAGCGTTTTTGCGCCAATGCGGATGTGCATCGAGAAATTCACACAGCTCGCTTTTAAGTTTTGATATATGTAAAAACAATTATGTTGTTTCTCCGAAAGACAGTGGTCCCGCAATCAGTACACTTCACATCAATAACAGTATCTGCATCCAACACTTCGCCGCAGGCATCAAACTGGTCTCCACGAGTAGCAGAACCATACGCAGAACAAATTCCTGCAACCAGTCTATCTGTGAGTACCTTCTCACATGAAGGACAGAAAGCTTGTTTCACTGTTCCTTCCTCAATATAATCACTGCTATATAACTTCTTGTAAATTCTGAAACAAATGCTTTATGTCTTGGTGTATAGGTCATACGAAAAACCGAGTTTATCGAATACGTCGCAGAATTCTCTATGATCATGCTCGCTGATTACATCCGGCTTTGAATTTTCGTGCTTTGCTCTGATGGTAATCGGTGTACCATAACAACAGTCACTACCGGATACATAAAACACACGGTTTCCCTTTGCTCTGAAATAGCGGCCAGAACATCTCGGAAGAAGGGCCGAAAGATGCCCTATGTGGAGCGAACCGTTTGCATATGGCCATGCTCTGCCTACAACAATATTTTCCATAACCCCCTCTCTTTCTTATGGTTTTGGGGCCGGTTTTGCACGCCGCAAAACGCAGTTTGAAAGCTTTATCTTTCGAACTTCATACCCCATTTTCCTCTGTTGATAACACTGTTTATCCGCTCAGGATTCATTTGCATAAATAAAAACGCTCTCACCCCCATACATCGTACAACGGACGAGAGCGAAAGACTCACGTGTTACCACCCTATTTCACCTGTTTCTCACGATAACAGGCCTTGTCAAGTTCGGACAGGAAATGCTCTGTCGAAACTCTATCGCTGTTACGGGCGATCCTGGCATAGCCTACCCCATAAGGCTCGGTATGCAGCTCGGAGACCCTATTCGGCACAATCCACTCTACCCATTCACAGCACATCCAACGATGATGGGATTCTCTGAAGAGTTTCATCCGCTTACTCTTTCTCGTCATTGCTATTAAAAATATAATATCACAATTCGCGCCAAAATACAATAATGAATTTTTTCTCAATGCGAAATAAATAATGATGTTCGCCGGCTTTATTTTTCCACGTCCTCGAATATCGAAGGAAGCCCGAACCATATTTCGGAATACACATTCAGCTTACAAGGAAAGCGCCGATACGAACAGCGTAACCTTTGGATTCAGGCGCTCTGGTTTCCGCAATGCGCAGCCGCATGGTATGCACGCCGTACGGAAGCTCCTCAGGAATAAATATGCTATCCGCACGGGAGAACGTCCGGCAATAATGATCCCAAGCCCGGTAGAAAACCGGTTCGCCGCCGTCAACGGAAAGCCATATGTCTCCGCTGTCCTCTGCCATCATCCAGTACAGGCCAATACGCGTTCCCTCAAAAGTATACGTCAGCTCCGTTCCCGGCTCCAGCCCCTCCAGCATGTGCGGATATCGACCGCACATGGACTTCTCCGTCTTTGTCCAGCCTTCGCCAGATGCCCGCCAGGCATCCTCCATATGCGCATGCATGCGCAGGGCGTGCGTCAGCGGCTCCGGCATCTGCTTTTCAAAGGATTCGGACGCTCCTTTGCTTTTCGTCTCAGCCAGCCAGCAGGACAGCCTTTCCGCCACGCAGGACGCATAAACCCGATAGCCCCGGTCATTGGGATGGACCAAATCCGTTGTATACGCTTCCCAATTTCCCCCGTCTTCGGTAATCTTCTGCCGGAGCACCTCACCCATATCGATCTGGGGAATTTCGCCGTAATGATGCGCCAGCGCTGCATGCGCTGTTCTGCTGTAGAACTCACCGCCGTTCGAAAGGAGATCCGCCATCTCTTTTTTTGTCGTGTAAATCATGACCACATCTGCCTTGGGCCGAGCTGTCCAGATTTTTCGAAGGATCGTCTCTGTATTGCGAAGCACCTCTCCATAGGGGACAATGGAGTCGTTTACAGCAAATTCAATAAAAATGAGATTCGGTTGAAAGGCAAGAAGGTTATCCTCCACACGGTACGCCCCGAGGTCGGTTCCGGTACCTCCGATGGCTGCCTGAACCGTTGTGATTTCCGATTCGGGGTAACGCGTGCGGAACCATTGAGAAATAATCGCTCTCCATGATGTTTTCTCGGGATCCGAAGCCCCTGCTCCCTCTGTAATGGAACCGCCGAAATAGCCTATGCACAGTTTTTTTCTTTCCTTCAGACAATAAAGGGAATAATCCAGCATAATCATACCCCGCAGCCTTTCACAAAAATTTCTTAAAGATCTGAAATATCTATTGGTTCGATGACATTGTTTAAAAAAGCGCTGTCTGTTTTCAGCCTTGCGGTTACAAAAATACAATCCAAATATTAAAGCTCTAAAGTCCCTGACAAAGAATCCACAGCCCCCTCTGCCGCACGTGTTTTAGATCTCTTTTTTATATTGTGCCCGAACCGGTTACTACACATTGGACATGCATCATAATCCATTTTCAGATCCCCTTTGGGTTCTCTAGCATCGTACAAACTCTATTAATTTTTAAGACTGTGTATGGGTGCCGGTATTCTGCCACCGCGGTCGATAAACGCGGCGGGGGATGCTTCATTCAGCCGCATGACAGGCGCGTAACCGAGCAAACCGCCAAAGCTGACAGTATCCCCTATCTTTTTTCCATAAGCAGGGATCAAGCGGACAGCAGTCGTCTTAGTATTCGCTACGCCGATCGAGATTTCATCTGCAATAATTCCGCAGATTACGGCCTCCGAAGTGTCTCCGGGTACAACAATCATGTCCAGTCCTACGGAGCATACCGACGTCATCGCCTCCAGCTTTTCAATGGACAGGGCGCCGCGCTGTACAGCATCGATCATGCCCGCGTCTTCTGATACGGGAATAAAAGCTCCGGATAATCCGCCTACATGGGACGACGCCATGACGCCTCCCTTTTTTACCGCATCGTTCAGCATCGCCAGAGCCGCTGTGGTACCGTGAGCTCCGCAGGTTTCCAGCCCCATTTCTTCCAAAATATGTGCAACAGAATCGCCTATGGCAGGTGTAGGCGCCAAAGATAGGTCTACAATGCCGAACGGCACGCCAAGCCTTTCCGCAGCCTCGTGCGCCACCAATTGTCCTACACGTGTGATTTTGAAAGCCGTTTTTTTGATCAAATCCGCAAGCTCGCTGAAGCTGCAGTGCCCGGCCCTGCGAATGGCCGAACTGACAACTCCGGGCCCGGAAACGCCGACGTTAATGACCGTTTCCGCTTCACCCGCACCGTGAAAGGCGCCGGCCATAAATGGGTTATCCTCCGGAGCATTCGCAAAGACGACCAGCTTTGCACAGCCAATAGACTGCCTGTCTCTCGTCAAATAAGCAGTCTCTTTGATAATACGTCCCATTGTAGCTACGGCATCCATGTTAATACCCGCCTTTGTCGTCGCGACGTTGACGGAAGAGCACACCTTCTCCGTAGATGCCAGCGCCTCCGGAATGGAGGCGATCAGCCGGTCCGCCGCCTTTGTGCTCCCCTTGTGTACCAGAGCACTGTATCCGCCAATAAAATTGACGCCCAGCATATCTGCCGCCCGGTCAAGCGTTCTTGCCGCCCTCAGATATCCGTTTTCCGACAGTGCGCCGCCGACAAGCGACAGCGGCGTTACCGCTATCCTTTTGTTTATGATAGGGATACCGTACATTTTTTCGAGTTCTTCACCACAGGAAACGAGATTTTCCGCACATCTGGTAATTTTATCATAGATATGGTCACAGAAGCGGCCCTCGTCCTCGCTCACACAGTCCATGAGGGAAATGCCCATGGTAATGGTCCGAATATCCAACTTCTCTTCCCGGATCATGTGTATGGTTTCCAAAATATCGTCTGTATTCAGCATTCAACTTTCCGCATCGCACCTTTGACTCAGCGGCCCATCCTTTCCCGTAAAATACAAACCGGAGCCCGCGCAATCATTCCGAAAGCAGCGGAAATCTCCATATGAATCCGCTCTGTTCGTAGTCTCCTTCCTGTCCATTCCCAGTCAGATTTTATGCATAGTGTTGAAAATGTCCTCGTGCATCGTATGAATTTCCAGTCCATTCTGCCTTCCCAATTCGTGCATTTCATCCACAAAGGCTGAAAAGGGCTTGTTCATCTGCGCGAGATCTATAAGCATAATCATTGCAAAATATTCTCTGAGAACGCTCTGCGTAATATCGATAATATTTGCGCCTGCCTCTGCGCAGGCTGCGCTGACTTTGGATATAATCCCGAGCGTATCGTGTCCAATAACGGTTACCACTGCTTTCATAAATGTTCCGATTCCTTCCTTCTCGTTTCTGACAGATTTTTAGCCTCTCAGCTATTCAATTCTCTGACCATTTCTGCGCGCGCTGCCCTTTCCCGCGCTTTTTTCTCTTCCGAATCTCCCTCGGCAGGCTGTCTCACAAAAACCAGACCGGCGGATACCAGTATAGACAAAAGCTGCCACACTCGCAGCCGTGCTTCCAGAGCACAAGCGACCGACCCTTTCGCGGACGTGTAGTCCGCCACAATACGAACGTTTCGGCAATCGCCGTCGCTGACACGAAAATATTGCGTTAGAAGCGCACATATACCGGCAGCCGCCTGTATGATCCAGCCATATAGCACAGCCGTTTCAGCGGCGTCGCGCCCCGCGATGCGAATTTCCGCAAACTTGATTCGGATTTTCAAATATTTGCAAAGCTTACCAGCCAGCGCCTGAACAAGTGCCTTCCCGAGACGCACAGAGCCCTTTAAATCGCGTTTTTTATCTTTCCTATACCTTTTTTGAACTTTCTTGGTTTTTCCTGCCGCTCCTTTGGCGTGCTTTTTTAGCTTCAAGCCCTTTTTTCTAAGCTTTTTTATATCAAAATCTTTGATATTTATCTTTTTTCGCTTTGGATACAATTGGAATTTCAACAGCAGTATATGGAGAAAGACTTCAGCGCCGCTTCCCATAGAACCGCCTGTGTTCTCCCCCGCGTAACGGAAGGAGACACGGATAGGCAGAAAAAACAACAGTACGAGTATGAAAAGAAGCGTCAGACCAATGATCCAGCCCACCATTAGGTTGCCCCCCATTTCAATTTTCCCTGCACCCTAAATTTAAACTCTTGGCACAATAGCCGTGTTTTTTCCGATACAGAAACACATAAAGTGGGACACGCAGAAACGCTTTCAAAGCTATCTTGAAAAATCTTTCCTATCAGGGCCGTCCGCCAGTGGCAGACCTGTATCCCACGTGCAGGCGTCATAAAGGAGCTTGCGTTTCTGTTTCGTTCTCTTCCTCCGGCGACAGAAAAACGTCGACGGCAGGCAGCTCTTTCAAAGACGCGAGACCGAAACAGCGCAGAAAATCCGCCGTTGTTCCGTAAAGTGACGGTCGACCGGGCGCATCCAGCTTCCCCTTCACTTCAAGCAAGCCCTTTTCGACGAGAGAGGTGACCACATAGTTGCTGTCCACACCGCGGACTTCATCGATATATGCGCGCGTCACAGGCTGCTGATACGCAGCGATAGCAAGGACCTCAAGCGAAGCGCGGGACAAATTTCCGCCTCGGCGGATACCCAATGTTTGTTTGATCTCTTCCTGGTATTCCTCCCGCGTGGCCATTTGGCAAGCGTCTTCAAACAGCAGAAGCTGCACGCCGCGTTCCCTGTACTCGGAAGCCAGCTTACGAGCCATCTCCCGGACGACTGCAGCATCCGTGTGCAACGTATCCGCAAGCTTACTGTACGGCACCGGATATCCCGCCGCAAACACTACAGCTTCCAGAATGTTTTTCATCCGACCTGTATCAGTCTCCATATCGGCCGTATTTTCCCTCTCCACTTCCGCCATGATACATTTCTCCCGCCTCAGACTTTCCGGCTCAGCTTATCCCGCCGGTTCATATGCTGTTTCCCAATCGTCCTTTTCGTGATTCAGCGTACAGTAAAATTCATACGGCGCCCGGTCCTCGTCATATTCTGCATCCGGATTCCACGTATCCGGCAGTGCGCCGATACGTTTTTCCAGCAGAATGCTCCCGTCCTTTATCAGTTCCAGTACAGCCATAAACAACGCCACGACCTCACTTTTGGATGAGGCGTTATCGAAGAGGCTGACAAAGGATGTGGTTCCCCTTCTGGATAGCTGATTTACCACATCCCTGATTTTTTCGGAAACCGGCACGATCACTTTTTTTATGATAGGAGTGATCATTTCCATAGGCGGCGTCAGATCCCGCTCTTTTTTGCGTAACAGCCGCATGAGCGTTCGCTCCAAAAGACGAACATCCTGATTTTCCAATTGGGTATCTGCCGGAATTTCATCCGTATCCTTTGTCATACGGCCTCCAAACAGCCCGTATTGCTCAGCTAAATAATCAGCCGCCGCTTTGGCCTGCTGATAGGCAAGCAGTGCCTGCGCCAACCGTGCACGCGGATCCTCCTCCGTCTCTTCCCCCCGCGGCAGAAGCATATTGCTTTTGATCAGCATCAGCTCGGAAGCCATGACGATGAATTCTCCCGCGATTTCCATGTCCATTTGCCGCATCCGCTCCAAATGCGCCATATACTGCTCAAAAATCACCGAAATCTGAATGTCAAGAATATCCATCTTGTTTTTATGAATTAAGTCGAGCAGCAAATCCAGCGGTCCTTCGAAAGAATCCATTTTATATGTGAGCTGCATCATTGCTTCTCCAGTCTCCTCCCGTTTCTGTTCTTCTGCCTTTTCAGACGGTCACTGCAGAAACGGCAGCAGAGACCACAAACGGAGTATCCCGTTGGTGACGAGATCCATGAGCCACCAAAGCGGCTTATCAAAGATCCCGAAAAACAGACCTACAAACAGAATACCCATGATGATCTGTTCGTATTTCATCACACCAAAATAAAGTCGGTCCGGCAAAAAGAGGAACAAAACGCGCGAACCGTCCAGCGGCGGTATCGGCAGCATGTTGAATATAGCCAGACTGACATTCAGTTGGAAAAACATATAGAAAAAAAGCAACGTATATTGCAAAAGCGTTCGAACAAATTCACTGCCATTCCACCATAGTCCGGAGGATAGTATGATTTTTCCCGCGGCAAGATACAAAAAGCCTCCTATAACACCGAGCAGCAGGTTGGACAGCGGACCGGCAAACGCGGTCAGCGCCATGTCACGCTTCGGTTTTTTAAAGTATCGGGTGTTGATCGGAACCGGGTTGGCAAATCCAAAGCCGAACAGCAGCATCATCAAGGCGCCAACAGGATGAAGGTGTTTGACAGGATTCAGCGACAGGCGGCCGAAATTTTTAGCTGTCGGATCTCCCAGCTTGAAAGCAACGTATCCGTGCGAAAACTCGTGGAAGGACAGCGCGAACAGCACAATCGGCACACGCAGGAGAAAACCGGGTATATCGTTCAGTATTCCATTTAAGATCAGCGGCATATTCATGAATCTCCCCCTGTCTTCTTACTTGAAGACTTCCTTTTCCGGTATTTGAGCCGGCACGGTTCGCCGGATGCCGGAAAACCTGCGCCCGGCAGAACTCAAAGTTTCATCGCTGCAATATAAAAAGAAAATCGCAGTTTCAATCATCTAAATGGCAATTAATTGGAGTATAAAAGCGTCCGAATGTGCCGTTGTAAGACTTTCCGGGGCGATTGGTTTCAGATGCATTACTGCAAGCCCCTTATATGGACCCAGGTGAAGACCGGCCCACACAGGATCAGCCCTTCACGCATTTCAGACGTCATTACGGATTAAATCTTCAAAGCTTTCCCTCTTCACGGCCACATACGGCTTTCCATCGGATATCATAACTACCGGGGGTCTCGGAATTCGATTATAATTGCTGGCCATAGAATAATTGTAGGCCCCTGTCACCAGTACAGCCAGAATATCGCCGCGTTCGGGGCGCTGCAAAAGAATATCCTCCTGAATCAGATCCCCGCTTTCACAGCAGCGTCCGGCTATTGTACAGAGAAAATTACGTTTTGCGTCCGCACGGTTTGCAACCACCGCGTCATAGGGCGACTGATATAGTGCATAACGGGGATTGTCCGGCATCCCGCCATCAACGGATACATAATTTTTAAAGCCTGTGATCTGTTTTACCGAGCCGACCTCATACAGCGTGATACCGGCGTCCGCAACAATGCTTCTCCCCGGCTCCATAAGGACCCTTGGCATCTTGATACCGTATTCCCCGCACAGGGTCCGGAGCATTTTTCCAATCTTTTCGATGTTTTTCTCATAATCAACGCTTTCGTGAGTTTCAATATACCGTACGCCGAAGCCGCCACCCAAATTCAGTTCGTCCGTCACAGCCCCGGTTTCCTTCAAAATTTCCGCGATAAAGGCCGTCATGATCTTTGCGGCGTCAAAAAAGGGCTGACTGTCGAAAATCTGCGAGCCTATATGGCAATGCAGGCCAACATATGCAATATGTTTTTTACTGAGAGCGAGTTCCACCAGTTCCAGTGCCTGCCCTGTTTGAATAGCCGCACCGAATTTGGAATCGACCTGTCCGGTCCTGACAGCCTTAAAGGTATGCGGGTCTATACCGGGGGTCACTCGCAGCATCACGCGTGCCGTTTCTCCCGCTTCCCCGTAAATTCTTTCAATGGATTCCAGTTCCTCTCGGTTGTCCGCTACGAAACAGCCGATGCCCAGTTCACGGGCCATCTCAATATCGCGGTCCGTTTTGTTGTTGCCGTGAAAATACGCACGCGACAACGGGAATCCTGCCTTTGCCGCAGTGTACATCTCCCCCGGTGAAACGACATCGATGCCCATATCCATCTCATTCATGATCCGGTACATCCTTTTAAAGGAGAGCGCTTTGCTGGCATACAAGGGCAGAGCGTCTGCACCGAAGTGCTCCCGCATGGCATCTCGATAGGTGATGCAGCGAGAACGGATCGTCCCCTCATCCATTATATAAACAGGTGTACCAAAGGTTTCGGCCAGTTCCAGCGTATCCACGCCCCCAATTGTCAAATGGCCTTCACTGCTTATGCCCAGGCATTGCTGAATAAAATTTGCCATATGCCTTTGCGATTTTCACCGGTTAAATTGCCGGAGAAAATCCCTCCTTTCCTCATCCGTATATTTTATAAATCAGCGCTTTTTTCCTGTTAACCGGATTTGAATCGTATGGCGACCTGATATCAGAACGCTGCTTGATGTATATGACGCCAGATCTCCTCCGCATCTTTCCCCGTACGCTTCAGCGACGAGTACGGAATCACAGGAGTTCCGGGGAGGGTCATTTCATAGGAACGAAGAAAATCGAGCTGACGCGCCTGATCCGTTTTGTTTAACTTGTCGCTCTTTGTTGCCACTACGAGATACGGTGTTCCGGTCTGGTACAGCCAATCCAGCATCATGTCATCGTCTTCCGTCGGACCGACCTTTAAATCGATGAGCTGCAGTACCAGTTTCAAGTTCTGATTCTCCCGGAAATAGGATTCTACAAGCGCCGACCATTTTGCCTTTTCGGCAGCGGAGCGGCGGGCATATCCGTAGCCAGGGAGATCCACGAGATATAAAGTCTGATCCACGTCGTAAAAATTAACCGTAATGGTCTTTCCAGGTTCTCCGCTGACACGCGCAAGCTTTTTTCTGCCCAGCAAGCCGTTGAGCAAAGAACTTTTTCCGACGTTTGACCGACCGGAGAAGGCAATCTGCGGGCGCATATCCTGCGGAAACTGCGACGACTTACCCGCAGTGATGCGCAATTCCGTTCGCTGCAGATTTAACTGCATCATATATGATCCTTTCTTCGCGGCAGCGCTCGGCGTTATTCGCCCTACGGTCTCCTTTTGCCGATACAGGCTCTCCCCTCATAATTGTCGGAATTTGAAAGCCGCATCGATATCACTTACGATAAAGCGAAAAACATAAAGAGCCGCCGCAAATCAAAGTTTTCTACAAATCAGCATGTTATGGTTTTGCGGGCGTATGGAAGTAAGCCGAAAGCGGATCGGACGCGGTTGCAGGCTCCGGCGAAAGCAGAGAAACAGCTAACTGACTTTCGTTCTTTTGCGGCTGCTCAAGCAAAGCGTATGAAAGCACCTGGTCCACATGGCTGCACGGGACAAAGGTAAGCCCCCGGCGCACCGTCTCGTCGACCTCATCCAAATCCTGTATATTCTCCTCCGGATAAAGCACAACCTGCGCACCAGCGCGATAAGCTGCCATCGTTTTTTCGCGAAGCCCGCCAATGGCGAGTACACGTCCTCGAAGCGTCACTTCTCCGGTCATCGCCACATCGTGCCGTACCGGCCGGCCGCTCAGCTCGCTTGCCAATGCTGTGGTTACCGTGACGCCCGCCGACGGACCGTCCTTTGGTACAGCCCCCTCGGGAAAATGTATATGGATATCCCGGTTTTTATAAAATTCGGGATCAATGCCTATATCAGCGGCTCGCGAACGAATGAAGGTGATTGCCGCCTTGGCGGATTCCTTCATCACATCTCCGAGAGAACCGGTAAGCTCCAGCTTGCCGGTACCCGGAACAGCGCTGACCTCGACCTTCAGCAAATCGCCCCCGCTTTCCGTGTATGCAAGCCCGTTGACAACGCCGATTTCATCTTCCTGCGCAATACGTTCCGGACGCACCTTTCTTTTCCCCAAATATGTTGTCAAATTTTCTCGGTTTACCGTACACGATTTCTGACCTTCATCCAAAAGCTTCATAGCCGCCTTACGGCAAATGCGTCCAAGCTCCCGTTCAAGTCCTCTCACACCAGCCTCGCGCGTGTAGTAATCGATTATATCGTACACCGCATCCTCTGTAATTTTCAACTGTCTGCGAGTCAGTCCATGACGTTTCCACTGCTTGGGGATCAGATGGCGCTGAGCAATTTGCTGCTTCTCTTCACGCGTATATGTATGCAGCTCTATGATCTCCACACGGTCGAGAAGCGGTCTCGGAATGGTCTCCAGTGTGTTTGCGGTTGCTATGAAAACACAGTCCGATAAATCCACCGGTATTTCCATAAAGTGATCGCGAAAAGCCTGATTTTGCTCGGCGTCAAGTACCTCCAAAAGAGCGGAAGCAGGGTCGCCGTGCGAATCGCGTGTCAGCTTATCAATTTCATCAAGCAGGATAACAGGATTCCGCACTCCAGCCTGCACCATGGCTGAAACGACCCTTCCCGGCATGGCCCCAACATAGGTTTTTCTGTGACCGCGGATATCCGCCTCGTCGCGTACACCGCCGAGCGAAAGCCTGACGAACTTTCGTTTCATCGCCCGTGCAATGGACGCGGCAACCGATGTTTTCCCGACGCCTGGAGGTCCCACCAGACACAGGATCTGATGCTTCATCTGCGGCGTCATTTTACGCACAGCCAGATATTCCAGCACACGTTCCTTTACCTTTTCGAGCCCGTCATGGTCGTCGTTCAGAATTTTCCTGGCAGCGGCAAGATCCACGCGGTCCTTCGTTGTTTTTGTCCAAGGATATTCCAGACAGGTGTCGAGATAGTTCCGAAGAATGTTGCCCTCGGCTGAGCCATATGGCGTCTTCGCAAGGTGCTTGACCTCTTTCATCAGCTTGCTGCGGATCTCCGGCGAAGCGGAAGCCGTTGCCCGGTTGATCTTTTCAACATATTCACTGATCTCGTCCTGCTCCGTCATCTCTTCGTAGCCGTCGTCTTCATACTCATCCGGCACGGAGGAGCCTTTGTACAGTTCCTGCTGAATCGCCTTGAGCTGCTCTCTGAGATAATATTCTTTTTGATTGCGCTCGAGCTGCTGCTTCACCTTTTTTTGAATCTGCATTTCCGTCTCAAGCAGCTCGCTCTCACTCTCCAGGAGAACATTGAGTATTTCCAATCTGGTTTTCGGATTGAATTCCTCCAGAACCGCCTGCTTATCCAAATGTTTCACCAGGATGTTCGAGGCGATAAAATCCGCAAGCAGTCCCGGTTCCTTCAGGGCCCGTATGGCCGACAATACGTCTTTGGACAATCGCGGCATATATTTGGTAAATTTTTCAACGGTTTTTTGTGTATGAAAAACCAGAGCCTCCCCACGAATATCTCCCTGTTCCGGATAGATCAAATCTTTGCTAATAACTTTGGCCTGCAGGTGCTTTCCGTCCATCTGATATTCAAGAGCTTCTCCCCGGCCTTCCCCCTCTGCAATCACCCGCATCGTGTCGTCCGGCAGCCGTACCAATTGCCTGATCTTTCCAACTGTTCCTACACGGAACAAATCCTTCCCACGGGCAGGCTCAGTCTGTAACTCTTT
>DXYE01000047.1:0-1134 GCA_019415985.1 Clostridiales bacterium
AGGGCAAAAAGTGCTCCGTGTGCGGCGAAACGCTTGTTGCACAGGAAGAAATCCCTGCTCTGGGCCACACGGAAGTGACCGATGAGGCTGTTGAAGCTTCCTGCGGCAGCTCTGGCAAGACTGAAGGTTCCCATTGTTCCGAATGCGGCGAGATTATCGTTGCACAGGAAATCGTTCCGGCAACCGGGCGGCACGCTTATGAGAGCGTTATCAATGGAGACGGCTCTATAACCTATACCTGCCCGGATTGCGGCGATACCTTTACCGAGGCTGCTGCATAACGAATCACATCAAAGCTATGACTGTGTTGTAGCGGTCGGAGAAATATGGACACCAGCGGATCAAAAGATCCGCTGGTGTTCCGACAAAAGGAAATAAATTATGCTGAAATTGAAACGCATTACATCCGTCATTTGCAGTGCGCTTCTGGTACTTGCCATTGTGGGGTGCAGTTCGGACAATTTCGAACCAATTCCGCTGACAGACGATGAGACCGAAATTCTGGCTGCTATGGGGGATGATGTCAATGTCATTACAGACGATGACTATTCACATACCGTAATCGAACTTCAGGCCCATCCCGGAAATTATTCCGGTCAGGTATACCAGTTAGAGGGCGTCTACACGACTGAAAGCATCAACGGTGTGGATACATCCTTCGTTTATCGGACGCTGGTACACGATGGAGAAAAGACCATCTGCGGACTTCCCTTAAAGTATCTGGAAAAAGAGATTCCGGACGGCGCTTGGATTCGCGTCACGGCAATCATCGGTACGGAAGATTATGATGGCGAAACCTGCACCGTAATGGAAGTCGTTGCGGTGGAAGCGCTGGCGGAAGCAGGCCAGTCTCAGTTGGAATGGGATGGCGTTGGCCATCAGCACTGATAACAGGAGGTGTTTATACATTGAGAAAAAAGGTATTCAGTTTGTTGAGCGTCATGCTGGTTGTGGTAATGCTCACGTCTATCCACGTTTTTGCAGAGGGCGCTTCGTGTAGCCACCAATGGGAAGATACCGGTGCAAGTACGGCTACCTGCACACAAGCAGGCTACCAGCCGCAAACCTGTACTCTCTGCGGTTCTACAAGGAATAAGCCTGTTTCTGCTACTGGACACAGTTGGGTGGACAACG
>DXYE01000047.1:1234-18340 GCA_019415985.1 Clostridiales bacterium
GAGAATGCACGGCCACCTGCGGTAAAGACGGCGTACAGCCGCAGATCTGCTCGGTATGCAGTTCTACAAGGAATAAGCCTGTTTCCGCTACCGGACAGCATATCTGGGTGGACAACGGAGAATGCACGGCCACCTGCGGTAAAGACGGCGTACAGCCGCAGATCTGCTCGGTTTGTGCTTCTACAAGGAATAAACCTGTTGCCGCTACCGGACACACCGAGGAAATCGTTAAGGGCAAAACAGCTACTTGCACTGAGGCCGGACTGACCGAGGGCAAGAAGTGCTCCGTGTGCGGCGAAACGCTTGTTGCGCAGGAAGAAATCCCCGCTCTGGGCCACACCTCTGCTGAGGCTGTTCGCGAGAACGAAGTAGCGGCCACCTGCACCGAAGCTGGCTCCTACGACGAAGTCGTTTACTGCTCCGTCTGCGGCGAGGAAATCAGCCGCGAGACGAAGAACGTAGAGGCTGCGGGCCATAGCTTTGGCGAGTGGCAAGAAACAAAAGCAGCTACGGAAACTGAAGTCGGCGAAAAAGAGCGTATCTGTTCTGTCTGCGGCTACAAGGAAACCGCAGAGATCCCCGTACTTGGGCATACTCACGTCTACGGTACGGACTGGCAATCCGATGCAGAGAATCATTGGTATGAATGCGCCTGCGGCGAAAAGTCGGATGCTGCCGCTCACACAATGAAATGGGTGGTGGATGAAGAAGCAACTGAAACAGATAAAGGTTCCAAGCATGAAGAATGCACCGTATGCGGCTATAAAGCTGACGCGGTGGAGATTCCCGCAACGGGACAAACGTCGGACGAATCGGGAACGGATGTATCGACAGAATCTGAGGCTTCAAGCGATGATAAGTCAGATGCACCTCAGACTGGAGACAACAGCCAGATTATTCTTTGGATCGCATTGTTTGTTCTTTCGGGAGCCAGCATTACCGGAACCGTTGTCCTTAACAGACGCAAAGGGAAACATTGCAGATAACATCAATTTTTGACAGACTGCCCGCAGGTCAAATGCGGGCAGTTTTACTTATTTGCACAGCATTGGCGATCGGTGCAAGTCCGTAAAATGTTCTGATGGTGTATAATATGTTTGTGATGTTTTCATAAAAAAGAGCAAGCTCTTATTCTTGTTTTTTGAGCTTGCTCCTCTTTTTATCGGGAATTTTTTTACAGCTCCCAAAAACTTACCACATTATTTTAACATTTTCTTCTACTGTATTTCCGTATTCATCAACAACCATGTATGGTGAATCCCAATCGCATGCATACTCCTCTTCCATTATTTCAGGATCATAATCCCCCTTGATCTTCCAGTAGACGTTGTACGAATTTCCTTCACCATCTTCGGCATGAGCCGTATACCAATTATCCCAGATACCATGCACCGAATTTCCGTATCTCAAAAAAGCTCCTTCGTATCCTTCAATATAAGCTTCCTGAGTTAATTTAATTTCTGTCATTTTCATTACCTCCTTAAATCTTATGTAATTTCCTGATTTCGTAAGTATCATATATTATAACGCTATTGGTATGCAAACATTTTTTTGAAAAATGTGTTGACAAACCGAAAGAACCTGTGTATACTGATGACAGTTGTCAACAACAACTATGTCTCCCTATAGAGGGATGTGAGTTAGAAGGAAAGTGAACGGGTTGCGAATGCAACAAAAGGTCTAAACCCGAATAAGGGTTTAGTGAGTTGGAAAAGGGGCTGCGAACTCAATTATTTGAGGATGCAGCCCCTTTTTTGTTAAATGGGCTCATTTATTCCCGCCTCCATAAATCCCTTGAATTAAAACTATCAATTCTATATGGAATCAACCATATATCTGATTGCATTTATATGTATTGAATTTAAGTTGATATTACCGCTATTGCAGGCTACAGTGATTCTTTCGCTATATTTATTTAGTAACATTTCGTACTGGCGTTTGCTTGAATATGGATTATCAAAGCAAAAATTGCGTAATTCTTCTTTATCATATTCATTTCGTGCCAGTAACTCTATGACATCAAAAATTAGTATGTGATAATACCAATGATATATTTGTGCTGCTTTGTTTTTGGTTATATGGATTTCACTTGCGATCTTGACAAATGAT
Source organism: Clostridiales bacterium (assembly GCA_019415985.1). Classification (GTDB taxonomy): domain Bacteria; phylum Bacillota; class Clostridia; order Oscillospirales; family CAG-272; genus CAKTAA01. The sequence continues at coordinate 3,344 of DXYE01000047.1, forward strand.
TCTTTGGCTTCACGCATTTCAATAATGCGTGAGACATCATATTCGGTCAGTTGTCGATACGGCGGCATAGCGCAAAGAAATGTCTGAGATATCCCCGGCTCGCCTTCTCTGTATAAACATAGGATGTTTTTGTATCGTATTTCCAAAAATGCACAGGCATATGTGTAGTCACAATAAAAATCTAAAGCCTTTTCATATATGATCCGTATTTTCTCGTTTGTATCGTAACCAAATTGCAAAGCAATGTGATTCAAATACAATCGAATCTGTTCTATTTTTATTGTTTTGTATTTGTATATGACACGAGCAGAGTTGTTTATATTGCATTTTTGCGCAATATCGGCAAATGATAAATTCTGTTGATCTCGAAGCAACATGATTTGGTAAGCCAGTGCGTCCTTTTTCAGCTTTTTGTACGGCGTCGCATATAACATTTTATCATCCCTTTTCAACAATAATGATTATATAATGATTATATATGATTATAAATCATATGCAACTTTCGATAACAGTTATTTTACCGTATATGTATATTGTTGACGTGGGATTATATAAAATATATGTAACGCTGATTGCGACTATTGTAAGGAGTGATGATATGCCAACAAACAAAATGCCGTTTACGTTTCACATCGCAGAGTGTCATTTGGCAAAAATGAAATACATTGCCAAAAGCGAGCATCGAAGTCTTAGCAATATGCTTGAATATTTATGCATGCAATGTATTGAAAAATATGAAAAGGAACATGGGAGAATTACAATGGAAATGTTAGAGGAGTCATCAATGTAAGACAAAAAACGCCCCGCAGAAAACGTTGTCATCACGTTTTTTCCTGCGGGGCGTATGCTTATGCGGCTTTCAGAAGCGTTTGTTCTCTGACGCGCAGCTCCTCTGATTGCATTTGGAGCATAGCATAGTCATTGTTCAGCGCATCGAGCTGCCGTTTCAAGACCTCCTCATAGATTTTCTTTTTTTGCTGCAATCCCTGAATCTTCTGCATCCAGCGGTTGATGACGGCCTTTGAATCGCAGCCGCTGTCGATGAAATGCTGAATGCGCTGCTGATAGAACTCAATATCCTTCTTGTAATTGATATAGAATTCATCTGTCATTTTTTGACGCTGGCGTTCATCGTCCACCACGAACATGGAATTGCTCATCACCAACCCGTCGTTGAGATTGTGCTTGCTGATGGCGTCGATGTAATCTTCCAGAATGTTCAACAGGGGAAGATACGGGTTTGGGATGAAATACAGGTTGCCATAGATGCTGATCTTGTTTGCCTGCATCCGATCGAGCTGGTCCCGAATAACCGATTCTACATAATCGGTGGTATAACAGGTACAGAACCGGTCATACAGTTCCATCGCCCGACGGCAGTATTCCCGCACATCCACATCGGCGTCATACGCTTCGTTGTCGCAATAAATGGTTTCCGTCTCCTTGTCAAAAATGATGTTGGCAAGCTTCTTGTAGTCGTTGGTTCTGGAATTCATCGTTTCCTTGACAAGCTCACGGTAGATGTGGGTGGCATCCTCTTTCTTGTTGTCCCGGCAGTAAATCCGGTATACCTGTGTGCCGTTGCCGTCTTTCACCTGGATGCGATCCTTGATTGCGGTAGTGGCGTTGCGGTAAGCACCAGCTTTGGATTCTCTGGCCGGCTTGTATTTCGGCAGTCCGAAAGACTGGCCGATCTCGATGAATTTGGCGCGGTTGATTAGAATGTTTGAGGTTGAATAGTAAAGGAACTTTCCGATAATGCCGGCCGTATTCTCCTGCACGGCAATAAAGTTTTCCATTTTGCTCATAGATTCAAGTCCTTTCTGTTTTCAAAGTTGTGGCTTCTTACTTCCGATTGCCACGCAATACCGTCTGGGATATTCCGTCGCTGCCTACGTCGGACCCAAAGTTTTTCTGTAGTTTTTCAAGGTGCTTCTTACATTTCGGGCAGGTCTTGTCCAGCCCGATGGCATCGGCCAGACAATCGCTAATCCGCATGATTCTCTCTGCCATCTCCTTGTTGTTGATTTCCATCCAGATGTTTTTGGGCATGGTCGTCTGTATATGCTCGTTCACTTGTTTTGCATAGGTGTCAAGAACATCAACAATGATTTTCAGGTCACGATAGCACATATTTACTCCATAGATTTTGCAGGCCCGTACATCCGCATAGGAAAGAATCTTTGTGAAAAATGGAGCGTTGTTCATGAATAAAATCTCCTTTCATATTACGCCGCTTGATAAAGATGCTCCCGTTTCAGTTTCTCGAAAAGCAGCCAGTCGTCAATGCCTTTCTGTTCTACCGGCCAGACAAACGGGCGGTATTCCTCACACAGCGGGGTACAAATGGCCCGGATTTTGGCCTGAGCCCGCTGCACATGGGGATTGCTCCGCACGTCCATGTCGATGCATTCCAGAATACGCTTTGGTCTCAAATCTTTTACGACCTGCTCCAAATACTTCGTATTCTGTACGCCGGTCAAGCCTATAAACAGCTCACCGTCCGACAGGAAACTGGCGATGTCCGCCTTCATGGCGCCTTCCGTGATATGCAATGTGTCGCAGCGGAGATCTCCTACCACATGGATGTAGCTGGAGATTCCCGTGCCGTTTTCATAATACTTTTTGCCGTTTGACATACCGCCGGTGGAGAACCAGCGAAAACGCTCGCCTTTCTTCTCGACCTTGGTGCCGTCCGGTTTGGTGATGATCTTTGGCGGCGGTTCATCCAGACGGATCTGCAGTCCCTGGATTTGATTGTCCTTATCGCAGACCGGGATTAAAATGCCGCTGTACCGACAGTTTGACATCTCCCATCGAAAGTTGCGGGTATAGAACCCCGGAACGCCGGACAGGTCAAACTCTGAGGCAAGATGTTCCACCACTTGTCGTCGAAACCGCCAGTCGGTCGGAATGCTTCGGTACATATTCCCTCGGATGATTGCATCAGACAGTCCGCGATGAAGCAGGTTTTGATAATGCTTGCCTTCCAGCTTCAGCAGGGAGAGCAGCTTCAGATAAATCCGGCTGCGCTCGTGCAAAGGCCGGATCGGATCCGGCACATACTCGCCTGCCACATGGGGCGATTCTCCTGTATGTATCTGCGGATGGTTGAGCAGCTCCCTGTACGCTTCTCTGGTTGTCATGCGCTGTCGGCTCGGGTTGAAATCTGCATACAGCGTGACAGCGTTCCCTCCGGTGCCACAGTTGTGGCACCAGAAGGTCGCATTGTCAGGCTGGCGGCTGAGATACATACGGTATTTATAGTCTCCGCAGTATGGACATCTCGCCTGAACTTCCTGATTGTTGAGTGTTCCCGGCTTGATATCCAAACCGCAGAGCAGCGCTGTGTCTACCACGTCGATATAGACATATCTCTGGTCCGCCATTGATTCAGCTCGCTTTCTTCAGTTCCCGGGCTGTTGGCTGCATGGCTGTCGTGTTGTTTCTGGACTGTACCGTAAGCGGCTGTCCTGTGACAAAACGCAGAAGCAGCGTTTGAGAAGGCATGGAAACGGAATTAAAGGCCGCAATGCTTTCCGTGTTATCCACACATACCGGATAGTCAAGGCCGGTAATTTTGCGGATCATCGCTGTGATTTCAATTCCGGCCAGTGTTTTCTCCGACAGGGACAGGGTGCTGTAATCCCGCCCTTTATAGGCGAATTTGAATACGTTGATCACTTCGCCGGTAGACCGTACTACGTCGAACAGCTTGATTTTTACATTGGGCATCTGCAGATCAGCCACGGCGATTTCGGTACGCTTACAAAGAAAGTCACTTAGAACAGACAGGACATTTCTGCACTTATGAATTTGCTCGCTATAAACCTCCTGCTGCATATAAGCGTCTTTTAGTTTTTCTTCGCAGCTCATATCTTGAATGGCTTGAATCTGCGCATCAATTCCGATCAAATCTGCAATAAGGCAGTTCAGTTCGGAATACTCGTCTTCGTTTAGATTTCCGAGTTTAAGCAATTGATCTAACTGTTCCAATGCTGCTCGCAATGCTGCTCGGTTTTCTGAACGGTCGGTATTGCTATTGTTTTCCTCCTCCAGCTTTAGCAGCATTTGGGATAGCTTGTTCAAATCATCCTCCTTGAATTGCTCAAATACAGCTTTAGACTTGCTGTCCATTTCTGCAAGCTCTTTGCCCTGCGCAACGCGTGCTTGTCCCTGTTCTGCCAACTGCTTCAGTTCGGCCATCATACTGTTTTGTACCTCCGGCAGATTTTGCTCGGTAATACGCATTAGGCAGGTAGGACACTGGCTGCCGGGTTTCAGTTCTTTCACACGATTTGCCAGCGCCTTGTATCGCTGTGACAGATTCTTGATCTCGGCGGCATTTTCCGCTATGGCCTGCGTGTATTTGGAAATATAGGGCTTATGCCGGGTTTCCTCGATTTTAGCGCGAAGCTGCAGGATCTGTGGATCTTCGCTTTCCGGCGCGGCTGACAGCTTTTGCAGTAGCATATCCCGTTGAATGGAAAGATCTTCGATTTCGATGCTTGCGAACTGTTTGTCCGCAAGCGATTTCTTTCGGGCTTCAAGCCTCGCTCTTTCTGCGTGCAGTTCAGCGAGCTTTTGCTTTGCTGTTCTGCGAGCGTCTTCAGCAGCAACGATGGTTCCCTGAATACACATTGCCTCTTCTTCCATCTGATGAATTGCTTCACGAAACTTTTTAGATTCCGCCTCTACGGATGAAGTGTTTAGGTCAAGTCCATTCAGGTATTCCAGATCGTTTTCGCTCATATGTTTCAATACCGCATCGGCAGACACAGGCTGCAAATATTTTAGAATCAGCGCCCGTCCTTTATCTCCCAGCCGTTCGGTTAGGTAGGTAGGATTGAACATTGACAAAAAGGTGTCCTTGTCACAGAACATTCGATCAATGTCGGTCTGGCGAATGGTATAGGAATCCAGTGAAAGAGCCGTCTTGTCACCGTTGCGGTTGCGGATAAGGGTATGCGGCTTTCCGTTTTGGTCAGTAAAATCAAGCTGCACCTGGGTTCCGGCGGCCCTTTCGTTCATCAGCCGTTCAATTTTCTGCTCCCCATAGTAGGAAACGCCATACAGCGCATAGCAAATGCCATGCGCCATAGTAGTTTTCCCGGTACCGTTGTGGCCGGTGATATAGCTGATATCACCGAAAGTGTAACTCTCCGGGGCTTTATGGTTCCGGAAATCAGTAAAAGTGATGCCTGTGATTTTCATAGCGGTAATCTGTTCCATCCTGTACCTCCTAATTCCACAGCAGTTGTTCGCTGATGTTAAGTTCCTTGAGCTCTGTCGGCGCCGACGTAGCGGCCGCCAGATTGAACATTTCCTTATAGGACTGGGTATCCGGACGCAGGAGGGTATACTCCCAAAGCTGATTGTCGTATTCACCGACGATCTGCCAACGGCTGAAATTAGATACTTGGATTTCCGTACGCATAATGTTGTACAGAATGTACCCCTCCGAAATTTTGTGCGGAAAGCTGTTGCGGAAATTTTCAATCGTTTCGCATTTTTTACGCAGGCGTTCTGTTTCGGAAGCCGGGGAAATCGTTGTTGTTTCAGGACGGATAGCAGAAAGCTTAGCTTTTAGCTCGTCCAGTTGGAATTGCAGATTTCTCGATTCCTTTTCGGTCTCTTGCTGCTTTGCTTTGGCCGTTTCCAGTTCCTCTTCTTTTTTGGCAAGAAGATTTCCTTGTAACTGCTCGGAAATGCGTTCGTGGGTATTCATCGTAAGAATCAGAGCCGCGCACAGTCCGGCCAGCAAAATCATGATAAAACTGTATTTCGTCATATACGGCAGATCGCTTTCACAAATGAGAAGACCAGAAATTGTCGCCAGTACACAGAGCACTGTAACGGCGGTAAGAAACAGGATTTTATGTTTTGGGGTTTTCAAGATAATCAATTCCTTTCGTTATAAATTGCGGAGCACCGGCTATGCTTTGCCGGCACTCTGTTCGATTTGGATTTGAGATGCCTATGCCGCCATCTGATAGCTTTCAACGATGTTATAATCGCCAACGATGGGCGAATTCTTTTTTAGCAGCTTCAAATTGCAGATGCTTTGGCCCGTTTTCAACGGAGCCTCGCCACGGATATACCCGGACACGGATTCTCCTGTCGGCTTTTTCGCAGTAATTAGCGTTTGAGCGCCGCTGCCGCCTTTGGAAATCTGGAGATTTGTGATTGTCCAAATTTCTGCGTCAGGCATCGACTTTTGGGAGAACCGCCCCTGCATCAGAGAGGATTCCTTTTGCTGAGCTGTCGGGGGTATTGTCGCAGCTTTGGTTCCCGATGCCGTTTGTTCATTCCCAGCAGGCGGGTTGGCGGCTGCTGAAAGGAGCTGTGCCACAAATCGGTTATACTGCTTCTCCAGTGCAGGAAACTGATCGTCCGGAATGTACTTTCCGTCTTTGAGCGGAATCCAGATGTTTTTCAAATCGTACAAGTACCGCCCGATCCCCCACATGGAGGCCGCACGCTTGAAGGCGTTGGAAAGACCACCCTTGATGGGCTCAATGTCGGTACTTCCGGCGCCGTCGCTTTTGGTAATCCATTCACCCCGGTCAGCATAGTAAATACTGATTTCGCAGATGTGGGCGGTTCCGGAGTTGTCCTTGCCGGCCACCGTACACAAATGGTTTTGCCAGTTATCCCGGCCGAGCACAGCGTCCAGCCGCTTTTGAATGGCCCGGGAATCGACAAAGGCAGCTACCTGCCCCTTGGCTTTGTCTTTGGTGGTGCATAGGACGCGCCATTCGATTTCATTTGCAGGAAAGGGATATTCCAATGCTTTTGCCTGTTCGTTTGTCATATTGTGGTTCCTCCAATCTGTCGTTAAATAAAGTCTTTCAGTGTCGTGTTCGGCATTGGCACCAGCACTTGGTCGTAGTAATACTGCCGGTCCTTATCCTGTAGGTGCTCCAGCAGATCCCGATGCCCCAGTCCCAGCCGGTTATAGCGCTCCTGATAGCGATCATCGTTGTCGGGCAAGGACAAGATGTAATACGGGAGATTGCTGAGCTGCTGTAAGGACTGAATATGCGGGAGCGGATTCGCACCAATACATAAGCTGAAACGAAGGACATTAGAAAACGGGTAAAAGAACATTCTGGTGTCCGGTGTAAGCTTTCCGAGATCCGGCACACCCAGGTTGACGCCTGAAATCCGGCCGCTGTCCTCAATGCGGAATCCGAACAGAAGGCGCGGCAGCGGGAAGTTGGGGTACTCGGTGTTCATGTAGGTGACCGCCGCCCGTTCTTCCGGGAATTCCAAAACGGCATATCGCTGTCCGTGATCTTCATCCACCGTAACACTCACAGCGTTGTCCGGCAGCAGGCCAGTCGTGATACGGGTGTCGCTGAGACTTTTTGCGAGGCAATTGAACAGTATGTCAGCAGAAATCATCTTTGTCCGCTGTTCCCCATTCTCCAGAAATTCTAAGCGAATGCATTTGTCCTCGCGAAACCGCAGGACCATTTCATCCTCAGGATTTTTCATGCTATCTTCCTTTCTGTTCTGTCTTGAATAATGGCATCGGCCGACAGGCGCTTGGGTTCTTTTGCAGAAGACGCAAGCTCCTCTTCCAGCCTTTTCACTGCTTCCTTATAATAGGATCGGATGTTATACAGCGCTTGTACCAACTGTACCGGCTGGTAGAATTCTACACTGGTGAATACGGCGAGGCACGGCCATTTTTTCTCGGTGGTCTTTTTCGGTGTAAACAGGCACCAGTTGATGCAGTAGTCGTTGATCCCATTCATCTCGTAATTCACAAGATCTGTTGCTTCTTTGACGTACCGATTGTTTTTGAACGAAACCTGATTTTTTCTGCCATACTCCCTGCATAGCCGGTAGAAGTCCTCCATGCTGGGAAAACAGAATTTTTGAATATAGGCATTGCACTCGTCTATCGGTGCGCTAACGCTTGATGCTACGTCTTCCAGAGCGATATAACAGGTTTCCCAAAAGCATTCGATATCCAGTATCTCGCCATAAATTTTGACACCGTTATCATACCGAAGCTTTTCTATAGCAAGAATACCGAGCAGTGCGTCCATAGGGATCTCTCGTTCTTCAAACATTTTTGCCTGTCTCCTTATAAAAATGTCGTCTGCCCGCATTTGGCGGGTATGTTGCAACAAGTTTGATACCAGTTGTACAGTTGGGATAATTCCGTGGAATATCGCTTGTAGTTATCCATATAAAAATCGTAAATTGCGTCGATATCGTCTCTATCGAATCGATCCATATCCAGAGTGTTGGTAGCCACGACCTTGCCTTCCAGAATTGGGCACAACACGTTTTCATATAGATACCGCATCCCGTCGCTGCAGTCTTTCGGCTCATAAAAAGGGGTTGAAACGCGCTCGGTTTCTTCGGGAACGGCCCTCAGCTTTTCGATCAGTTTGGAAATCCGAATCGAGTTCATTGGTATTCATCCTCCAATCGAATTTGGGTTTGCCGCTTTTCGAGATCGGTTTCAATCCGAAAAGTCTTACCGCCCGTAAGCCGGTATTTGGAACATACTGTCCCGCAGCCGGATTGCAGGCTTTTGTTGTTTTCGGTCCGATCCCATGCAGAAATATCACCCCAATCCCCGTGTCGGTGATGTACCAGAGCGAGTGTTCGATCGAAATCTGAGATTGTTTCTTCCGCTTGTTTCGATACGTTGATGATTCCTGTATCGAAAGATGTATCAAGCATCGGGCGAGTTGTTTGAGCGTTCGTTACATAGATAAGCTGCAGATACAGTTCTTCCCGCTTTTCCGCAAGTGACAGAAAACGGCTGTATTCGTAATCCATTTTGTCGGTTGTCTTTCGACTGTTTTTCACGGATAAAAGCACACGCTTTTTTGCTGTTTGCAGCCGAATATTCATGATCAGCAGGCGGATTTTTATTTGGAGGTAGGACATAAGGTTCATATAAGCAATCCTTTCTCTTTTTGGTGAACTTTAAGCAGCCCGCATCAGCGGGCTGCTCAAGGTTTTTGTTCGAATTCGTGACATCATATCGTCCATCTGTCCGGCCTTGAAGCCGAGCATCCTGCAAATTTTGGATTTGGAACATCCCGCCATCAGCAGGCACACAATTTCACGCTCTGTTTGGCTAAAGCTTTCCAGCGTTTCCCGGACACATATAGCTTCCAGCGTTTCTTCCGCATAATCTCTGGCGTCAGAAATCATTTCTTCCAATAAATAAGGACCACAGAAAGGCTCATGTATGCTTAGGAGTATCGCTTGGTTTTTAGGGCGCGCCTTGTCTCTTTCATAGTTGATAAGGCAGGTGTTCATAGCGCTCCAAGCAATTGTTGAAAAGGCATACTGACGCCGCAGATCCTCTCGTCGAAAGTATTTCTGCACGCCGTGTAAGTAACCGAAGACAACTACGTCATAATATTCGTCTTCCGGTAGTTCTTTTCGGTTCAGGTAACGGGAAACCATCTGGTGATGCTCTGCCGCAAAGGCGCTTTCCTGTTCGGTCAATGGTTCCATTTGTTTTTTCATAGTCGTCGATTCCTTTCTCTTTTCGTTTTCAACCAAGAGACTGATAGCCTTCGGGAGACAGGATATTGAAAATCAGCTTGTTGGAAGTGATCTCTCGCATCTCTGTTTTCCCGTTAGCGTTTTCGTCCCCGATTTTGGTTTTCCTTTCTTTGACAATACGTCCCTTGATGATATGGGGCGTCTCGCATTCCACCAAGCCGTTCATCAGCCCGCTGGCGCCCACCAAACCGATCTGGGAAAGGTTCAGCGGCAGCAGCGGACGGCGATCCCGGGTGTCCAGTGTCCGATTTTCAAACAAGCGGTTGATGCTTTTGGAACTTTTCAGCTGCGCGGCAAGCTCCGCCACGTTGAATTTTTCACCCTTGAACATCTCCACGGGCTTTGCAGCGGCCGGAAGGGCATACGCCTGTTCCGGCAGATCACTCAGTAGCGGGATATTTTCAGGCGACAGCACAAATTCAGACAATCGCTGTGCTTTTTTCAGTTCTTCTGTTCGGGGGCATTTGATGCCCAGGAAGACTGCCTGCTTGAAGCGGTCGAATTCCTTGCCGAGAAATCGGAATACCCGAAGGCTCTCAAAGTTTTCGCACAACACCTGACAGACGTCCGGCGTGGCCCGGTAGTAAGGGATGATGTAGATCAGCAGGCCGCCGTCCGCCAACAGGCGCAGACTGTCCGCCAAAAACGCCTTTTCCATACGCCGGCTGCCAAATTCTGATATGACCGACAGATACGGCGGGTTTAGGAAAAGGGCTTGGAAAGCGCCGGCGCTGATCCGGGAATGAAAGAAGCTCCCGAACCCGACACGCTTCAGGCGGGTCTGCGCTTCTTCCGCACGGACTTCATCCAGTTCGATGCCATAGGTTACAGCCTTTTCCTCTTCGGCAAAGGCGGCAAGCGCCAGCCCTTCTCCGCAGCACGGATCAAGGATGTTGACCGATTCCTTTGGAAATACCACCGCTTTTTTCAGCAACTTCACATGATTGAGGTCAGTGGGGTAATATCCCATCCGCACACGGTTCATAAGATGGCCCAAAGCGGCTGCATCGATGCGGGTTTCACAGGGCATCATCCCTTCAAACGCTTCCAGGGCACGGCAAAGCGGTGCATAGCTTTTCGCACCGAGATAGTCGTACCGTTTCAGCGTCTTATACAGCTTTCCGGTGATTTGTATCAGTTCTGCATCTCCATACTCGTTGAGCTGCTGGATCAGCAAGGGGAATTCTTCCCAAAGCCGTTTCACAATACTTTGCAGTTCTACAAGCGTATCGCGTTCCCGATTCAGGCCGGTCCCCCTGTACTGATCGTACTGGTTCCGTACCTTCGGGAGCTGCTCCCGAAGCTGGCAGAGATTGCGTTTGGATCTGGCGATTTCTTCAAGGCAAAAGCAGGTTTGTACTGTTTCACTCATGGCAAGCGTCCTCCAATGGAAAACACTCGACATAGATGCGCACAGCGCCGAGCTTTTTCACCCCGTCCGTATAGGTCACGGTGGTTTCCGCAAGCCGGTTGTCCACCAGCTCATCCTTTCCTTTTGGCTTTACGGACAGCTTTAGCGTATCCGGCGCTTCATTGCAGTCTTTGATCGGTGTGATCCGGAGGTTGTGGAGTGTCTGGTGAAAGACGCCCATCGCTGCGCTTTCCCTGCCGTAATACCGTTCATCCTCGATTCTCACGGTATCGATCGTATCGGCGTCTGCCCGAAGGCAAACCCGGTATACCTGCGTACCGTAAGAAAAACGGGGTAAGTAGAAAACGGTTGCAAGGATATGCGGCAGATTGTCTTCCATCACATTCCCGATGCAGAATTCCTCCTGATTTTTGTAGCTTAAATCCGCGTTCAAAATCACGCCGCCTTTGGCGTTGATGTAGACGGTATCTCCGATCTTGCAGGAAAAGCCGGTGTAATCTGCGTCGTAAATGCAGCTTTTGATCGGCAGCTCCGACCGGCCGAGGCCGTTTTCCTTCGCACGCCCTTCCTCCAGAATGGAGTAGGCCGGGATTTGCCCGTACTCATACACCGGTCGGTAAAACAGCAGGTTGCAGTAACGGTTCATCGCTTCCGGATCGGCCGCTTCATGGAACTGGTCGGTGGTGACGGTCAGCGTACACCGCTTTGGAGCTGTGCAGAATTCGTACAGCCTTGTCAGGGCGTTGGCAAACTGTGGGGAATCGGTTTTGGCGTTGGTTGCGCAGAAAAAGCTGCCGATGGAGCAGCCCCACCGCCGGGCCCGGTACAGAATTTCCATGATGACACGCGGGGCAAGCGACGGTTCTCCGCCGGTCAGGCAAATATGCCCGATTTTTCGGGTGTCTCTAAAAATACGATCTATGATCGTATCGCTCATGGAAAGATTTTCAGCGTCGCCCCGCATACAATGACGGCACGCCATGTTGCATTGCCGGGTGACTTCCAGAAGAAGGTGTTTCAGTTCTAAAATCAAGTGGATTCCTCCTAATAAAAATGCCGTGTAAAAACACAGCATTTCAATGATTCAACCTACTGATTTTGTATGCTGGGAATTGAGCCGTTTCTTGATGCTTCCCGGATACATATCAATGAGAACTTTTTTTAGCAGGGAAACGTAATACGGAAATGAGCGTTTGGCAAAGCCGGGATGTTGGCAGTCTTCGGGAATGATGACATATACGGCTACATAACCGCAAGCATCATCGGCGACGATGTCCACATGATGATTTTGCAGCACGACAAACCGTCTTTGGCCGGCGCTGCAAGCTTTCCACGCACAAATTCTCTGCAGTGTTTTTTCTCGGTAAGAAAGCTTAACACAGAGTGTGTTCAGGAATTTTTCCCAATCTTCGTATGGATCGGTTGTGTATATGGCGGCTGCATCGATATAGAAACCGTCGCAGGCGACAAGATTTTCAGCCGAGGGCGGAAGCCAGTAACCGCGTCCCATCAGGCAGCCCCCCTTTCAGAGCGCCGAACCCGACGTTCCGGTTCTTTGGATACAAGCGATTCAAAAACGCTGTCCATGATCGGCGGAATACTGTCGTTGTGAAGCTGGATGTTCATATATACGTTTTTTCGCTCCCCGTCCGGCAGAACTTCCTCTACCCGAAGGCTGGTCAGCACCTCGTGATGGCCGTCCCGGTATTCCGTGCTTGCGTTTTGATATAGAATAAAGTGTCTTTCCTGCATGGTTGATTTCCTTTCTTTTAAGCGGCTTTTGCCGCCGGTTTTGTGATTCGCTTTCTTGGCTTCACCAGTTCCGCCCGCATATTGATCTGACGGGAGGAAAAAGTGACATAGCGGGTTTTCAGTTCCCCATAGATGATCAGGTCATACAAAAACGACACAACGGCGGTGGCTGCTGTAAGGTTGGCCGTCACCGACTGAGGCGCCGAAACCGAACGCTCTGCGCAGGACAGCTCCGACGGGAATTTATCCTCGTCTGCCAGCATATCCGGGTACAGAGAGCAGACCGGTTTATAGGTCGTGCGCCCATTCTGACGGACGCCACATACGACTTGGCCGGTATGTTCCCCGTTGCCGGAATCAATGTAGATAAGATCCCTCTGTTTGGTAAAAACGCTATGGCACAGCCTGCGGGATTTGTTGTTGTCCACGCACCCCAGCAGGATGACCCGCTGCGTTTCCGGAATATCTCGATAGCTGTTCCGAACAAAGTCCGGACTTGTCAGGCGCAGCAGTTCCTCCTCGTCTTCCACAAAACGCGGGATATACTCGCATTCGATCCCAAAGGCTGCGGAATACCGTTCCGCCATGACCTGCGCTTTGTTTCGGCCAATATCCTGTTCCACAAAGTTCTGGCGAATCAGGTTCTTGCCCTCTACCACGTCGCCGTCGCATACAAGGATGCGCACAGGGCGGTCAGCAGCAAAGCCGATCCGATACAGATGCGGGATAACATACCCGCCGGTACCGCCGGCGCCAATGATAAGGATCTTAACGGGTGCAGATTTTGAGTATTTCATTGACTTTTTCCTGTCCTTTCAAGCAATATGACGCCGACGGCAACTGCGGCAGTTTTTTTTCTTTGGAAAAGCTGATGTTTGCATTCCAGCTTGAGGGGTAGGGGTATGCTTTAAAATCGGTTTCAAAGACGTCCTGTGGCCTTAAATATACGAATTTTCCGCCGCAGCTTGCTCGCACAGTGATATCCGGGAACACTTTATCCAATCTTCCTACAACCGCATAAAGCCGCGTCGCTTTTTCGTCATCATCATCGATAGCGGAAAATTGAGCCGGCATGGTGCTGTGAGAATGGATATCCATAACATGGATCATATGCTCCGGGTACTCTTTTTCTATGCTTGAGCGGACGCTGACGGGTGTCAATTCTTGCTGCGGCACTCGGACAACGTATTTTCTGCGGATGGTATCGTACAGGATATGCACGAGCGCCTCCAGCGCAAATTGGTCCGAAAGCTTTTCGAAAAAATTGACAATGAACATCAGAATGTGCATAGGGATTTTGGGAAGCGTCATCTGAAAGCCGTTGTGTACCTCCGGGAGCTCCGGCAGGTTCTCTGCCGGAGCCGTAAAGGTGCCCACGGGGGTTTTGCGTATCTCATAAATTTTCCCGTCTCGTGCGGGGAGGATTACGATCGGCTTTGTGCTGGCCTGTGCGTCGGAGGAAGTTAGGCAGTATTCCTTATACGAGGGCATCCGCAGTGTCTCGCCTTTGCTCTGCGCTGTGACACGGGGCTTCACCAGGCATTCAGGCTGCTTTTCCGCATCCGTTTTCGCCTTATTGATCCCGTCGAGGAACGCTTTGGATTTCTCGATTTCCGCCTTGATGTCGTATACTTTGTCAGAACCGGGGTTCAGTATGGTTTTTGTGACCTTTCCATAGGCCACGCTCCAGGACACCTTTTTGGATTCGGACAGCTCTGGGAAATCCGTTTCATATTTCGTCCGAAGATCTTCAAAGGTGCAGTCCCGGTCGGTAATAGGGTCCTTTGCCTTCCCATAGGAAAAGACAGCATCCTTCTCGGCAAAGCTTTCTGCAAGACGCTCCTGGCTCTGTGCTTTCGCTTTTTCGAGTGCAGCGGCGAAAGGATCTTTTTCTTCCTGGGCAGAGGTTTTCTGAGAAAGTTCTTTCTGTGGGGGTTCCGCCTGCTGTTGCTGCGCAGCCGGGGTTTGTGCCAGCGCTGCTTCAAATAGGCTTGTTTGCTTTGGTTGTTTCGCATGGAGGGATGTCCCCGGCCCATCGGGTTCGGTTCCCTCAAATTCTGAATTGCCGACGAACGGAATTTTTCTATATGTCGATTCCTTTTCGTCTGTCTCTTCCGAAACAGGAAACGGGACATCGGCAAACAGGTCGTTTTCCGGCTCTTTCGCATTCAGAAAATCGTTCAGGGGATCGCTGATGTGTTCGCTCATGTTGGATTCGTCCTTTCTGTTTTTCTTTTTGCAAAACAGAAAAAGACCGGCCTCCAACATGAAACGGTTGAAAGCCGGACTTCTCTGTAATTACCGATTGGGTTTATTTTCTCATGCAC
>DXYE01000048.1:0-12944 GCA_019415985.1 Clostridiales bacterium
GTATATACCAACCTTTCAATAGATTTATAAAAACAGTCAAAACAGTTGCTATGGAATTTTTTCGATAACTCCTGAAGGCAATTGGTTCTATGATTTTTTCTTTGGAATAATATGAAAATTAAAAACGGTGTTCGGCAAAAATGACGAACACCGTTTTTCTATAATCTATACATTTCTAAATTATTTTAACTCATAAGACGCACCATTACGGCCTTTTGTGCGTGCAGTCTGTTTTCCGCCTCATCGAAGATTTCCGTGGCATGTGCTTCTAAAACATCTGCTGTAATTTCTTCTCCGCGGTGCGCCGGTAAGCAATGAAGCACCATTGCGTCTGGTTTAGCGACCTGCACTGTTTGATCGTTGATCTGATAACCGGCAAAGACTTTTCTGCGCTCCTCCGCCTCTTCTTCCTGTCCCATGCTGGCCCAAACGTCGGTAACTAGGATATCCGCATCTTTGGCCTGATGCAGAATATCACAGCTTACAGAGAACATTCCTTCATAGGCTTGGGCAAAGGCAAGAACATCAGCGTGCGGTACATAACCGGAAGGGCAGGCCAGAGCTACCTGCATACCGGCGGTCAGACACCCCACGGTAAGAGAATTTGCCATGTTGTTGCCATCCCCGATATAACAGAGCTTTAGACCATCCAAGGATCCTTTATATTCGCGAATTGTCAACAGGTCCGCAAGTACCTGACAGGGGTGGCTGTAATCTGTCAGGCCATTGATAACGGGGATGTTTGCGTATTGCGCAAGCGTTTCCACCTCAGCCTGTTCATAGGTACGAATCATAATGCCATCGAGATACCGCGACAATACGCGCGCGGTGTCTTCGATCGGTTCGCCGCGACCAAGCTGAATGTCTCGGGAACTCAGAAACAACGCCTCACCGCCGAGTTGATACATGCCGACTTCAAAAGAAACACGTGTACGCGTCGAAGACTTTTGAAAAATCATACCCAGTGTTTTACCGGCGAGCAGAGGATGCTTGATTCCGTTCTGATGTTCATATTTGAGTTGCGCGGCCAGATTTAAAAGATCAAGAATATCTTCCCGAGATAGATCGGACATTTTTAGAAGATGATTTTTCATAATTTAAGCTTATGACCTGCTGTTTTCACCGCAATGAACCATGTATTGGCGGAAAAAACATCCTTTCACTGATTATTGGTTTACACGAACATGTATATGTAGGTATCGAAAAAAAAGATATACTGGACAGAAAAAACGTTTGTTTTTGATAAATATAATTTTCATCTGTATCAAATCGTATCCAGGGAAACAATTTTATGTATGAGCCGGTCTTGACAGAATACAATGAACAGGAAGTCCGTTTTGACAGATGGTCTGACATTCTCCTTGAATCAGAGGGAAAAGGTAGTCCAAGCAAGCGTCTGTAATATGATTGGCATCCGGATGAATAAATTCGTCCGGCAACGTTCGTACACGGTTGGCAATGCTGGAAATATCTTTACAGAAAGAAGACACGGTATACGGAGAACTGCTTTCTCTCCGGAAACACATCATTTTTCCCGAGGCCCCTGCAGCCGCGCATCGGACTGCTTCTCTTCCGATAGAAACAGCTTCATCCAAATCGGTTCGTGAAGCACAGTGGGAGGCGCACCTTTGCAAAAGATTGAGTTCAATAGATCTCACTTTGCAGCCGATTTCATTTTTGACGGCAAGCTCGAGCGCTTTTCCAGTTCCGGCGAGATACTGATGTCCAAAAACATCCTTTACGCCGTTTTGAGCGGATTCTCCGACATATCTTCCGTTTGCAAACCGGATACCTTCGGAAACCGCAACGACGACATTGGGATGTCTTTCGAGAGCGCTGCGCACATCCCGAAAAAAGAGGGAATAATCGAAGGGGCGCTCAGGGACATAAACCAGGTCTGGCGCTGTACCGCAAATTTTTCGCGGAAGGGCGGCTGCCGCAGTTAGCCAGCCTGCATCACGCCCCATAATTTCGACTATGGTAACGGCTTTGGTTGTATAGACCGCGCAATCCCGCAAAATTTCGAGCATGGATGTTGCGATGAACTTGGCGGCTGAACCGTAGCCCGGCGTGTGATCGGTTCCTATGACATCATTGTCTATGGTTTTCGGAACGCCCATGATCCGTATGGTATAATCCGTCTTTTCGGCATAGGTTGTCAGCTTATCCACGGTATCCATGGAATCGTTTCCGCCGATGTAGAAAAAGTAACGAATGTTTAATTCTTTGAAGTAAGAAAAGAGTGATTCATAGACAGTTGGATCATCTTCTGGCTGCGGCAGGCGCATCCGACAGGAACCCAGGGCTGCAGCAGGGGTTTGTTCCAGAATCTTTAATGACGCTTCGTCGGGAAATTGTGCACTGAGATTACATATTTTATGGGAAAGCATGCCTTCCATTCCGTGAAAGGCGCCATAAAGTGTTGATATGCATTTCTCGTCTCTGACGCCACGAATCACACCGGCCAGCGTTGCATTAATGGCAGCCGTCGGACCGCCCGATTGTCCTACTATGGCATTTCCGACAACATTACATTCTTTCATATTTTAATTCCCTTCATCTATATAACTATAATACATAAAATAACTGTTAGACTTTCTTCATATAAATTCACAGGGAGACGTCGAATCTACAAGAATCGAATTTAACGGCCCCTCTTAGATCTGTCATGCTTTGGTTTGAATAACCTTTGTATAGGACAGGAATAAATGAATAAATATACAAATTCAAAACCAGGAAAAATGAAAATGAATTCTACTGGAAAAGACAGATTTAGTATAGCATATTTTTTCAAAAAATGCAAGAAATATTTTTTGAAGCGAAAAAAAGATTCCTTGAAAAAGTCCTGTTTATCAGGGGGTTTCCCCCACTCATGCGCCCAAATGCATAAAAAAGTTTGACAAATTCGCGAATTTGTAGTATAATAAGAATCATATACACAACAAAACGGGAAATGATTTTGTGTGTAAATGAAAAAATAAACAGCAGAGAAATGTATGCCGCGTGCATAAAAATGATTGTAATGCACCTGCAGAGCCAGCGTGAAGCAGGTCGGCGGCAAAAGATGACAAAAAGGCTGTTTATCGAACAAAATGTCTAAAACATTCCTGTTTTTGTGTATGAATATACCACTCAAAACAGACGGAAAAGGAGGAAGCACATGAAACGAATGAAAATCATTTGTTGTCTTTTATGTGTGGCTATCCTGATGGCTTGTGCTTTACCGGTACAGGCTGCGGGAATCCGTGTGGCAATTGATGGTGAGGTGTGTGATATAGAATGGACACTGCCGACAGACGGCGTCATTTGCGTCCCTGTCCGAGCATGCGTAACAGCGATTACGCAGCAGGATTGTACGATCGATTGGGACGGCGCGGCGCAGACAGCGCGGATTACAGCAAGCAATCTCATTATGAATATTACTTATGATTCGCACTATATCGTAGCAAACGGCAGATATATTTACAGCACACAGAAAACCTATGCCATTGACGGAACCATGTTTGTACCAATCCGTTCCCTTGCTAAGGCCTTTGGCGCCAGTGCAGATTGGGACGGAGACAATCAAATCGCGCACATTACGCGCGGAGATCAAACCATTTTAAACGGCATTTATTTCTACAACGAGGAGGACTTGTACTGGCTTTCACGCATCATATCATCTGAGAGCGGTACAGAATCGCTTCAGGGAAAGATTGCAGTGGGAAATGTCGTTCTCAATCGTGTAAGAGACGAGCAATTTGCCGATACGGTCAAGGACGTCGTGTTTGAATGCACGAATGGAAACTATCAATTTTCCCCGGTGAAATACGGAACAGTTTACAGAGAACCAGATTATGAAAGCGTTGTAGCGGCGAAAATCTGTCTGGAGGGGTACACGGTTTCTGACGAAATTCTGTATTTTGTAGAAGCGTCCTATTCTGAGAACAGCTGGTTCTCCAGAAATTGCACATATGAACAGACCATCGGAAATCACGTGTTCTTTTCCTGATAGGTTGAGCCATCGATAAGTCATTACAATTTCATTGGGTAAAAGAGATTTAGAAGAGAAAAATTAGAGAAGCGCCCTGCAAGGCGGACGTCAATGTTCCGGATTTCAGGGCGTTTTTTCTATTGCCGCACAAGCATCGGTCGAGAATTCTCCGAAAAACAATTAATGCTAAACCTCACAAAAAATCTGAATACTTTTTTATATCCTTCCATGAATCTTGATGATAGAGATTATTCAACCAATGTCTGCTTTATATTTTCATAAAATGAATCAGATTTTAGTCGTTTGAGCAGGGTGAGCGCTTGAACTACTTTATTCGTATAAAACGCAGTGCTTACCGGTATGAAAAATATATCTAAATCTTATTCTAAACAGACGGTCAGGATTTTTTCTTCTCCGCTGTGGTTATCCTGAAAGGATAGCATTGACCCTCAGTAAAATTTAAATTATGGCGTGTTTAGGGAGCGGAATAGAATATGATTTGAGATTAAATAGCGTGCTGAAATTTTGTATTTTTCTGTCAAACATAGAAGGATATTTCAACTAAGTTCGTCCGGTGCCCTTTTTGCTGGCTTTGTAGCAGGCAGGATTTCGTCTATATTTACTATACTTGACCATGGTCAGGAAGGATGTCATAAAATATTTAAGATAAAAAACGGCTGGGCTTCATCATGAAGCTCAGCCGTCTGCTTATGACATTTATACATCTGAAGCAGAGAAATAACTTAATGATATGGGATTTATGCCTCTGTTTCCTCTTCGTTTGCAATCAAAGTATCCAGCGGCTTATATTCCTCGTAGTTCTTCAGCTTCGACTTTGTAAAGATATTGCATCCGTAATAGTTGGTTTTCACATTGGAAAGATCTGAAGCTACCGCATAAGCATTGGCATTAAACATAACCGGAATTATCGGAGCATCTTCAAGCAGCAGCTTTTCTGCCTGAATCAGTGTTTTGTCCATGTCCTCACGCGATGCGGCGTTGAAGGCCTCCTGAATCAGTTGATTGTATGCATCACTATTGTAGCCCGTCAAATGCGGCAGGGGCGTATAATCGCTTCCGGCTACGTTGACAGCTTCACCGCTGAAATCCGGACTAAACGGCGCAAGGGTGGAGAATGCACTGGTAGAAACCGTCTGGAAATCCAAACCGATCACGTCAAAGTTATAGGTACCGCTTTCCGTGTCCTTAACAAAACGTGCGTCATATTCTTCCAACGGTAAGGCTTCCAGGGTAACAGTAAAGCCAATCTCCTCCCAAGCAGCTTTTACTGCCTGCGCAATGCTGCCATTGAGGCCGCTTTCTTTGTAGGTAAGTGTAAATGAACCTGAGGTTACGCCTGCGTCCTGCAGCAGAGATTTTGCTTTTTCAATATCTGCGGAAGCAGCCAGAACGTCACCGGCTTCTTCACGGAAAGAAGTTTTGCGATCCACATAGAAGACACCGCTCGGCAACAGGCCGGTCGCAGGCTTGGCGCCGACCGCCAACTCTGCAATTTTTGTTCTGTCAATGGCAAGAGACAGAGCTTGACGAACAGCCGCATTTTCAAACAAAGGATTACTGGTATTCACATAATAAGAATACACAGACATCGTTTCTGCTGTCTCTATATCGTCATATTTATCAGCTCTTGCAGCAGTAATATCTGAAACATATAGAATTTTATCGGAAATGTGAGAAAGGGAAAGGGTATCAGACAGCGAAACAGTTCCCTCTTCTTCAGTGTATGCGAAAGCTTCATCAAGCATAGCATCGTCATAATTGTAGTGAACCACAATCCGATACGGCGTTACATCTTTATCCAGCGCTTTTTCTGTATGACCTTCCACATCCAGATAATATTCGTTGCGCTCAAGCGTGACGCTTTCACCAAAGTGCGCAGTGTCAAGATATTTAACGCAGAAGGGACCGCTCGCAACAAGATACTGGGAGTATTTACTCCAATCCTCGGAGAAGCTCACGACATCCTCACGGAGAGGAACCAAGGCGGGACTGGCTAAATATTCGAGAAAAAGATCCGTGTCGGGTTCGGATTCAAAGGTAATTTCAAGAAGTGTAGTATCAAGAGAGGCTACGCCGAGGTCATCAATTGTAGCATCACCGTTACGGATAGCCCTAGCATTTTTTATCTGGAAAAGCATAGCGGCCGCAGGACTGGAAAAGCTGGGCTCAATGATCCGCTTCCAAGCAAAAATAATATCGTCCACCTGGAGCTTTCTGCCATCGCTCCAAGCTGTGTCGATGATTTCAATCTGCATTTTATGCTCTCCGGTTTTGGCATCCTGAAAGGTGGTGATATTTTTGGCAAGTGATTTTTCGATATTGCCCTTTTCATCTACCGTCATGAGACCGCTGTAGATCAGGCTGAAAAAGCGAACCGCAGATGCATCATTATAAGCAACGGCGGGATCCCAATTCCGCAGTTCAGAGCCCAAATAGATATTGAAAATCGGACCCTTATCGTCTCCTTTCAGACCGGAACAGCTGGCCAGCATGCAAAGCAGCATCACTCCCGCCAGCATCAGTGACAAAAATCTTTTCATCGGGATAGTTCCTCCTCATCGTTAACTGTCATTTGCGGCGGCAGTGCGCAGAAATTATGCACCAATCCGCTGTCGGACGCAAATACATCATTTTACCATTTTATTATAGCATTATTTTTCCATAATAGCAAGAAGTGATTGTTTCATTGGCACAATATTTAGAGAATTGCACAAAAGTAAGGATTTAAAGTTGTGCAATATTTACAATTGAATTTCTTATTTATGGAAACAGGAGAAATCGTTCGTATATAGATGCTCCATTACCTGTTGAATATAAGCGGCCTCACGAAAGGAGGGCGTGGCAGGAATGCCACTGTATACTGATGAAAGAAAGGCGTACATACTGCCGAGATGCCCCCTGAGCCATCCTGCCGGAGCTTTTCTTCCGGGGAAAACACCGCCCGGCGCAGGATATCTCCCGACACATTCAATAGCAGTAAAGCCACGGGAAGCTCCGAGATCATCCGTGATGACGGGATGTGAATTGTCATAATAGTATAAGTAATTCAAATCCATGAGGTCAAATTTCAGGGCGCCGTATTCACCATATAGTTCAATTTTCAATCCATCGTTTTCTCCTGTCGCCAGCTTGTTTGCTTCTATAGTACCAACAGCGCCGTTCTCCAATTCACCAATGGCGTAAAAGGCTTCATCCGCGTCCGTTTGCCAGGGAGAGCCGTCAAGTCCGGCGCGTATAGGATGTGCAATTTGACTTCTTCCCGTGATGCAGGGAGCACCGTTTTTTTCCTTAAATTTTCCGCACAGAAAGGTTAACAGATCTATGGCATGGGAACCAAGATCAAACAGCACGCCGCCCCCACAGATTTCGCGGACCTGTTTCCAACCGGCAGGCTTTTTCGGATTGACGCAGCTTGCGTGCCGGTATTCACTCCGAAAGCTATAAAGCTTTCCTAGCTTATTGCCGTCCAAAAGCTCCTTCATTTTTATTATAGGAGCAAGAAATCTGTTGTTGAAAACCACTTGACCTATGATTTTTCGGGTGTCCGCCAGCTCTGAAATTTCAATTGCCTGTGCTGCCGTAATGCAGAGAGGCTTTTCACAGTAAATATGTTTACCTGCTAGAATAGCCTTTTTTAATGTTTCGTAGTGGAAGACATTGGGGGTACAGATGTCAATGACATCGATATTCGGCGAATGGATCAGCTCTTCTTCATTTTCAGCGGCGAAAGGAATGCCGAAAGTCTTTGCTATAGCAGAGGTCTTTTCCCACCTTGGCGTGTAAACGCCGCAAACGCGGGCGTCAAACGGCAGATTATTGTAAAAATATTTCATGTTTTCCACGCAGTAAGCGTGTGTACGGCCCATAGAACCGAAACCTAAAATTCCAATTCGAATCATATCCAACTCCTATACTATGAATTTTATAACGCAACATTAACATGGATTGCCGATGAAGCGATAGTAGATATCTACTTTACGATAAGCGTTGTTTTTTCGTCTACTTGTAACCGTAGGGTGCAAAGGGCGCGGTGATTTTTCCTTGTTTTGTAAGCTTTTTTCATGCAGAGAGGATTTTCTTTGAAATATCTTTTGCAAAAAATACATTATCAAATATTTCAGAATGACCAGCATCTCGTTGTTCTTGCGAATCGTGTCAACGTCGTCGTTGAGAGCGATGAACCGGAAGCCCAGCGTTGGAAATACGACATCCGTATACTTGCTGGCCTCTATGAGCTGATTGAATCCCGACCTGTCGAAGGTCGAACCTGAGTTCCCATTGTTACAATAAGTCGAGATGAGATTCCAGCCCTGTTCATGGACATACTTGCCGAGCCCCTCCCTTTGACTTTCGATAGATACAGACTCACCAGCTCGTTCATCATCGCGGCTGAGCCTGCAATAGATTACCACATTGTAGTTTCCCTGTATCTTGATTATTTTAACCCCGGGACGCAGGTATAATAGCATAGGTAACACGATGCTATTATACCTGCTTTATCACTTTAAAGCAATAGTTTTCGGCGTAGGCAGTGAGAGTTTTTTACGCCGATTGCCGCTGACTGCTCTCCAACTCTATCGTGTCGATGATCTGGCCAAGTTCCGGCTTTTCCGAAAACTCGCTGGTCAGGTGATAGGTCACATATAGATGCTGCAATCATCAAGACAGCATTGCAGAGTATGAGATTTCGCACGAAAAAATAGAATTTGGCGGCAGGGAGCTAAAATTTTCCCTGCTGCCAAATTTTTAATGATACAAGCTGTTTGACGGCTGAAATGAAATATTATTTGTTATATTACGTAAAAACCATCACTTATGTTCTGTAAACTTGAAAAAACGGAAAGGGCTGATAATCATATATCACCAGCAGGATTGTTTTGTATATACCATACTTTAAGAACTGCCGCCTGTGTCTTTGCATCTCTGATTTTCCCCTCTGCTATCTGACGTACCAGCCGGTCGAGCGGTATGGTTTCAAGATGGAGCCACTCGTCCTCGTCAAGCGCCTGATTTCCTTCATGCAGTCCGGTTGCCAGATACATATGAATGATCTCATCGGTGTATGCGGGTGTAGGATATAGCGCACCGAGGTACGTATAAAAATCGGCTGTCAGACCAGTTTCCTCGCGAAGCTCACGCGCGGCAGCGGCAGCAGGCGATTCATCAGGGGTATCAAGTTTGCCCGCGGGGATTTCTGTCAGTACGGCATTTATGGGATAACGGAACTGCCGAACTAGGACCACCTCATTCTTTTCCGTCAGAGGCACCACACAGGCTGCGCCGGTATGCCGTATAAGCTCACGCGTCGTTTCTTTGCCATCGGGCAGCTTTACAGTGTCGCGAAAAACATGCAGAAGCCTGCCGTGAAAAATGTTTTGTGAGGAAACCTTCGTTTCTATGAGAGATTGAGAATTGCTGTCAGCATTCTTTTCCATATTGCGTTATAAGCTCCTTTCTGTGGCTGCGCCGCCATGGATATCAAAAATTTGATTCAAATAAATACAGTTCAGACAGTTTTTTAGCATCTGATAAACCGCTGTTTGTCGGCCGTGCTGTCAATTTCGGATCAGGTTCGTTTGTCAAACCAATGTCTTTTTCAGACTACAATGGATCCCAGGTTTGCAGTATGCTGTCGGGAGTACAAATTTCTTTAAATAAATCCCGGGACATGAATTTTTGCCATAATTAAAAATTGAAAACCGGTTTTGCTGAGCAAATAAAGAAAGAATCGGCCGCCTTGAAATTGGACGGAGGCGAGATCAGCATTTCATCCTTTGGAGGACGTCAGTCCCCGGATCTATATTTCTGTTTGATAGGGGGATTATTCATTTAAACACTGTATTTTTGAGTTTATATTGTTATAAACATTCAAATAAACAGTGCAGAGAAACGGATCTTTCAATTTATTGTTTTATTGCGTTCATTATAACATAAGTTTTCTCTGGCCGCAACCCATATGCAGAGAACAGCGGCATTTTGGTGTCGATTCTGTGTGCAGATTGTGATAGACATGCGAAAATTTTCAAGCAGTATGTCGAGGTATAGAAATGGCGGCAGCTGTTCATGAAATATTCAAATGTATGTGCTATACTCATTTCAATTTATAAATCGTCTTTATTTTTCTATAATTTGGGAATACTTATACTGGCGTTACACAAAGCCGGCAATTCTGTATCGGCTGAGTATAGGGAAAAGATGGATACGATTTTTTGGATATTTCCTGAAAATAAAAGGAAAAGGATGGTTTAACCGTCTGACAGGCGGGAGAGAACCGGGAAAACGGTATGATTAAAATTGAAAACCTTGTAAAAACATATGGAAACATACGTGCGGTCGACCATATCAGCTTTGAGGTGAAGGAAGGTGAAATCGTCGGCTTTTTAGGTCCTAACGGCGCGGGAAAGACGACAACGATGAATATTTTGACCGGATGTCTTTCCTCGACCTCCGGCAGAGCTGAAATTGATGGGATCGACATTTTGGAACAACCCATGGAGGCCAAGCGCCGAATCGGATTTTTACCGGAGCATCCTCCGCTTTATCTGGATATGACCGTCAAAGAGTATCTTGATTTTATATATAATATCAAGCACTGTACACTAAACCGTAAAAAACACCTTCAGGAGATTTGTGAGGTTGTAAAGATACAGGAGGTATACAATCGAATCATCCGAAATCTTTCCAAGGGTTACCGTCAGCGCGTCGGAATTGCACAGGCCCTTGTAGGGAATCCAAAGGTGATTATTTTCGACGAGCCGACTGTCGGACTGGACCCGAAGCAGATTGTGGAAATTCGCAATTTGATCAGAACGCTCGGCAGAAACCATACGGTCATACTGAGTACACATATACTTCCTGAGGTGAGCGCTGTCTGCGAAAGGATTGTCGTAATAAACAAGGGAAAAATTATTGCGAATGAAAAGACTGAAGAGATTGCGGAAGCAGCAGGAGGTTATCGACGCCTATGCCTGAAGGTAGTCGGTCCGGCGCGCGAGGTATTGAATACTCTTAGAAAAAAGCAAGGGGTCACTTATGCGGAAATTTTAGGTGAGCGGGAGGCCGGGAGCACAGCTTTCCTTGTAGAGAGCGGTCCAGGTCTGGATATGAGAAAACCGCTTTTCTTTACTATGGCAGAAAACGGCTGGCCTCTGATTGGTATGGAAGCAATGGGGACGAACCTGGAGGATGTATTTTTGACATTGCTTGACCGACAGGAGGAGAAACGCAGGTCTCGCACTCGATTCAAGGCTGGAAGCTAAGTGGGCTGGGCCATGCGGGTGTATCATGTATAAACAAAAAATTAAGAAACTAAAAATACGCAGCTTAAAACAGGAGCTTATTTTTACAGCGGTACAAAGGATGTAAAGGAGAAAAATTATGTCAGCAATCTATAAAAGGGAGATGCGGGTATATTTTACCTCTCCAATCGGTTATATTTTTATTGCTATATTTTTCGCGGTAAACGGTGCGCTGTTCAGCTATTTTACCCTACAGAATGGCGAAAACAGCAGTGTTGCCTCCTATTTTGTAACACTGCTTTATGTCTTTATCGTAGTCATACCGTTGCTGACTATGAAATTATTCAGCGAGGAAAAAAAACTGAGAACAGAACAACTGCTCCTATCTGCTCCCGTATCGCTGCCCTCTATGGTCTGTGCGAAGTTTTTTGCTGCGTATACCATGTTCGCCGGCACCTTCCTCATATCATCGCTGACAGGTTTTATCGCTCTTTATCAATACGGTAAACCGAACACCGCTGTTCTTGTGGGAAATGTGCTCGGTATTCTTCTGATCGGAGGCGCCTTTATTGCCATCGGGGTATTCCTGTCTTCCCTTACAGAAAACCAGTTGGTCTCGGCCATTTCAACCATAGCTGTAATCGCGGCTCTCCTGTTTCTTTCTTATTTTAACCAATATATCGGAAGCTCCGTTGTCCGGACAGTTCTAAACTGGCTCTCCATCTTTTCCCGTTTTGTAGACTTCAGTTATGGGATTTTAAATATCAATTCGCTTTTGTATTATGCATCTATTATATTTGTCTTTCTGTTCCTGACGGTGCGCGTATACGAAAGGAAACGTTGGGAATGATTTCAAAACCACTGGGTTACGCA
Source organism: Clostridiales bacterium (assembly GCA_019415985.1). Classification (GTDB taxonomy): domain Bacteria; phylum Bacillota; class Clostridia; order Oscillospirales; family CAG-272; genus CAKTAA01. Next base: position 12,106 of record DXYE01000048.1, read on the forward strand.
GTTGCGCGGTTGAGGCGGTAAGACATTATTGCGATACAGTTTTGCGCTTTACAAACAGGGCAGGGAAGATTCTATGAGGGTTTCTTCCTTCCGAGATTAAGAAAAACAAAACGGTGTTTCAAAACGAATGTTTGGGGAGGATACATGAAAAAGCAACAGGGATTTTTTCAGAGCAGAAAGTTTAAATACGGAACTGTTTCCGTTCTGCTGACCGTGGTCGTAATCGCAGCTGTTATTGTGCTGAATGTTGTTTTTACCGCACTTTCTTCACGATACGGATGGTACGTGGATATGACACAAACGGATATATTCAGCATGTCTGACAGCACGATAGATCTCCTAAAGGATTTGGATGCTTCTTATAAAATTATCTTTTGCATGCCATTGGATAAATTATCGGAAAATACAACCTCAAAAATGATTTATACCTGTGCGCGGGATCTGGAAATGCGTCTGGACAATGTGACCATAGAATATCTGGATGTCAATACCTACCCTGACGCAGCAAGTAAATATAAGCTTACATCAACGGAAACGATCTATACCACGGATGTTATCATCGAGAGTGAGAAAGGACATAAAAAATATGCTCAGGAAGCGTTTTTTATGCTGTCTTCTGAGGATAACAGTGTGATCGGCTTTAACGGTGAATTGAAGTTTGCCTCTGCCATGATGCAGCTTGCCGGGATGTATCATCCGGTGGCGGTCTTTACATCAGGACATGGAGAGACCTATCCGGAGGGACTCGGAATGTTGTTTGAGTCTGCGGGGTTCGATGTAAAAATTGTCAATTTAACGGAAGAACCGCTGCCTGAAAATGCAAAAGTAATTGTGATCAA
>DXYE01000048.1:12954-18208 GCA_019415985.1 Clostridiales bacterium
CACCGCAGTTTGACTTTATTGGAATTAATGAGGATGGCATCGAAAATGAGATTGCGGTACTGGACGATTTTCTAGAAAACCATGGCAGTCTTATGGTGTTTATGGGCCCAGATACGCCGTATTTTCCTGAACTTGAGGAGTATCTTGAGGAATGGGGCATTCAGTTTGGGGAAGCTGTACTCAAGGATACAGACAGCTCGACGACCGCAGATGGACTGACCATCAAGGCAACTCTTCCGACCGAAGGCTCGGGTGCGTCTTTGCACCAGACGATGCGGGAACTCTCATCGGTCCCCATGACCATTGTCAAGGACGCAAGTCCGATATACCAGCTTTTCGAAAGTAAAAACAACAGAAACGTGTCGTCTGTCCTGACCACGAGCAGAACAGCGCAGGCTTTTTCATCTGAAACAGACGAGGCTGTGCGCGGACAGTTTGATTTGATGACACTGTCGATACAAACAGATTATGTGGAAAACGAGCCGATGAACGCCTATGTGCTGGCCTGTTCCAGCGCGAGTTTCGCAGACAGCGTATATATGAGTCAAAGTGCATACGGCAACCGTGACATTATATATGCAGCTATGCGGCTGTTCGGTGTGGATCAGGTTCCTGTAGACATTCGATTCAAACAATTTGAAGACAACGCCCTGACCATAAGCACAGCAGAGGCATCCGGTTGGACTGTAGCGCTGGTAGCGGTGGTTCCCGTTTTGATTTTAGCGGCCGGAACCTTTGTATGGGTCAAACGTCGCCATCTGTAAAAATGAGAGAGTCCGTGTCTAAGTATAAGAAAATACAGGCGTAAGCGGCTGCGCTTGATACGGAAATAGAAAAGGGCTTATTCAAGATATGATATAATTTTCAACTGAAAGACGTAACTCATCGACACTTCTGCTTCGCCCTTGTAAAATAAATGATCTGCTGTAGAATAGATGTAAAAATGAATAAACACAGTCGTACAGTTGTGTATGCGATACGGAAGCGTCCAGAGTCAAGCTTTTTTTGTTATCTATTCCAGCGGACAATTTGCAGCGCAACAGAAGGAGTTTATATTGATGGAAATACCGGCATAAGTCTTATCTATTCCGTCATATTTTGAAAACAGCAAGCCGATGAAAGGAAATGCATCAATGAGAGAAAAGCAGGGAAAACAGCCGAATGACCTGGGGGAAGAAAAGTGCGAGAAAGGGAAAGAAAACAAACGGGCTGTAACGCAGGAAAAGGAACACCCCAGCCATATGAAACCGGAGCATTCGAATATAACAGGCTCGGAAGCAGAGCAGTCGGTAAATTCGGAGGGTTCGATAACCGACGGTCTTGAGACTATGGATGTAACAGATAAAGCGAATTCCGATTCAGATGAGATCCTGCGGCTCAAGGAGGCTTATAGACGTTTTGGCATTGAGGGCGAGGAGGCATCCATGAACGAAATCATGGACAGGCTTTCTACTTTTTCAGAACATGAGGATCGGGAGACAACAACTGAGACAGCCGATAAAAAGACGAAAAAAAAATCATTGCTTGCACGCAGAAAAGCACTGATTTTAGTAATTGCCGCAGCGGCCGCGATTGGTTTATGCATCTATAGCTTTATTCTTAGGCCATGGATAGATTCACAGTCCGAAGATGAGGCGCCGGAACTGATTGTCGCTGCACCGGAGGATGCGGCCCTGGGCAAATGCGAAACGATAGGAAGCAGCAACCGTATCTACCTGTTTGCACCGACGGATTCTTCTGCTATTCAAAAGCTTGAGGTTTACAATGCAGAGGGAGGATACACCTTTGAGCAGACCAATGGAAAGTTTGTCATTGAGGGCGCGGAAGATATGGGATACAGCAATAAGATGTTTTCAATGCTTATGGTTACTGCGGGAAAACCTCTGGCAATAGAGCGAATTACAACAAATTGTGATGACTTTAGCGTATATGGTCTTGCCGAAGAGGATGATCCGGCATGGTATCGTTTGACAACGACACAGGGAGTTGAGCATGTGGTATATATCGGAGATAGGATTTCCTCTGGAGGCGGATATTACGCGCGGTATGAGGGACGTGAGGCCGTTTATATTCTTAATACGTATGTTGAGACAGTGCTCAGTGATGTCCGCAGCTTTATGACCCCTAATCTGATCATACCGGTAGATTCGAATGCCTATACGGAAATCAGAACGTTTACAATCGTCGACCACGACGAAATGAAGATATGTATTGATGCGATGTCAGCGGAGGAACAGGAACAGACCGGCGGCACCTATGCCTTTAAAATGCTGTATCCTGCATCTTATAGAGTATCCGATAATTACACCCAAGCACTGACGGCAGTCATGTCGCTTGAGGGGACGGCGGTTGTGGCATACAATCTTACGGATGAGATCATTGCTTCCTATGGGCTCGTAGATCCGGCATATGAGCTGCTGTTCAAATATCAAGATGAGGAGCAATATCTGCTGTTTTCTGAAAAGGATCCTGCAACCAATTCATATTATGTTCTGTCGCCAATGTTCGATCTAATCGCGACAGTCGATGCGGAAAGCGTGTCTTTTTTGGAATGGGATTTAATTCAATTTATCGATCCGCTGATTTATGCGCAGTATATTTACAATTTGGATACCATTGAAATTTCAGACGGTGAGAGCGAATATCGTTTTCGTATTCAGGGTGACGCAAAGGAATCTTTGACTGTGACAGAGGAAATCAGCGGCAAAACTGTTAACACGAAGGATTTTCAGAGTTTATACAGTAATATTTTGTCCATCGAGAATCAAGGATATGCAGAAACAACAGACTCTTCAGCGCTGGACTGTATGGCAACGCTCCGCTTTACCACAAGAACTGGACAGACAGAGGAATTTGGCTTCTATCCTTATTCTACCCGCCGCTGTCTGTGTACGGTCGATGGGCGTGGTGAATTATATGTTCTGCGTGATATGGTACAAAAAATGCTGACAGGCGCAGAAGACCTTACAGCGGGCAGACCCGTAAAAGGGATCTCGGATTGAGGAACCTTTAAAGATTGGGCCGTGCGTTTCACTTGCGAGTTTTTTATAACGGGGGCTCTGCAAAAATTACATTTTGCAGAGCCCCCGTTATATGGATATGTCAGAAAAAGCATAGAAAATCGCAGATTTTGTCTCATCAGGCAGCGCGGGCAATAGATAAGCAGCAGGGAAGCGGCAAGCAGTTTTAGCTTTCTTCACTACAGGCATCAGATCTCGCCCGATTTCGGACGATTCAACAAGATTTCGTTGAGAGACCTTTTGGGAACGTGATGAACATCATTTAAATCGCGATAATAAGCGACAGAAGCATCGGTAGTATTCTTTTGATCTAAAACTGCAGTTTCGGCTGGCCTCCCGAGCGCAATAATCAACTGGGGAATGTATCTGGTCCCCAAATGTAGAATTTCAGAAATTTTCATTCTATCAAACGTGCCCATAAGACATCCGCCGTAGCTCAGCTCTACAGCGCTCAATAAAATGGTTTGAGCTGCAATGCCGATGTCACACCATACAGCAGCTTCGGTTGGCGATATTTCGATATCCATTAAATAGATGGCTCTCTACATTTTTGGGATTAACTTGACAACCTCTATCAACTCAGTTATAATGAAGATGCAAGGGAATGTCTCTGCGTATTTCTTCAGCCTAAGTAGCATATTATAGATGGGGAGGTGGCCGTATGGCTACTACGTCTATCACTAAGGAATTTTATGTAAGAGATCAAGTTGCATTTGAGCGGTTGAAAAAAGAACTTGATGAAGTGACTGCTCTTCGTAAGGTAGTTATGGAATCTCCTTCTCTGAAAAAGGGTAAAGAGACATTAGCCACCTTTTAATTCGCTAAATGATTTACTTGAGAGGGCGTCAGACAGATGATCCAACTACTGATATCTGACGCTCTCGATTCTTTTCGCTGTTGTTTGGATGAAGATAGAGAGAATTTCTTGCGGAGAAAGGCCGTTCAGTTTATACAGCGGAATTGGTGTTCTGTTTATTTGATTGTGGACAAGCAGGAATTTGATTCTGTGCGCATTAAAGTGGATGTGTACTTTACTCTTTCGCACAAAACGCTCATTCCTACCTCCGCATCCAAAACCAGTGTTAAGGATGCAAGCGGGTTTAAGGAAGCGGAGTCTGTGCATTTTGTGTTGATTGGTCAGCTTGTGAAATATATAGAGCGGCTTGATAATGGAAAACTTTGTGGGTCTGATATTTTCAACAAAGAGATATTGGATGATGTCTTTGAAATCATAAGAGCTTCGAGCGCATTGATTCCATGCCGATGTATCCTTGTTGAATGTAATAACAACCCAAAGGTACATAAGATCTATACGGATTATAAGTTCAAAAAATTCCAATACGATGAAGAACATCATTAATTTTACAAGCAGATATAATCCCGCGTAAACAACTAAGGACTGACCGAATATCAGCCATTTTACATGAAGGGGAACCGGCACAGGTTGTCCCTATTTCTTCTCATGCCCGCCCAGAATAGCCCAGGAGCGACGATTGAAATTCAGGAGAATCCTACCACTAAAGATATTGAACGATCTGAGAGCCGCCTACGGGCTTCTATTGAGGTTTGTTAAATCTGGTGCATTTACAATGCCCATAAGGATTGCTATGCCGTAGCCAATAGCTGCTGACCTCTACTGTACGGCCACAGTTTTGGCAGAGGCATTTCCACCTGGTTTCATTGCTGGCAAGTCTCTCATTTTTCACTGGTTCGATTACCTTGAGGAATCCAAAGGTCTGGCCTGCAAGGTCATGCTTGAGTTGGAATTGGGAGCAGCCACATGATTGGGTCTTGCCTTTTCGTAGACTATCTGATAGGACAGATACCGTGTTGCCACACTCACACATGCAAATCCACTTTGACTTTCCATCTTCAGAGGCAATATCTTTCTGGATTACAGTGAGTTTCCCAAATACTTTACCAGTCAAATCAATGAGGGTAGGAGATTGCTTATGCCGCAAGCACCCGCATGACTTTGTACCATTTTCTTTGAGTAAATTAGTAGATGATACAACAATGGTATTTCCGCACCTGCATTGACATAGCCACATGGGGCGACCAGGTTTGTGGTCTTCTACTCTCTGAAAGATGGTAAGCAGACCGAATGTTCGACCAGATAAATCAACGAGCTTGCCCATAGAAATCCCTCCCGTTAAGATATCTTGATTTTACCTTGAAAAGCTATAATAAAGTTGTAACAAAAGTGGCAAATAAGATAAACTAAAGAAATGAGA